>JAXHVJ010000001.1:0-138830 GCA_034189235.1 Pseudomonadota bacterium
GGCCCGAAACAAGCGCACATGGACGTGCTCGTAGCGTGTTTTGAGCAGCTTCAGCCAACCCGCCCGAACTCCAAAGCTAAAATATGCCAAGAAGGAATGCAAAGAATAAAAAACATGAATTGAGGTTATGCAGCCCGGGGGAGTAACATAGCCAACAATGAAGTCAAAACCAGAAACCCCCAGAGAGTGAGAGAGAACGATGGCGGGCAAGACCTTATACGACAAATTGTGGGACGACCACCTGGTCAAACAGCGGGACGACGGCTCCGCACTGATCTACATCGACCGTCAGTTGCTGCACGAAGTCACCTCACCGCAAGCGTTTGAAGGCCTGCGCCTCGCCGGTCGCAAGCCGTGGCGCATCGACGCCAACATCGCCACCCCGGACCACAACGTCCCGACCACCGACCGTGACAAAGGCATCGACGGCATCGTCGACCCCGTATCCCGAACTCAGGTCGAAACCCTCGACAAGAACTGCGACGAGTTCGGCATCCTCGAATTCAAGATCAAGGACCAGCGCCAGGGCATCGTCCACGTGATCGGGCCGGAGCAGGGTGCCACCCTGCCGGGCATGAGCATCGTGTGTGGTGACTCCCACACCTCCACCCACGGTGCCTTCGGCTGCCTGGCCCACGGTATCGGTACCTCCGAAGTCGAGCACGTGCTGGCCACCCAGTGCCTGGTGCAGAAGAAGATGAAAAACATGCTGGTCAGGGTCAACGGTAAGCCTGGCCCCGGCGTGACCGGCAAGGACGTGGTCCTCGCCATCATCGGCAAGATCGGCACCGCCGGCGGTACCGGCTACGCCATCGAGTTTGGCGGTGAAGCCATTCGCGGCCTCAGCATGGAAGGCCGGATGACTATCTGCAACATGTCCATCGAAGCCGGTGCCCGCGTTGGTATGGTGGCGGTGGATGACACCACCATCGACTACGTCAGAGGCCGTCCGTTCGCCCCGAAAGGCGAGACCTGGGACAAGGCGGTGGACTACTGGCGCACCCTGCACAGCGATGACGATGCGGTGTTCGACAAGGTGGTCGAGCTGGACGGCTCCGCCATCATGCCGCAGGTGAGCTGGGGTACCTCTCCGGAAATGGTGACCGGTGTCGATGGTGCTGTGCCGGACCCGGCCCGGGAAGAAGATCCCATCAAGCGCGAAGGCATTGTCCGCGCGCTCAGGTACATGGGTCTTCATCCGAACCAGAAGATCACCGATATCCGGCTCGATCGCGTCTTTATCGGCTCCTGCACCAACAGCCGTATCGAGGACCTCCGGGAAGCCGCGGCCGTGGTCAAGGGCCGCAAGGTTGCATCCAGCCTCAAGCAGGCCATGGTTGTGCCGGGCTCAGGCCTGGTAAAGGCACAGGCCGAACAGGAAGGTCTGGACAAGATCTTTATCGAAGCCGGTCTGGAATGGCGCGATCCGGGCTGCTCCATGTGTCTGGCCATGAACGCCGACAAGCTGGGGCAGGGCGAACATTGTGCCTCTACCTCCAACCGGAACTTCGAGGGCCGTCAGGGCTTTGGTGGTCGCACGCACCTGGTCAGCCCGGCCATGGCCGCCGCTGCTGCGGTGACCGGCCATTTCGTTGATGTCCGTGAATTGATGCACTGAGCCACAGGAGAGAGACCATGCGCGCATTTACGCAACACCAGGGTATTGTTGCCCCCATGGACCGTTCCAATGTGGACACGGACATGATCATTCCCAAGCAGTTCCTGAAATCCATCAAGCGCACCGGCTTCGGCCCGAACCTGTTTGACGAGCTGCGCTACCTGGACGAGGGCAAGCCCGACCAGGACTGCTCACAACGCCCGCTGAATCCGGACTTCGTGCTGAACCAGGATCGTTACAAGAATGCCAGCGTGCTGCTGGCGCGCAGCAATTTCGGCTGCGGCTCCAGTCGTGAGCACGCGCCCTGGGCGCTGGACGATTTCGGCTTCCGGGTCATTATTGCCCCCAGCTTTGCCGATATCTTCTACAACAACTGCTTCAAGAATGGCCTGTTACCCATTGTTTTGCCGGAAGAAGTGGTTGACCAATTGTTCCGAGAGACGGAAGAGAACGAAGGTTACCAGCTGACGGTGGATCTTGAGACGAAAACCGTGACCACGCCGTCCGGCGAATCCTTCAGCTTCGAGGTGGATGACTTCCGCCGGCACTGCCTGCTCAACGGCCTGGATGATATCGGTGTCACCCTTGAGGACGCCGACCTTATCCGTGACTATGAAGAAAAGCGCAGGCAGACCGCCCCCTGGCTGTTCAATACCGGCAACTGATCAAGCTCACTGACTTTAAGGAAGAACTTCATGTCCAGAAATATTCTCATGCTCCCGGGTGACGGAATCGGCCCTGAAATCGTTGCCGAGGCTGAAAAGGTCCTGAACCAGGTGAACGACCGGTTCAGCCTGGGGCTGAGCTTTGAAACCGCGCTGGTTGGCGGTGCTGCCATTGATGAGGCGGACACGCCTCTGCCCGAGGAAACGCTGGAGAAAGCAAAAGCGGCCGACGCTATCCTGCTCGGTGCGGTTGGCGGTCCCCGGTGGGACAGCCTGCCCATGGCCAAGCGGCCGGAGAAGGGCCTGCTGGGCCTGCGCTCCGATCTTCAGCTGTTTGCCAACCTGCGCCCGGCGATCCTCTATCCGCAACTGGCTTCCGCTTCCTCGCTCAAGCCGGAAGTAGTGTCCGGTCTGGATATCATGATCGTGCGTGAGCTGACCGGCGGTATCTACTTCGGTCAGCCCCGTGGTATGCGTGAACTGGAGAATGGTGAGCGCCAGGGCTACAACACTTATGCCTACACCGAATCGGAAATTCGTCGTATCGGCCGGGTGGCCTTCGAGGCGGCCCGGCAGCGGGGCAAGAAGCTGTGCTCCGTGGACAAGGCCAACGTACTGGAAGTGACTGTTCTGTGGCGGGAAATCATGGAAGACCTGAAGCGCGAATACCCGGATGTGGAGCTGTCCCACATGTACGTGGATAACGCCGCCATGCAGCTGGTACGGGCGCCCAAACAGTTCGATGTAATTGTGACTGGCAACATGTTTGGTGATATTCTTTCGGACGAAGCGGCTATGCTCACCGGTTCCATCGGCATGTTACCGTCCGCATCGCTGAACTCCCGGAAGCAGGGAATGTACGAGCCCTGCCACGGTTCGGCGCCGGATATTGCCGGCCAGGGCATTGCCAATCCGCTGGCCACCATCCTCAGTGCTGCCATGATGTTGCGTTACAGCCTGGGTGAGGAAAGTGCGGCAGAAGCCATCGAAGCGGCGGTCAGCAAGGTTCTGGACCAGGGCCTGCGCACGGCTGACATCATGTCGGAAGGCGCGCAGAAAGTGTCCACCCGGGAAATGGGTGAGGCGGTGCTCGCAGCACTCTGAGCGGGTGATTCCGGTTCAGGCCGACAGAGACCCGACGGCAACAGGATGCAGTTGCCGCGGAATCATTCATCCTGTCCCTGCCAGCGATAACGGTAGCGGGCGGGTATAATGGTACTCGGGCAATAGCGTCTTGCCGGAGTACTCAGGTTCAAAGGTTGCACATGAAGCGAGTTGGACTTGTAGGTTGGCGTGGCATGGTGGGCTCGGTCCTCATGCAGCGCATGCGTGAAGAAAACGATTTTGCTGACATCGATCCGGTGTTTTTCTCCACCTCCCAGACCGGGAAACCGGCTCCGGATGTAGGCAAAGAGGGCGTTCCGCCGCTGCAGGACGCTTTCGATATCGATACTCTCAAATCCATGGACGTCATCGTGACCTGTCAGGGTGGCGATTACACCGGTGAGGTTTACCAGAAACTGCGTGACGCAGGCTGGGAAGGTTACTGGATCGATGCCGCGTCCACCCTGCGGATGGTTGATCATTCCGTGATCGTCCTGGACCCGGTTAACCGCAACGTGATCGATGACGCCCTGGATAAGGGTGTCAAGGATTACATCGGCGGCAACTGCACCGTCAGCCTGATGATGCTGGCCCTCGGCGGATTGCTCGGGCAGGACCTGATCGAGTGGATATCTCCCATGACCTATCAGGCCGCTTCCGGTTCCGGCGCCAAGCACATGCGGGAGCTGCTGAACCAGATGGGTGCACTCAACGGCGCGGTGAAACCCGAACTGGACGATCCGTCCTCCGCGATCCTGGAAATCGACCGCAAGGTAACCGACACCATGCGCTCCGGCGATTTTCCCACCGAAAACTTCGGCGTGCCTCTGGCAGGCAGCCTGATTCCGTTCATCGACAAGCAGCTCGATAACGGCATGAGCAAGGAAGAGTGGAAGGCGGGCGTCGAGACCAACAAGATTCTCGGTCGCAGCGACAACCCGATTCCCATCGACGGTATCTGTGTTCGTATCGGTGCCATGCGTTCCCACAGTCAGGCATTGACCATCAAGCTCAAGAAGGATCTGTCGGTGTCGGAGATTGAAGGGATTCTGGCCAAGGCCAATGACTGGGTGAAGGTGATCCCGAACGACCGGGATGCGACCATGGAAGAACTGACGCCGGCGAAAGTGACCGGTACACTCAGCATCCCCATCGGACGAATCCGCAAGCTGGCCATGGGCCCGGAGTATATCTCCGCGTTCACTGTTGGTGACCAGCTGCTATGGGGTGCGGCAGAGCCACTTCGCCGCATGCTCCGGATCCTTCAGGAGCGTTAAGAAGTGTTACACAGGGGTAATTAATGCCAACTGTGTCCGGTTTCAGAAAACCGGTTCGGGGCGGAGGCTGATTTCGGCCTCCGCCCCTGTTATTTTCAGGGAACCTGGGAGGTTCCGGCCTGAAGATAAAAAGTGCTGCAAGGTTTGCAGCTGATTGATTGATAAACGTGGCTTTATCAACAATACTTGCGAAATTGAATATTAAAATCGCGACATAATAACGAAAGTTACCCAGACGGAAGTCATCCAACCTCATCCGATTCTGTTTTGAAGAAAGCAGTAACGAATAACGGAGACTGGAAAGGAAAAAGCATGAAGGTACGCAAGCTTGCGGTTGCCCTGGCTCTGGCAGGAGGGCTCGGGTCCGGCGTTGCACAGGCCCTTGGGCTGGGAGAAATCGAACTTCAGTCCTATCTGAATGAGCCACTGGATGCGGAAATCGTTCTGCCCCAGAGCCGGGGAGTGAGCCCTGGCGATGTTCTGGTCAATGTTGCTTCGGATACCGCCTATGAGCGTGTTGGGCTGGATCGCAACCAGTTTCTCAGCAAGCTCCGTTTTGAAGTTGTGACCGGTACCGACGGTAATCTCGTGGTCAATGTGTCCTCCCGGGAACCGCTGCGCGAACCGTACCTGAATTTCCTGCTGGAGCTGAACTGGCCGAACGGCCGCCTGATGCGAGAATATGCGGTGCTGGTTGATCCGCCTGTTTACGCCGAAGAGTCCGGCGTCCGTGAACAGGTTACCGCACCCAGCTCCACCACGCGTACCTCCGAGCCTGCCGCTCAGTTAGCCCGCAGCAGCGAATCCATCCGGCGCCAGGCCGAGGCGGAAAGCTCTCTCGGTCGTGGCTATTCAGCAGACACCTTCGGCCCCACTGGCCCCTCCGATACGCTCTGGGCGATCGCTTCAAGGGTACGTCCCGATAACAGTGTGTCCATGCAGCAGGTGATGCTGGCCATCCAGGATCTCAATCCGGATGCCTTCATCGGTGGTAACATTAACAGGCTGAAGCGCGGTGAAGTGCTGCGGGTGCCCACCAGGGACCAGATCCAGAGCCGTACCCGGGCGGAAGCCACGCGCATCGTCAGTCAGCAGAATCAGGAATTCCAGTCTCTCCAGCGCACGGTCGATACCACCCCGACGCCCCGGCAGGCACAGCCAACCGAGCAGGCTGCAACAGGTGGTGCAGACGCCGAGCTGAAGCTCCTGGTGGCCGGGGAAAGTGACTCCCGGGATACCACCGACGGTGGTTCCGCCGGCGGTGACAGTGATCTGCCCGGCGGCGTGGATGCCGGCGAAGCCGTTGCCATGGAGGAGCTGGAGAGTGCGCGTCGCGAAAATGCGGAACTGAACAGCCGCGTTGAAGACCTGCAGGATCAGGTTGAGACCCTGCAGCGTCTGCTTGAGCTCAAGAACAGTCAGCTCGCAGAAATGCAGCAGATGGCCGGAGAGGGCGACGCTGAAGCAGTAGCGGGCGAAGCCGGAGCGCCTGGTGAAGGTGACGCGGCTGCAACAGCGTCTGCTGAGGATGCCGCCGAACCCGGATCTGAAGAAACAGGCGCGGACGAGATGTCCGAAACTGTTGCTTCTGCGCCCGGTTCCGGGTCAGACGCTGGTGAGGCGGAGCAGGGCACTGCCGGGACCGGGACAGGCATGGCAACTGAGGAAGAAGTTGCTGCAGAGGATTCCGGCGGTGCGGCTCAGCAAGCCGATGTTGCCGGTGCAACGGGTGAAGCCACAACGGACCAGGCCGCTGCTGCACCGGCGCAACAGCAGACCCGGCCTGCCCGGCAGCCGCCGGCTCCACAAAAAGCATTCCCCGGCAATATCATTGACATGATCGTCAATAATCCCATGTACCAGATCGCCTTGGGTGGCGGCCTGATTCTCCTGCTGCTCCTCCTGCTTCTGGTGGCACGCCGGAATGCCAATCGGCAGAAGGAATTTTACGGTGAACCCAACGCGGATTCCGAGGGCGAGTCCGATTCTTTCGAGGTGGGTCCCGGAGAGGAGGAAGCCAGATCACCAGAGACCGGAGACGCTTTGGCCGCGGCTGACCGTTATGTTGCCTACGGTCAGACCGATCAGGCGGTACAAACCCTGGAAACCGCGATTTCGCGGGAGCCGAGCCGTACCGATCTGCGCCTGAAACTGTTGGCCCTGTATGCCGACAACCGGAATCGCCAGGGCTTCGAGAAGCAGTACGGTGAGATCGAAGCCTTCGAGGACGAGGATGCGCTGGCCGAGGCCAAGGCACTGCGCAGTCGTCTCACGGAGGCCGGGTCGGTCCCGAGTATTGATGACCTAGAGTTACAACTGCGCTCCGATTCGTTCAGCACAGCTGGAGAAGATGGATTCGCAGAGACGTCGTCGGAGGCTGGAGTATCGGACGAACTACTGGCAGACCAGTACGATGCGTCAAAGGAAGAGCCGGTTGAAAACGAGTTCGGCGATTTTGATACCGAATTTGCGGAATTCGATCTGAGCGACGTCGAGCAGGCTGAGGAAAAATCCGGAGATGCAGCCGGGACGAAGTCCGAAGCTGCTGAAAACCGGGACGACATGATCGCATTCGATGTGTCCGCCCTCGAGACGGAAGAAGAAGCCGGGCCGGAAGTGCAGAGTGAAGAGACCGGGTTCTCTTCTCTTGGAATGGATCTGGGAGAGCCGGTTGAAGAGTCAAAGGAAAGCCAGGCCGATGAGTTCTTCCTGGAACCGGAGGACGAGGCCGGCAAGCCGGCAGATGCGGAAGGCGAAGAAGTGGAGTCTGAGCTCAGCGGTCTCGACGAGTCGTTCCTGGGTGAGCTGGATGCTGAACTCGACAAGGTCGCGGACGAGGTTGAGGCTGGCAGTGATGAGGTCGAAGATTCCTCACTGGATGACCTGGAGCTGGACGTCTCTGACGAGGATCTTGCCCTGATGGAGGAGTTCTCCGATTCCGCGGATACCACGTATCATGGTGAGGAAGAGCCGGCATCCCTCGACGAGGAGCTGGGCCTGGAAGATACATTAGGCGAAGGCGAAGGCGATGTGATGGGAGAGGGCGAGGAGCCCGGCCCTGAACAGGAAGTTGCCGATACCGGGCAGCTGGAGGATCCGGGTACCCTCGAAAACCTGGCGGAGCAGGAAGCGCCTGCCGCTGACGAAGCCGCCGTTGAGGAAATTCCTCTGGCAAGTGAGGAAACCGGCGGGCCGGCACCTGTCGATATCGACGAGTCCGGGCTTGGCGAAGACGACGACTTCGACTTCCTGGCCGGCACCGATGAGGCATCGACCAAGCTGGATCTGGCTCGCGCCTACATCGAGATGGGGGACAGCGACGGTGCCCGGGATATTCTGGAGGAAGTGGCGCTGGAGGGTGATGACGTCCAGAAGACAGAAGCCCGGGATCTCCTTAAAAATCTGTCCTGATCCGTTATAATCAAACCTTCAGGTGACGAGCGCCGGCCCCGGTTCACGGGATAAAGCCGGCGCTTTGTTTTTTACAGCAAGACCTTGTTCGGACTTTCCCTTGTTCCTCGAAGTACAGCAACTGACCACAGACAACGCAATAGGTGAAGGCCGGGTGGTCCTGGCTTTCGAATACGATGGCCGGGGCTTTCATGGCTGGCAGATGCAGAAATCCGGTGTGCGGTCGGTAGAAGGGGAACTGACCAGGGCGGTCGCCAGGGTGGCAGACCATCCGGTAGATCTGGTTTGTGCCGGCCGTACCGATGCGGGTGTTCATGCCAGTTACCAGATTGTGCATTTCGAAACGCCTTCGATCCGCAATCTGCGCTCATGGGTGATGGGAATCAACACCGCTCTTCCGGACGATATCTCTGTCCATTGGGCCGGCGCGGGAGCGAATGATTTCCACGCACGTTTCTCGGCGGTCTATCGCCGGTATCGTTATGTGATCTACAACCACGCAGTGCGCCCGGGCATCCTGCGGGGCCAGGTCAGCTGGAGCTTCCGTCCCCTGGACGCGGAGAGGATGCATGAGGCTGCGCAGGCACTGGTTGGCGAGCATGATTTTTCGTCTTTCCGGGCCGCCGGTTGCCAGTCCCGCACGCCTGTTCGCTTTCTTGAGAGGATTTCGGTAACCCGCAAGGGCGACTTTGTCGTAATAGATGTTCAGGCCAACGCTTTCCTCCACCACATGGTGCGGAACATTGCCGGGGCTCTGATGGCGGTCGGCAATGGCAAGGAATCTGTGGACTGGATTGCCTCGATCCTTAACGAGCGGAACCGGACAGTGGCCGGTGCGACTGCGCCTCCGGACGGGCTTTACCTGGTGGATGTGGGTTATCCTGCAGTTTACGGGATCCCGAGGGCCGAATGTGGCCCGGGTTTTGTTCGCCCCTGGTTCCGGCGGGACGAAAATCATCCAATTGAACCGACCCATATTCATCCCAGAAAGCCGATGCCGAAGCTATGAGCACAAGAGTCAAGATTTGTGGCCTGACCCGCCCCGAGGATGTGTCCGCAGCAATCAGTTGTGGCGCGGATGCCCTCGGATTCGTGTTCTATGAGCCCAGTCCGCGCTCGGTTTCCACCGGGCACGCCGCTGCCCTGATTCGTGGCATTCCGCCCTTTGTACAAGCGGTCGGATTATTTGTTAATCCGGAGCCGGAGTTTGTCGAGCAGGTGTTATCCGAGGTGCCCCTGGATCTGCTCCAGTTTCATGGCGACGAAGTTCCTGAATTCTGCCGAAGTTTCGGAAGGCGCTGGATCAAGGCCATCCGGGTTCGCGAGGAGGGGCAGATCGAGACCGCCTTCCAGGACTACCGGGATGCCGCCGGCTTGCTGGTGGATGCCTGGGACCCGGATAAATACGGGGGCACAGGGCAGTCCTTCAACTGGCAACTGATCCCTGAAAACCGCCCCATGCCAATTGTATTGGCCGGTGGGTTATCATCTGATAACGTATCCCGCGCCGTAACACAGGTGAAACCCTGGGCCGTGGATGTCAGTGGTGGCGTCGAGCGCAGTAAAGGCATCAAGGATATCCAGAAAATTTCCGACTTTATTAATGAGGTTCACCGTGTCTGTAAAACTGACTGAAGAAATGCTGAGCGCACTTCCTGATGCACGGGGTCACTTCGGTGCCTACGGCGGACGGTTTGTCTCTGAAACCCTGATGGATTCGCTGATGACTCTGGAGAGGGAATACCTTCGGATGAAGAAGGATCCCGAATTCCAGGCCAAATTTGACGCGGATCTGGCGGATTACGTCGGTCGCCCGAGCCCGCTTTATTTCGCGGAGCGTCTGACCCGGGAGACCGGGGGGGCGCAGATCTGGCTCAAGCGGGAAGACCTGAACCACACCGGCGCTCACAAAGTGAACAACACCATTGGTCAGGCGCTTCTGGCCAGTTTCCTTGGCAAGACGCGGATCATTGCCGAGACCGGCGCGGGTCAGCACGGTGTCGCCACTGCCACGGTATGTGCCCGCCTGGGCCTCGAATGCCATGTGTTCATGGGCGCGGAAGATGTCCAGCGCCAGTCCCTGAATGTGTATCGCATGAAGCTTCTGGGTGCCCGGGTCCACGCGGTTGAAGGTGGCACCCGGACCCTGAAAGACGCCATGAACGACGCCATGCGCGACTGGGTTTCCCATGTGGACGACACCTTCTACATCATTGGCACCGTGGCCGGCCCCCATCCTTATCCGCTTCTGGTACGGGATTTCCAGTCGGTAATTGGCCGCGAAACCCGCCGTCAGGCACTGGAGAAGACCGGTAAACTGCCGGATGCGCTGGTTGCCTGCGTGGGTGGCGGATCAAACGCCATCGGCATGTTCTACCCGTTCCTCGGAGATGAGAATGTGGAGATGTATGGCGTTGAGGCCGGGGGCCTGGGTATCGAGACCGGGCAGCATGCGGCACCTCTGTGTGCCGGACGCCCGGGTGTGTTACACGGCAACCGCACCTATCTGATGGAAGACGAGAACGGCCAGATAGCCGGCACCCATTCGGTCAGTGCGGGCCTGGATTATCCGGGCGTGGGGCCTGAGCACGCATGGCTCAAGGATATCGGCCGCGCCAATTACGTGTCGGTGACCGACAACGAGGCGCTGGACGGCTTCCGTATGCTGACCCGGGTAGAGGGCATCATGCCGGCACTGGAGTCTGCCCACGCGGTGGCCTACGGCGTGAAGAAAGCCGCGGAAATGGACAGGGATCAGATGCTGGTCATCAACATTTCCGGCCGGGGTGACAAAGACATTCACACCATCGCCCAACTGGATGGTATCGAGATCTGATGAAAGGACGGAAACTGGCATGAGCCGAATTCAAGGGGTAATGAAGGCCCTGAAGGAACAGGATCGCAAGGCGCTGATTCCATACATCACTGCCGGTGATCCTCGCCCGGATGTGACGGTCGATCTGATGCACACGTTGGTCAGTGCAGGCGCGGATATTATCGAGCTTGGTGTGCCGTTCTCCGACCCGATGGCGGATGGCCCGGTCATCCAGCTGGCCTGCGAACGGTCCCTCAGGCACGGAACCTCGTTGCGCCAGGTCATCGGCATGGTGAAGGAGTTCCGCAAGCAGGATGACAAGACCCCGGTGGTCCTGATGGGGTATCTCAACCCCATGGAAGCCATGGGTTACGAAGCTTTCGCCGAAGCGGCAGCAGATGCCGGTGTGGACGGGATTCTCACGGTCGATCTGCCGCCGGAAGAAGCGGATGACGTGGCGCCGTTGTTCACCAGGCGCAAGCTCGACGCGATTTTCCTGTTGGCACCGACCACGATTGATGAGCGGATCCGGGCGATTGCCGAGCACTCTTCCGGCTACGTGTACTATGTTTCATTCAAGGGCGTGACCGGTGCGGCTAAAATCAACGTCGGCGAAGTGGCCGAGAAGGTCGCCCATATTCACGAGATGACGGCCTTGCCGGTCGGAGTCGGGTTCGGGATCCGTGACGCGGAAACGGCCGCTGCCGTTGGTCGGGTATCCGATGGTGTAATTGTTGGCAGTGTGCTGGTCGATACAATAGCCAGAAATCAGGCAGATACGGAAGAGCTCAAGCGGGCCCTGACGGATCTGCTCCACCCGATGCGCGAAGCACTGGACAGCCTGGCCTCCTGACCGGAGGCCGAGGGCAGGCAGGCCTCACAGGACAGGATTGAATCATGAGTAACTGGCTGGACAAAATCATGCCGAGCAAGATCCGCTCGGAATCCAAACAGAGAACCGGGGTCCCCGAGGGGCTCTGGAAGAAGTGCCCCAAGTGTGGAGCCTTTCTCTACAAGCCGGAACTTGAGAAGAATCTGGATGTTTGCCCCAAATGTAACCATCACTTGCGGGTAAGCGCCCGTCGCCGACTGGATATCTTCCTCGACGAAGACGGCCGTGAGGAAATCGCAGCGAATCTGGAACCCTGGGATCGCCTCAAGTTCAAGGACAGCAAGCGTTACAAGGATCGCCTCTCCCACGCCCAGAAAAGCACCGGTGAGAAGGACGCCCTGATCGCCATGAAGGGCACGACCATGGGGGTTCCCCTGGTGGCCTGCTCTTTCGAGTTCAACTTCCTGGGCGGCTCCATGGGCCAGGTTGTGGGTGAGAAATTCGTGCAGGCGGCCAACGTTGCTCTGCGGGATCGTATTCCGCTGGTGTGTTTCTCCGCCAGTGGGGGGGCCCGGATGCAGGAAGCGATCCTGTCGCTGATGCAGATGTCCAAGACTGCAGCCGTCCTTGAGCGAATGAAGCAGGAAGGTGTTCCCTATATTTCCGTGATGACCGATCCGGTGTTCGGTGGCGTATCCGCGAGTCTGGCCATGCTGGGTGATCTCAACATTGCCGAGCCCAATGCATTGATCGGTTTCGCCGGTCCGCGGGTGATCGAGCAGACGGTTCGCGAAAAGCTGCCGGAAGGCTTCCAGCGCAGTGAATTCCTGCTGGAGCACGGTGCCATCGACATGATTCTGCATCGCCACCAGCTGCGTGAGCGTTGCGCGCACCTGCTCGCCAAGTTCACTGCGGACGAAAAGCCCGGTACCGAAGAGCCCATCGAATTCGAAGTGTCTGAAAAGCCCGAAAACGATGCCGCCGAGCAGTAACACCAATGGCAAGCCTCCGGCCGCGCCGGGGGCCAAAGCCCCGACCGCTCAGTGGCTTTCCTACCTGGAATCCATCCATCCCTCCGAAATAGATCTTGGTCTTGACCGGGTCCTGCTGGTTTTACGCCGGCTGTTTCCCCGCAAACCCCGGGGCCGGATCATCACCGTCGCAGGCACCAATGGCAAGGGCAGTTGTGTCGCTGCCATCGAGGCCCTGTTGCGCTCCGCCGGCCGCACAACCGGGGCTTACACTTCTCCGCACCTGCACCGGTACAACGAGCGCGTCCGCATCGATGGCTCGGAAATCAGCGACGAGGCTCTGGTGCGCGCCTTCGAGGCAGTAGAGCGGGCGAGGGGCAATACCACGCTGACCTATTTCGAATTCGGCACCCTGGCGGCGTTCGTGGCTTTTGCCGAGGCGGGCCTGGAGGATTGGGTGCTCGAGGTTGGTCTTGGCGGCCGGCTGGACGCGGTCAACGTACTCGATGCGGACTTTGCCATCATCACCTCGGTGGATATCGATCACGTAGCTTTCCTCGGTAATGACCGTGAGGTGATCGGCTTTGAGAAAGCCGGGATCCTTCGGCCGGGCATTCCGGCAGTGTACGCCGATGAGAACGCCCCCAGATCGGTGTTGCAGCAGGTTTCGGCACAAAAGGTATCCCTGGATCTGTTCGGTCGGGACTACCTGCTCCGACTACCTGAAGACGGTGCTACCGGTGATTCTGCCAGGGTCCATCTGGAATACCGGGGCGAGACGATCCGTTTTGCCGCCGGTCCTCTGCCGGTGAAGAGCGTGGCGGCGGCTGTGGTGGCCATCCGGAACCTGGCGCCGGAACTGACCATCGGGCAGATTGAAACCACCCTTATGGGCCTGTCGGTTCCCGGTCGGTTTGAACGGCTTTCAGACAGCCCCGTGACCCTGGTGGATGTGGGTCACAATCCCCATGCGGCAACCTGGCTTGCCGACCGGCTGGCGTCCATGCGTCAGCAAGACCAGCGGGTGGTTGCCGTCTATGGGTCCCTCGGCGACAAGGATGTGGAAGGGATTGCCTCAGCCATGGCATCCGTGGTGGATGAGTGGTTCCTGGCACCCCTGGAGGTGCCCAGAGGGCTTGATGCCGTGACTCTGAGCGAGCGTGTGCGGCGCGCTGGCGTTACCGGGCTTAACCAGTGTGAGTCAGTAGCGGGGGCCATTGCCGCGGCCAGGGAATCCGCCGGCCGGGATGGACTTGTGATTGTATTCGGATCTTTCTTCACCGTTGCCGGGGCCCGGGATGTCCTTCAGGACGACAGAGCTTAAACTTTGTCCATGGCAGGGGTTCCGGCTTTGAGTTATCGGAAGCAGCCGTTTAGTATCGGCGATAGCAGTAAACTGTACGGGAATGGTTAACGGGAGTGGCAGCGTGGACGGACTGAAGCAAAGGATCATCGGAGCACTGGTTCTCGTTTCCCTGGCGGTTATCTTTGTGCCAATGATTTTCGATGAGCCTCATTCCGAGCGCACCTCCACGTCCATCCGGATTCCGGAAGAGCCGCCGTTCCCGGAAGTGAGTGCCCCGTCGGAGGAGGTTCCGGAGGCACCCGTTTATGAAATCGACGAGTCGGTGGCACCTGCAGCAACCCCGCAGGGTGCGCAGCCCGCACAAACGGCGCCCGCCGGGACCGAACAGTCGGCCGGTTACCAGGCAATCGAGGATGAGAAAGCCGTTTCGGAGTCACAGCCGGCAGCAAATGGCAGCGCCGACAGTGCTACCGCCAGCGCCGGTGCCGATCGGCAGGTCGATGGCGCGGGTGATGCCCGGCCCGCCGCGGCCGGGGAGTCGGAGAAGGCTGAGTATACCCGCACTCTTGAAGGAGCCTGGGTGATACAGTTGGGCAGTTTCGGTAATCCCGACAATGCCCGCAGGCTCAGGGATCAGGTGCGGGAGAAGGGCTATGGCTCCCATCTTCAGGAGGTGACCCGCGGTGATACGGCCCTGACGCGGGTGTTCAGCGGTCCCTTTGCCAGTAAATCGGAAGCCGAGGCCGTCAAACGGGTGCTGGACGACGCCTTCAATCTGAACAGTCTGGTCACCGAAGGTGGTAAATAGCGTGTTGAACCCGGATTATGAGTGTCGTGCAGTTTGGTGGCGCGGCGATTCCTGATAGAATTCGCGCTTTCTTTTCTCTGCCGGGTTTTTCATGGAATCGCTGATCTGGATTGACTGGGTCCTTATTGTCCTCATTGCAGTTTCCACGTTGATCAGTCTCAAGCGTGGTTTCGTCAGGGAAGCCCTGTCACTGATCACCTGGGTTGCGGCTTTCATCGTGGCCAGGACTTTCCATCCGCAGATGCAAACCCTTTTGGAGAGCACCGTCGAGACGCCACTGGTGCGTCTGATTGCGGCGTTTGCCATCCTGTTCTTTGGTACCCTGATTGTCGGAGCCATCATCAATAACATGATCGGCCATCTGGTTCGTGTCACCGGGCTATCGGCAACAGACCGGGTGCTCGGCATGGGCTTCGGTCTGCTCAGGGGCGTGGTCGTGGTGATTGTCGGGATTGCTTTCACCCGCTATACCCCGCTGGCCCAGGACACCTGGTGGCGGGAGTCGGTGATGATCAACAGGCTCGCCGTGGTGGAGGACTGGTCACGGCGCACCTTCGGCGATGAATTCGCCCGTCTTCCGGAGCCGGCAGGGGAGGGCGGGATCCACCGCGAAGCTCCGGAGGCAAGTCCGGGAAAATAAGACGTGGAACCCAGGTCCGCGCCCCATTAACATTCAGTATTAACACTCGGAGAAGATCCTATTCATGTGTGGCATTGTCGGCATCGTCAGTACTTCCTACGTCAATCAGTCGCTCTATGATGCGCTGACTGTACTTCAGCACCGGGGCCAGGACGCGGCGGGCATTGTTACCTTTCAGAACGAACGGTTTTTTCTGCGCAAGGACAACGGCCTGGTGCGGGATGTCTTCCACACCCGTCACATGCGTCGCCTTGTGGGCAACGTCGGGATCGGCCACGTTCGCTATCCCACCGCCGGTACTTCCAGTTCTGCCGAGGCTCAGCCGTTCTATGTCAACAGTCCTTACGGCATCACCCTGGCCCACAACGGCAACCTGACCAACGCCGATGATCTGGCACGGGATCTGTTTCGCACCGACCTTCGCCATATCAACACCAATTCCGATTCTGAAGTGCTGCTCAATGTGTTCGCCCATGAGTTGCAGAAGCTGGGCAAACTGACGCCCACCAAGGATGAGATCTTCTACGCGGTGAAGGCCGTGCACAAGCGCTGTCGTGGTGCCTACGCGGTGATTGCCATGATTACCGGTTACGGCATTGTCGGCTTCCGCGACCCCAACGGCATTCGCCCGGCCTGTTACGGGGTGCGCGAGACCGGGGATGGTGGCCAGGAATACATGATTGCCTCAGAGAGCGTGGCGCTGAGTGCCGCCGGTTTCAGGCTGGTCCGGGATATCGCGCCGGGTGAGGCGGTCTATATCGAGACCGACGGCACCCTGTACACCCAGCAGTGTGCCGACGAAGCCCATCTTTATCCCTGTATTTTCGAACACGTCTACTTTGCCCGTCCGGATTCCATCATCGATAAGGTTTCCGTGTACAAGGCCCGGCTGCGCATGGGTGAAACCCTGGCGGATAAGGTGCTGCGGGAGCGCCCCGATCACGACATTGACGTGGTCATCCCGATTCCGGACACCAGCCGGACCTCGGCGATGCAGATGGCCCACCGTCTGGGCGTCAAGTTCCGCGAAGGTTTCATCAAGAATCGCTACATCGGCCGGACCTTCATCATGCCGGGTCAGAAGATGCGGAAGAAATCTGTTCGCCAGAAGCTGAATCCGATCGATCTGGAGTTCCGGGGCAAGAACGTGATGCTGGTGGATGATTCCATCGTCCGCGGTACCACTTGCAGGGAAATCGTCCAGATGGCGCGGGATGCCGGTGCGAAGAACGTCTATTTTGCCTCTGCGGCGCCTCCCGTTCGGTACCCGAATGTGTATGGCATCGATATGCCGTCCGCCAGTGAGTTGATCGCCCACGATCGCAGCATCGAGGATATCCGGGAGTTGATCGGCGCCGACTGGTTGCTGTATCAGGATCTGGAGGACCTCATTACCTGCGTCAGCGATGTGAATGACCAGATTGAAGGCTGGGAATGTTCGGTCTTTACCGGAAATTACCTCACCGGTGACGTCGACCGGGCCTACCTGGACAAGCTCGAGAATCTCCGGAGGGATGAAAAACGCAGCAAGTCCGGTGGCGACTCATCCGATAACGGGATTATCGACCTTCACAACGATGAAGACTGATTATCCGGAAACCCTGGCCAGGAGACACCTATGACTTTTCGCAGAGAAGAAACCGTCCAGATTCCGGAATCGGATCTCGAGGATATGTCCGTTGATACCCTGGCGGTGAGGGCAGGACAGATCCGGACCGATCAGCTGGAGCACAGCGACGCGATTTTTCCCACCTCCAGCTTCGTCTACGGCAGTGCCGCGCAGGCGGCGGCGCGGTTCGGGGGTGAAGAGCCGGGCAATATCTACTCCCGGTTCACCAACCCGACCGTTCAGGCATTCGAGGGTCGAATTGCCGCCATGGAAGGGGGCGAGCGGGCCGTGGCCACGGCGTCCGGCATGGCGGCGATTCTGAGTACCTGCATTGCGTTGCTAAAGAGCGGGGACCATGTGATCTGTTCGCGGGGCGTGTTCGGAACCACCAACGTTCTGTTTCAGAAGTACCTGGCCCGGTTCGGGGTGGAGACCACCTTTGTCAGCCTGACCAATCACGTGGAATGGCAGCGGGCCATTCGTCCGGAAACCCGCATGCTGTTTCTGGAAACCCCGTCCAACCCCTTGTGTGAAGTGGCGGACCTCGAGGAGTTGTCCAGGCTTGCCCGCGCCAGTGATGCCCTTCTGGTGGTGGATAACTGTTTCTGCACTCCGGTTCTTCAGCGGCCGCTGGAGCATGGTGCAGACATCGTCATTCATTCCGCCACCAAGTACCTGGATGGTCAGGGCCGTTGTATCGGCGGGGTCGTGGTTGGATCCGGAAAACTGATGGAAGAGGTTTACGGCTTCCTGCGCTCCGCAGGCCCGACCATGAGCCCGTTCAATGCCTGGGTTTTCCATAAGGGTCTGGAAACCTTACCAATCCGTATGCGCGCCCATTGCGACAATGCGTTAGAGTTGGCATTGTGGCTGGAGCAGCAAGAAGCTGTGGAATCCGTGTATTACGCGGGTCTGCAGAGCCATCCCCAGCATGAACTGGCGAAGAGGCAGCAAAAAGGCTTCGGCGGGGTACTTTCGTTCCGCGTCAAAGGTGGTCGCGAAGAGGCCTGGCGTTTTATCGATGCCACTCGGATGATCTCCATTACCGCCAACCTCGGGGACGTAAAGACTACAATTACCCATCCGGCAACCACGACTCATGGCCGCTTGTCGCCCGAGGACAAGGATCGCGCAGGTATCACCGAGAACCTGATCCGATTGTCGGTCGGCATTGAGGCCGTCGAGGATCTGAAAACAGATCTGACACGAGGCTTCGACGCCCTGGGCAGTTAAAGTAACAGACACGTCAGAGCATTCATGGCCGAAACCGCAAAAGCTAAGAAAGCATCCCCGGAACTTACGGAAAAGCAGCAGCATTTTCGCCGTCTTGCCGCACAAGGCGCGCGCGAGGGTGCGGTTATCGCTCTCATTGCCCTGGCTATTTACCTGGCCATGGCCCTGCTCACCTTTACCCCGGGAGATCCGGGCTGGGCGAGCATCGGGCATGACACCTCGGTCCGCAACTACGCCGGCCGCACAGGTGCCTGGCTGGCGAGCCTGTTCATGGATTTCTTTGGCCACATGGCCTATCTCTTCCCCGTGATGATTGCCGGCTACGCGATCATGCTGATCCGTCGCCGCAATGAATCCCTGGACCTGCACTGGCCGTTATTCCTGATGCGCTTTGGCGGGTTCCTCCTGATCCTGCTGTCGGCGACCAGCCTGCTGTCCCTGTACTCGGTTTTCGGGCTTGGCGTGTCCTCGGGTGGCGTGCTGGGTACGGCTGTGTCCGAGGCAATGGTACGGTTCTTCAACCTGCCGGCAACGACACTTCTGCTGATCGCTATCCTCCTGTTTGCGCTTACGGTGACCACGGGCCTTTCGTGGTTCTGGCTGATGGACCAGATAGGCGATCTGACCCTGCGTTTCGGTCAGTTCCTCAAGGGTGTGTTCACAGCCAGCGGCGACAAGCCGGCAAAGCCCGAAGCCGGGAAAAAAGCGCCCGAGGCTCCGAAGAAAGAACCGCCCATCGTGAATGACCGGGTTGAGAACAATGCCCGGACCGCAGGGGGAAAAAAGGTCCGTTGGTGGCACCGGTTGCCGGGCCTGGGGCCCCGCAAGGCAAAGTCCGGGACGCCAGTCCGGCGCAGGGAACCGGCCCTGGATGGTCTGAGTGCCTCGGAACCGGCCGAGCCGGCGCAGCTGGAGAATTTCAGCGCACGGGACAGCGGCGACAAGCCCGGGCCACGGGCAAAGACGCCGAAACCGGAGGTGCAGCCGGCCTCCCGATCCTTCAAGATCTCGCCGTTCAGGAAAGAGCATCAGTCGAAGGCGGAGAAGGGCAAGAAGCCCGGCCAGGGCTCCCTGCTGGAGGATATCGAAAACCCGATTCCCCCTCTGACGCTGCTGGATCCCCCCGAGCAACAGAAGGAGAAAGGCTACTCCGAGGAATCCCTGGAGCACATGTCCCGTCTGCTTGAAGAGAAGCTGGCAGATTTTGGTGTCTCCGTGGAGGTGGTGGAAGTCAATCCCGGCCCGGTGATCACCCGGTTCGAGATCAAGCCCGCCCCCGGTGTGAAAGTGAGCAAGATTTCCAACCTGGCCAAGGACCTTGCGCGGTCCCTGGCGGTGCTCAGCGTGCGGGTGGTGGAGGTCATCCCCGGCAAATCCGTCGTCGGTATCGAAATTCCGAACGAGGAACGGGAAATGGTCCGCCTGTCCGAGGTGCTTGGTGCGCGGGTATTCACTGAGAGCTCCTCACCACTGACCCTGGCCCTGGGCAACGACATCGGCGGTAATCCGGTGGTGGCCAACCTCGCCAAGATGCCGCACCTGCTGGTGGCCGGCACCACCGGTTCCGGTAAGTCCGTGGGGGTCAATGCCATGCTCCTGAGTATGCTGCTCAAGGCCACCCCGGAGGAAGTACGCTTTATCATGGTGGACCCGAAGATGCTGGAACTCAGTATCTATGACGGCATTCCCCATTTGCTTGCCCCGGTGGTGACCGACATGAAGGAAGCCGCCAACGCCCTGCGCTGGTGTGTGGCGGAGATGGAGCGCCGCTACAAGTTGATGGCCAACCTCGGGGTCCGCAACATTGCCGGTTACAACCGCAAGATCAAGGATGCCCAGGCCGCCGGTGAGCCTCTTCCGGATCCGCTGTGGAAGCCGGACGAGTATCTCGAAAACGACGAGGAAAACCGGCCCGAGCTGGAAACCCTGCCGTTCATCGTCGTCGTCATTGACGAGTTTGCCGACATGATGATGATCGTCGGCAAGAAGGTCGAGGAGTTGATCGCCCGGATCGCCCAGAAGGCGAGGGCGGCCGGTATCCACCTGATTCTTGCCACCCAGCGCCCCTCGGTGGACGTGATTACCGGCCTGATCAAGGCCAACATTCCCACCCGGATATCATTCCAGGTGTCGTCCAGGATAGACTCCCGCACCGTTCTGGACCAGGGCGGTGCGGAGCAGCTGCTGGGGCACGGTGACATGCTTTACCTGCCGCCGGGCTCCGGTCTGCCGGTTCGCGTCCATGGCGCCTTCGTGGATGACGACGAAGTCCACCGGGTGGTCAGCGCCTGGAAAGCCCGCGGGGAACCGGTTTACGTGGATGACGTTCTCAATGGTGCGGAAGGCGAGAGTCTGCCGGGCGTCCCGACCCTCAGCGAAGGCGGCGACAGCGAAGGCGATTCCCTCTATGACGAAGCGGTGGCGTTTGTTACTGAGGGGCGGAGGGTATCGATTTCCTCGGTACAGCGTAAATTCAAGATCGGCTACAACCGGGCCGCGAACCTGGTGGAAGCCATGGAGGCGTCGGGAGTGGTAAGCCCCGCCGGGCACAATGGTGCCCGTGAGGTGCTGGCCCCGCCGCCACCCAGAGATTAGGAGTTAACCCTATGACGGTACGCCAGTGTAACGTTGCGTTTGCCCTGATGGTCGGGCTGATGTTCAGTCTGGGCGCAGCGGCGGCCGAGGAGAGTGGTGCGCAGGGTCACGAAGCTGCGTCCGAGCTTGCTTCCATCCTCAAGAGTTATGAGTCCTACCAGGCGGACTTTATCCAGATTGTGGTGAACGAAAATGGTAGCCGCGTGCAGGAGACCCGGGGTGAACTCAAGGCCAAGCGCCCCGGACTGTTCTACTGGGAAACCAGTGCACCCTTGCCCCAGTTCATCGTCAGTAACGGGGAAACGGTGGAAGTTTACGATCCGGACCTGGAGCAGGTAACCATCCATAAACTCGATGACCGGGTGCAGACCACGCCGGCCCTGCTGCTCAGTGGTGAGGTCGACAATCTGGATGAAACCTACCAGGTGTCCCAGCGCCGCATTGGTGACAATACCCGGGAGTTCACGCTTGAACCTCGGAGCCCGGATTCGCTGTTTATCTCACTGCGACTGAGCTTCTTCAAGGGGGAACTGCAGGAAATGCGAATGAAAGATTCCCTGTCCCAGCTGAGCATCCTGAGCTTCGACCACATCCGGTTGAATGAAGCGGTAGATGCCAGTGCTTTCACGCTGAAGTATCCTGACGGCGTGGATATTATCCGGGACGGAGCCTGATGCAGGACAGCCTTTTCGAAGAGCCTGCCGGTTTCCAACCCCTGGCTGCGCGGATGCGGCCCGGATCGCTGGATGAGTACGTCGGTCAGGCCCACCTGGTAGGTCCCGGTAAACCGCTTCGCCGAGCGGTAGAGCAGGGGCAATTGCATTCGATGATCCTCTGGGGGCCGCCCGGAGTGGGCAAGACCACTTTTGCCCGATTGCTGGCGAACGTGGGCAACCTCAGTTTTGAAACCATTTCGGCGGTGCTGGGCGGGGTGAAGGAGATTCGCGCCGTGGTTGAACGGGCCAAAAACCGCAAACACAGTGAAGGGCGCGATACCCTGCTGTTCGTGGACGAGGTTCACCGGTTCAACAAGAGCCAGCAGGACGCTTTCCTGCCACACATCGAGGACGGTACCTTCATCTTCGTGGGTGCCACCACCGAGAATCCTTCGTTCGAGCTCAACAGCGCCTTGCTGTCACGCACCCGGGTGTATGTGCTCAAGAACCTGGAGGAATCCGACATTCTGATCCTGCTGCGCCGGGCGCTGAGTTCCGGGCAGGGTTTTGCCGGCAGGCTCTCGGTTCCCGGACGCGTGCTGGAATTGATGGCCTCGGCCTCCGGAGGAGATGCCCGCCGGGCATTGAACATCCTGGAGGTGGCCGCCGACCTGGCCGAGCCGGGCGAGGATGGCACCGATACCATCACCGAAGCGGTACTCGAGCAGGTGATGCAGACGAGTCTGCGCCGCTTCGACAAGGGTGGTGATGTCTTTTACGACCAGATCTCGGCCCTGCACAAGTCCGTGCGCGGCTCGGATCCGGATGGCTCGCTGTACTGGTTGTGCCGGATGCTCGATGGCGGCTGCGACCCGCTGTATGTGGCCCGCCGGCTGGTGCGCATTGCCAGCGAGGATATCGGCAACGCCGATCCCAGGGCGCTCCGGCTGAGCATGGATGCCTGGGATGCCCAGGAGCGGCTGGGATCCCCGGAAGGGGAGCTGGCCCTGGCCCAGGCAGTCACCTACCTGGCCCTGTCACCCAAGAGCAATGCCGTCTATAAGGCGTTCAACCAGTGCATGGCCGATATCCGTCAGGATCCGGACTACGAGGTGCCCACGCATCTTCGGAACGCGCCGACCAAGCTGCTGAAGTCCATGGGCCACGGTGACAGCTATCGCTATGCCCACGATGAGCCGGAGGCCTTTGCCGCCGGCGAGTCCTACCTGCCTGAAGCCATTCATTCCCGCCGTTACTACGAGCCGGTCAACCGTGGACTGGAGATCAAGCTGGCTGAAAAACGCCAGCGCCTGGATGCCCGCAACGCCGAAAGCCCCAACAAGCGTTATTCCTGAGGCGCCACGGTGGTCACCGCCGACTGTGCAGGTATAATGGTCTGTCATTCAACTCATCACGCAAACCGGAAGAATCAGGATTACCATGCTCGATCCCAAACGCGTCCGTACCCAGACAGAAGAGATCGCCCGCCGGCTGGCTATCAGGAATTTCGAATTCGATATTGCCACCTTCGAGCAACTGGAAGAGCGCCGTCGCGCCCTTCAGGTGCGCACGGAAACGTTGCAGAGCGAGCAGAACAAGCGTTCCAGATCCATCGGCAAGGCCAAGGCCGCCGGTGAGGATATCCAGCCGTTACTGGAGGAAGTGGACAGCCTGAAGAAACAGCGTTCCGGGGCCGAGGACGAACTGCGCGGTCTGCAGGAAGAACTCAACGCGTTCCTGGCGGGCATTCCCAACCTTCCGGATGAAGATGTTCCGGCCGGGGCCAGTGAGGAGGATAATGTCGAGATTCGTAGCTGGGGTGAGCCCAGGCACTTTGACTTCGAGCCAAAGGACCACGTCACCCTGGGTGAAAATCTGAAGGGGCTGGACTTTGAAACTGCCTCCCGGCTGGCCCATTCCCGTTTTGCCGTGATGCGCGGTCCGATTGCCCGCCTGCACCGTGCCCTGGCCCAGTTCATGCTGGACCTGCACACGGGTGAGCACGGCTATACCGAGGCCTATGTGCCATACCTGGTGAACGCCGAGACCCTGTACGGAACCGGCCAGCTCCCGAAATTCGAGGAAGACCTGTTCAAGACCGGGGGCGAGCATCCGCTATACCTGATCCCGACCGCCGAAGTGCCGGCCACCAACCTGGTATCCGATACCATCCTGGATGCGGAGGAGCTGCCGCTGCAGCTGGTTTGCCATACGCCGTGTTTCCGCAGTGAGGCAGGCTCCTACGGCCGTGATACCCGTGGCATGATTCGCCAGCACCAGTTCGACAAGGTGGAACTGGTGCATGTGGTGCGCCCGACCGAGTCCGATGCCGCCCTGGAAGCGCTGACCGGCCACGCAGAGAAAGTCCTGCAGTTGCTGGAGCTGCCATACCGGGTGGTGATCCTGTGCGGTGGCGACATGGGCTTCTCTGCCGCCAAGACCTATGATCTGGAAGTCTGGCTGCCGGGCCAGAGCAAATACCGGGAAATCTCCTCCTGTTCCAATACCCGGGATTTTCAGGCGCGGCGCATGCATGCACGCTGGCGTAATCCGGAAACCGGCAAGCCTGAGCCAGTTCATACTCTGAACGGCTCTGGCCTTGCGGTTGGTCGCGCGCTGATTGCGGTGATGGAGAACTACCAGCAGGAGGACGGGAGCATTGTGGTACCGGAAGTTCTTCGGTCTTACATGGGAGGCATCGACAGGATCCAATGAGTGATCACCCCGACTCACTACCGGGGGAGGGCATAAACCGGCGACCTGCACCCGTTCGTTACAAGGCTAATCCGGTCACCCGGAACCCGAACACCTCAATGGGTGAAGTGGCCCTGGTCGGTGCCGGTCCGGGAGATCCCGAGTTGCTGACGCTGAAAGCCTGGCGTCTGATCAGCTCGGCGGAAGTAGTGCTCTATGATCGCCTGGTGTCTCCCGAGATTCTGGCGCTGATTCCGGACTCCGCGGAAAAGATTCACGTCGGCAAGCAGCGTTCGAACCACACCTTGCCTCAGGAGCAGATCAACCAGCGCCTGGTGGAGCTGGCCGGTAAGGGTTTCCGGGTAGTGCGGCTCAAGGGCGGCGATCCGTTCATTTTCGGCCGGGGTGGCGAGGAGATTGAAACCCTGGCTGAAGCCGGGGTCCGGTTCCAGGTGGTTCCCGGCATCACTGCGGCCTCGGGCTGCGCGGCTTATGCCGGCATCCCCCTGACACACCGGGATCATGCCCAGTCAGTGCGCTTCGTTACCGGTCACCTCAAGAACGACAGCTGCGACCTGCCCTGGAAGGACTTCGTTCAGAACAACCAGACCCTGGTGTTTTACATGGGCCTGGTGGGCCTGCCCATAATCTGCCGTCAGCTGGTTGCGTACGGAATGGCTCCGGACATGCCGGTGGCCCTGGTGTCAAAGGGCACCACTCCGGAGCAGCATGTGGTGACCGGTACACTGGAGACGATTGTAAGCAGGGTGGATGCAGAACAGGTGAGGGCGCCCACACTGGTGATTATCGGTCAGGTGGTGTCCCTGCGGGAGCGACTGGATTGGGTAGCAGGACTGCCCGGTGGCGGTCTCTGAATTCAGAGAATCCAGGCCCGGATACAAAAACGGGAAGCTGACAGCTCCCCGTTTTTATCGGTGCCTCATTAACCGGCCTTGCGCTTGGGCAGCACATCCTTGAGCTTGTCACGCATCTCGCGGATGGCCTTTTCGGTGGTCGGCCAGTCGATGCAGGCATCGGTCACGGAAACGCCATACTTCAGCTCGGCGAGATTTTCCGGGAGAGGCTGGTTGCCCCAGTTGATGTTGCTCTCAACCATCAGGCCCTGGATAGACGTGTTGCCTTCCAGGATCTGGTGGCTGATGTCCTGCAGCACCAGCGGCTGGATTGCCGGATCCTTGCTGGAGTTGGCATGGCTGCAATCCACCATGATGGATTTGCGCAGGCCGGCCTTCTCCAGTGCCTGCTCACACAGCGCCACGCTCACGGAATCGTAGTTGGGCTTGCCGCCACCGCCACGCAGAACCACGTGGCCATAGTTGTTGCCCCTGGTCCGGATAATGGCAACTTTACCCTGCTGATCGATGCCCAGGAAACTGTGGGGATGGGAGACGGATTTCATGGCATTGACGGCCACATCGAGGCTGCCGTCGGTACCGTTCTTGAAGCCGATCGCCATGGACAGGCCGCTGCTCATCTCCCGGTGGGTCTGGGATTCGGTGGTGCGGGCACCGATGGCGGACCAGGAGATGGTGTCCTGGAGGTACTGCGGCGAGATCGGATCCAGAGCCTCGGTTGCTGCCGGCAGGCCGAGTTCGTTGATATCAAGCAGCAACCGCCGACCGATGTGCAGGCCCTGCTCGATGTCGAAGGTGTCGTTGAGATGCGGGTCGTTGATCAGGCCCTTCCAGCCAACAGTGGTGCGGGGCTTCTCGAAATAGACGCGCATGACGATCAGGAGGGTGTCGCTGACTTCGTCTGCCAGTTTTTTCAGACGCCGGGCATAGTCCCGGGCGGCTTCCACGTCATGGATGGAACAGGGGCCCACAACCACGAACAGGCGATGATCCTTGCCGTCCATGATGTCGTAAATGGCCTGACGGCTGCTGGCAACGGTTTCGGCAGCCTTGTCTGACAGTGGCATTTCTTTCTTGAGCGCTTCCGGCGTAATCAGCGTTTCGGTGCTGGCCACATTCAGATCTTCTAGTTTCTTACCAGACATGTTGTTCTGTTTCCCCGGTTCTGATCGACATATCCCTCCGAACCGAGACCGGCTCGCAAGAGGGATACCTGGTAACATGAATATCGTCGGGAGCCTTGTACGGCAAGCCCCGGCGAGTTGTTTATACTGCGTTATTTGAGGGGGCTTTTCAACGCTTGGTGGCCCTTGTCTGTCGCGCTTTCCGGCGGCCCGGATATAAAAAAACCGGCGCCACCGGCGCCGGTTTTCCGGAACTACCCGGGATCACTCCTCGAGCTCACCCATGCCGGTAATATTGAAACCGCCATCAACGTACATGATTTCGCCGGTGACACCACTGGCCAGGTCGGAGCACAGGAACGCAGCGGCGTTACCGACTTCCGCGGTGGTCACGTTCCGGCGTAAGGGTGCGCGCCTGGCGTTCTCGGCGAGCATACGACGGAAGCTGGCGATACCTGAGGCGGCCAGGGTCTTGATCGGACCGGCGGAGATGCCGTTCACGCGGATGCCCTCCTTGCCAAGGCTCGCAGCCATGTAACGAACGTTGGCTTCGAGGGATGCCTTGGCCAGGCCCATCACGTTGTAGTTCTGCAGTACCCGCTCGGCGCCGAGGTAGCTCAGGGTAAGCAGGGAGCTGCCCTCGTGCATCATCTGGCGCGCGCCCTTGGCCAGGGCTACAAAACTGTACGAGCTGATGTCGTGGGCGATCTTGAAGCCCTCACGGGTAGTAACGTCCACATAGTTGCCATTCAGCTCGTGAGCCGGGGCGTAACCGACAGCGTGGATGATGATGTCGATGTTGTCCCAATGTTTGTTCAGCCCGGTAAAGACATTCTCGATTTGTTCGTCGCTGGCGACGTCGCAGGGGAAGGTCAGCTTGCTGCCCCACTGCTCTGCAAACTTCTCGACACGGGACTGGAGCTTTTCATTCTGGTAGGTGAAGGCCAGTTCGGCGCCTTCACGGGCAAAGGCTTCAGCGATGCCATAAGCGATAGAGTGTTTGCTGGCTACGCCAACGATCAGTGCTTTCTTGCCACTGAGCATTCCCATGGGTGTGTCTCCCTGTGTTCCTGATTTTAGAGCATTATCCCCGACCGTGTTTCCGGGAGTAACGCTCAATTGGTCGTAGTGGTGGATTGATTGTTGGTCTGGTAGAACAATGCCGCGCTGAGCAACTCCCGGGTATACCGCTGCTTCGGTGACCGGAATATATCACCAGCATCACCGTACTCCACGATCTCGCCATGCTGGAGCACCAGCAGCTTGTGGCTCAGCGCGCGGACCACCGCCAGATCATGGCTGATGAAGATATAGCTTAGACCATAACGGCACTGGATATCCCGCAACAGCTGGATAACCTGTTTCTGGACTGTACGGTCCAGGGCCGAGGTGGGCTCATCGAGGATGATCAGGTCCGGTTGCAGTACCAGGGCCCGGGCAATGGCAATGCGTTGACGCTGGCCACCCGAGAACTCGTGGGGATAGCGATGTCTGGCTTCCGGGTCCAGCCCCACGTCTTTCAGGGCACGGATCACTTGCTGCTCATGGGTATCCTTGCCTGCGGGGTCGTGTATTTCCAGGCCTTCCCCCACGATTTCCGCAATGGACATTCGCGGGCTGAGACTGCCGAAAGGATCCTGGAAGACAATCTGGATTCGTTTCCGGTAGGGCCGGAATTCCTTCTGGGTGAGGTCCGACAGCTCGTCGCCACCGATTGTGAACCGGCCGGTACTGGCGGTGAGCTTCAGCAGGGCATGGCCGATGGTGGTTTTCCCGCTTCCGCTTTCTCCGACGATACCGAGGGTCTGGCCTTTGGGCAGTTCGAAACTGACCTGCTGCACGGCATGGAAATATTCCCGGACCTTGCCGAACAGGGACTTTTTGACCGGAAAGCGAACATCCAGGTTGTTCACGCTGAGCAGGATCTCCCCTTCCTCCCGGGCGGGCAGGGGCGCGTCCGGGGGCTCGGCGTCCAGAAGCTTCCGGGTATAGCTGTGCTGTGGGTGCTCGAACAGCCGGGTTGCTTCCGCTTCCTCCACCAGCCGACCCTGTTCCATCACGACCACCCGCTCGGCATAGCGCCTGACAATGCTCAGGTCGTGAGTGATCAGCAGGATGGCCATGCCGAGCTTTTTCTGGAGGCTCTTGAGCAGTTCCAGGACCTGCTTCTGGACGGTGACATCCAGTGCGGTGGTGGGTTCATCGGCAATCAGCAGGTCCGGCTCGTTGGCCAGGGCCATGGCGATCATCACCCGTTGCTTCTGGCCGCCGGAGAGCTGATGCGGGTAGCTCTTGAGCCGGGATCCGGCGTTTTTGATGCCGACAAGGTCGAGCAATTCGATCGTCCGTTCCCGTGCCTGCGTCTCCCGCATACCCTTGTGCAGCGCCAGGGTTTCGCCAATCTGTTTCTCCACTGTGTGCAGTGGGTTGAGAGACGTCATGGGCTCCTGGAAGATCATCCCGATTTCCTGCCCCCGGATCTGGCGCAGCCGTTTGTCATTGGCGCGGAGCAGGTTCTCTCCCCGGAAATGGATTTCGCCGGAGGGGTAACTGGCGTGCCTGGCATCCAGCAGACGCAGCACCGAGAGCGCCGAGATGGACTTTCCGGAGCCGCTTTCACCCACCAGGGCGACGGTCTCTCCCTCGCGCACCGAAAAGGACAGGGACTCCACCACCGGCGGCGCCTGGTCAAACGAGATGGAAAGGTTGGAAATCTGCAGCAGGTCGCTCATATCAACTCTTTCTGGGATCAAAGGCGTCGCGGACCGCTTCACCCACAAACACCAGCAGGGTCAGCATCACCGAGAGGGACACGAAGGCGGAAATACCAAGCCATGGTGCATGCAGGTTGGCCTTGCCCTGGGCAATCAGTTCACCCAGCGAAGGGGAGCCGGATGGCAGTCCGAAACCCAGGAAATCCAGGGAGGTGAGGCCGGTGATCGCGCCAGTCAGGATGAACGGCAGGAACGTGAGCGTGGCAACCATGGCATTGGGCAGGATATGCCGGAACATGATCTTGCGATTTTCCAGGCCCAGTGCCCGGGCGGCCCGGACGTACTCGAAGTTACGGGCCCGCAGGAACTCTGCACGCACCACGTCCACCAGTCCCACCCAGCTGAACAGCAGCATGATGCCCAGCAACCACCAGAAATTGGGCTGGACGATACTGGACAGGATGATCAGCAGGTAAAGCACCGGAAGCCCCGACCACACCTCGATAAAGCGCTGACCGAGCAGGTCCACCTTGCCGCCGTAGTAGCCCTGGATGGCACCGACCACCACACCAACGACACAGCTGGCCAGGGTCAGGGTCAGGCCGAACAGCACCGAAATCCGGAAGCCGTAGATGACCCGCGCGGCCACGTCGCGGCCCTGGTCATCCGTGCCAAGCCAGTTCTCGGCACTCGGGGGTGCGGGTGAGGGAGTTTCTAGATTGTAATTGATGGTGTCGTAGCTGAAACGGATCGGGGGCCATACCATCCAGCCGTTGGCCCTGATCTGCTCAGCGATAAAGGGATCCCGGTAGTCGGCTTCGGTGGGCAGGAACCCGCCAAAGGTTTCTTCGGGCACCGACTCCACCACCGGAAAATAGAGTTCATCGTTATAGGAGACAACTAGAGGCTTGTCATTGGCGATGACCTCGGCAAGCAGTGACAGTCCGAACAATACAAGGAAAATCCACAGTGACCAGTAGCCGCGGTGGTTATTGCGGAAATTGCGCAGGCGGCGTTGCTGGATCGGAGTCAGTGTTTTCATGCTCACGCGCCCTCCCGACTCTCGAAATCGATGCGCGGATCCACCAGCACGTAGGTAATGTCGCTGATCAGTTTCAGGACCAACCCCATAAGGGTAAAGATATAGAGGGTACCGAAGATTACCGGATAATCCCGGTTGAGCGCCGCCTCAAAGCCCAGCAGGCCCAGGCCGTCGAGGGAGAAGATGACTTCGATCAACAGGGAGCCGGTAAAGAACAGGGCGACCAGTACGCCGGGCAGGCTGGCGATCACGATCAGCATGGCGTTGCGGAACACATGGCCATACAGCACCTGCTTCTCATCCAGGCCCTTGGCGCGGGCCGTCACCACATACTGTTTGCTGATCTCATCCAGGAACGAGTTTTTGGTGAGCAGGGTGAGAGTGGCAAAGCCGCCAATGACGTTGGCCGTCACCGGCAATACCAGGTGCCAGAAATAGTCACCGATTTTCTGATACCAGGTCAGTTCATCGAAGTTGGAGGAGGTCAGTCCCCGCAGCGGGAACCAGTCGAAATAACTGCCGCCAGCGAACAGGACGATCAGCAGGATCGCAAACAGGAAGCCGGGGATGGCGTAGCCGATGACAATAGCCGAGCTGCTCCAGACATCGAAGCGGGAGCCATCGGTGACCGCCTTGCGTATGCCCAGCGGTATGGAGATGAAATAGATGAGCAGGGTGGACCAGAGTCCCAGTGAGATCGACACCGGCATCTTGTCCAGAATCAGATCGATGACACTGCGTTCCCGGAAGAAGGAGTCGCCGAAATTGAAGGTCGCATAGTCGCCGAGCATCTTCCAAAAGCGTTCATGGGCCGGCTTGTCGAAGCCGTACATGACTTCGATTTCCTTCAGGAGCTCCTCGGGTATGCCCCGGGAACTGCGGGTGTCACCGGAGCCGGAGGCCACTTCGCCTCCGGTACCGCCGCCGGAGGCGCGTGCCAGGGCGCTACCACCATGGCCTTCCATTTCAGCGATCAGCTGTTCAACCGGCCCGCCCGGTGCTGCCTGCACGATGACAAAGTTGAGCAGCATGATGCCAACCAGCGTCGGAATGATCAGCGCCAGGCGTCTGAGGATGTAAATGCCCATCTAGCGGAGGGTTCCTTCCGTTACTGCTTGGGTCATGGTGACTGGATCAGGGTTTTACCCACCAGTTGTTCACGTCAATGCCGTTCTTCGGTGTGACCCCGGGGCGTTCCAGTTGGTTCCAGTAGGCCACCCGGTCCTTGCGCAGGTGCCAGTGAGGGATCACATAGTGGCCGTGAAGCAGGACGCGATCCAGGGCCCGTACACGCTGCACCAGCTCTTCCCGGTTCGGTGCCTGGATTACCAGATTTACCAGCTCATCAACCACCGGGTCCTGAATCCCCATGTAGTTCCGGGAGCCATTGACGTTGGCGGTGGAGGAGTGCCAATACTCCCTTTGCTCGTTACCCGGCGAATCGGACTGGGGCAATACCTGGGTGATCATGTCATAGTCGAACTGACGCACCCGCTGGATGTACTGATTGCTGTCGACCAGACGAACCGTCACGTCGATGCCGAGCCTGGCAAGGTTGTTCTTGAAGGGCAGCACAATGCGCTCGAAGCTTTTCTGGAACAGGAGGATCTCGAAGGCGAGGGGTTCTCCGGTTTCCGTGTGCACCATCTTGCCATCCTTGATGACATAACCGGCCGAGCGAAGCAGCTGCAATGCCGTGCGCAGATTTTCCCGAAGACCCTGTTGGCCTTCTGTGGTGGGAGGTGTGTACACCTCGGTGAAAACGTCCTCACTCAACTGGTCGCGGTACTGGTTCAGGATTTCCAGTTCGCGGCCCTCGGGCAGGCCCTCGGAAGCCAGTTCACTGTTTTCGAAATAGCTGTCGGTGCGGGTGTACTGACCGAAGAACAGGTTCTTGTTGGCCCATTCGAAGTCAAAACCGTAGGCGAGCGCCTCGCGGACCCTCGGATCACTGAAAATAGCCTTGCGGGTGTTGAACACGAATCCCTGCATTCCGGACGGGCGATGGTGCTCGATGGCTTCCTTGATGACGGAGCCATCCTTGAACATGGGGCCGGTGTAGGCTGTGGCCCAGTTTTTGGCGGAGGATTCCAGACGGAAGTCAAAGTTGCCCGCCTTGAAGGCTTCCAGGGCGACGGTGTCGTCGGTGTAGTAATCGTAGCGGATACGCTCGAAGTTGAAGCGGCCCTTGCGTACCCCGAGATCTTCAGCCCAGTAGTTGTCTATGCGTTCATAAGTGATTGAACGACCCGCCTCGAAATCGCCGATACGGTAAGGGCCGCTGCCAACGGGGGGTGTCAGGCCGTTTTCTCCGAATTCGCGATCCGCCCAGTAATGGGCGGGCAGAATCGGCATCTGCCCGATAATCAGCGGCAGTTCACGGTTGGTGGTTTCTCCGAAATTGAACCTTACCCGTCTGGGGCCCTCGATGATCACCTCTTTCACGCCGGCATAATAGTTGCGGTAGAAGGGATGGCCCCTGGTGGTCAGGATTTCGAAGGAGAACTTCACATCCTCTGCGGTAATGGGCTCGCCGTCACTGAAGCGTGCTTCCTCGCGGAGGTTATAGACCACGTAGCTCCGGTCTTCCGGAGTCTCCAGGGATTCGGCAATCAGGCCATAAGCGGAGAATGGCTCGTCATCGGAGGATTCCAGCAGGGTATCATAGAGGTAGGTGCTGATTCCGGCAGCAGCCACACCCCGGATGTCGAATGGGTTGAACGAGTCAAAGCCGTTAGCCACCACCGCCATCTTCAGGGTGCCGCCCCTGGGTGCGTCCGGATTGACGTAGTTGAAGCTGGAAAAGCCCTCCGGGTATTCCGGTTCGCCGTGCATGGCAATACCGTGTTGCGGCTGCAGGTTTTCTGTTTCGTTGGCGGCCTGGGTTACCGGGGCCGCCAACAGGGACAATAATGCAACGATGGACGTAAGGTGCGAGGCTTTCCGTGTTCTTGTCATAGTTCGCTTACGGGCTGTTACGAATGTCTACGTAGAGTACCAGACTTTGTCCGGGTTGGAGATAACGTGATTTATTCAGGTCGTTCCAGCTTGCGATGTCATTCACGTTCACCGAAAAACGATTGGCAATGGCGTAGAGGGAGTCGCCCTTGCGAACCCGGTAACCCACCTTGCGGACCATGGCCTTGCCCCGGGCACTGTTGGATGCCAGCACCGTCGGCTGACTGGTCTTGGACCAGATCACGAGTTGCTTGCCCGGGATCAGTGGATCGCCGGGTGCCATGCCGTTCCAGGCTGCCACCTCACGAACGGAGACCCGGTGTTCCCGGGCAATATCCCAGAAGGTGTCGCCGCGGCGTACAGTGTATTGGACGCGGTTACCGTCACGCTTGCGTTCCTGTTTGCGCTCGAGTCGCTGGGAAGCACTGAGCGCGTAGGCTTCCGAACCACGGGAAGCGGACGGGATGAGAAGGTTCTGGCCAATGCGGATCAGGTCCGAGTGGAGCTTGTTGACCTCCTGGATCACCGAGGGAGTGGTGTTGAACTTACGGGCAATGGTGATCAGGCTGTCGCCGGACCGGACACTGTAGTTTTGCCAGGAAACCCGCTGATCGACCGGGAAGTTCGCCAGTGCCGTGCGGAATTTCTCTGCCCTGTCGACCGGGACCAGCAGCCGGTGAGGCCCGTCAGGATTCGTCGCCCAACGGTTGTAGGAAGGGTTCAGCAGGTAGATCTCATCGATATCGACGCCTGCGAGTTCGGCCGCCTGGGCCAGATCCAGTTGCGAGCCGGTCTCGACCACTTCGAAATACGGCGTGTCCTCCAGCGGAGGCAGGGTCACGCCATAATCCTCCGGTTTGTCAAAGATCTTGGCGAGGGCGATCAGTTTGGGAACGTAATGCCGGGTTTCACGGGGCAGTTGCAGGGACCAGAAATCCGTTGGCCGGTTGGCTTTGCGGTTGCGCCGCAGGGCGCTCGAGACCGTACCACCACCGCTGTTGTAGGCAGCCAGCGCCAGCGTGTAATCGCCGTCGAAGCGCTCAGCCAGACGATCAAGGTAGGTGAGTGCGGCGTCGGTCGCCGCGATAATGTCGCGGCGGTCGTCGTGCCACCAGCTCTGGGTCAGGCCGAAGTATTTGCCGGTGGAGGGAATAAATTGCCAGATTCCGGCAGCCCGGCCATGGGAGTATGCAAACGGATCGAAGGCACTTTCGACCACCGGTAGTAGCGCAAACTCTGCTGGCAGGCCACGTTCTTCGGTCTCGTTGAGGATGTAATGCAGGTACCGGCTGCCCCGGTCAACGACCCGCTCAATGTATTTCGGATGGCTCGCGTACCAGTTGAGCTGGTCCCGTACCCGCTCGTTGTCGACGTCATGGTTGAGGGCAAAGCCCTGGCGAAGACGGTGCCAGAGGTCATGTTCCTTCTCGCCCTCGTCGGATTGCTGTTCGGGATTATCCAGCTTTTCCCGGGCCTCCCGTGCGGTCGCCTGAAGATCGGGCGCAATGGCTTCATCCAGCGGCTCATTGGAAGCGGCAGCTGCGGCCTTGCCGGATTCCACGGCATCCTTCAGGTCTTCATCTCCGGTGGCGACGGTGACCTGCCGGGATTCCAGCGGATCGCCGGTCGGGGAGAGAAATGTAGAGCAACCAGTGCTAAGGGCACTGGCCAGCAGCAGAAGCGACAATCGGTTGGCCGACATAAGCATTTCCGGATCAGGGCATTGACCAGATCATACCTTGGAAAATCTGGCCTGATGAATGGGTTGGGTCACAAAAGTGAAACCGATTCTATGAGAGTGGTTTTCCGGGGGTCAAGAAACGGCTCGTTACGATGACGACAGGGAGCGTGAAAACGGGGGCAGAAGTAAGCGTTCTTCAGACCCCGTCCCGTCTTCAGAAATTATCCTTGCCGTGGCGAATGGCCGCAAAGATGGCATTCTCCGAATCCGCCGGCAGCCCATTCTGCGCGCAATAGTTCCGGGCGGCGTCCACAACCACGGGATCGTCCCAACGGAGAAACGGGTTCAGCCGCTTTTCATCACCGAGCACCGACGGCACCGTGGGCTTGCCTGCTTCCCGGGCTTTTTGACACTGTTCCTCAAACGCTTTCAGGCGTTCGTCCCGGGGTAGCCAGCTGCGGGCAAACCTGAGGTTGGCCAGGGTATACTCATGGGCGCAGTAGACCGCGGTTTTTTCCGGCAGGTTGCGCAGGGTCCGGAGGGATTGCCGCATCTGTTCCGGGGTGCCCTCGAACAACCGCCCGCAGCCGCAGACGAACAGCGTGTCGCCACAGAAAAGGACCGGGTGGCCGTTGACCTCAACGTCGGTAAAGTAGGCGATATGGTCCAGGGTGTGGCCCGGAACGCCCAGAACCCGGAAGGTGATCGACTCCCAGACAACTTCGTCGCCCGGGTGCACCAGGTTGCTGGAGCCTTTAAACGGAGATTCCGCGGGGCCGGTTACCCGGCAGTCCGGATGGGCCCTGACCAGTTCCTTGATGCCGCCAACATGGTCCGGGTGGTGGTGGGTGACCAGAATCGTGTCCAGGGTCAGGCCCTTGGCGGACAAGTGCTCCTCCACGGGCGCTGCCTGCCCGGGGTCAACAACCAGTGCTTTTTTGGTGTCGGTGTCAGCCAGGCACCAGATGTAGTTGTCACTGAAAGCAGGAATTGCGGAAATAGTCAGCATACGCCCCCCATGTGTTCGCAGAATGTGACTGTTATGATAGAGCAATAAATCTGTGGCCCCAACCAGACGGGACACCCAGCGGGAGGCAGCGTAGTGGTCAGATCCGGTAACATTGACTATCCGGCAAGGCACGAGAATTTCGAGCGCTGGTTCCAGTCTCCGCTCGGTCGGGCGTTACTGGCGGACCAGCGCCGGTTCTGCGATTACGAACTGGGCGGCCTGATCGGGGCACGGCAGCTCCAGATTGGCGTCAGTTATCGTCTGCCGCTGGCCACCGGAACCGATTTCGCGCAAAAAATCATGACCACCCCGCGGTGGTTCCCCCATATGCCAGAGGGCGTGGCGGTATGCGATGCCGATGAGCTGCCATTCCCGTCCGATTCCATGGACCTGGTTATCCTGCACCATACCCCTGACTTTTCCCCGTGCCCGCACCAGGTGCTGAGAGAATCCGCCCGGGTACTGCGCGGTGAGGGGACCATTGCCCTGATTGGCTTCAATCCGTTGAGTCTGTGGGGTATGCGCAGACTGCTGTCCCGGCAGCAGGAAGGCCCCTGGGGTGGCCGGTTCCTGCTCCGGCGGCGAATGGAGGACTGGCTCCGGCTGCTCGGATTCAGTGTCGAAACGTCTGTGACCAGATTCCTCAGGCTTCCCATGCAGCGTTCGGGCAGGCACAGCTATCGCTGGATCGATACCCGGCTGGCGGGCAATCGTTTCCTGCCTCTTGGCGCCTATTACTGTATCCTTGCCAAAAAACGGGTCTACGGCCGTATTCCCAGGCAACCGGCCTGGCGCAAGAGCAAGGTCATTGCCATGCCCGGGACGGGCGCGGTTGGCGCCTCGCGGGGGTGCTGCCGCAGCAGGGGCGCCGGCAGCCCCGAGTGTCAGGATTAGTGAGGATTCAGGAGTATGAATGGCGGATAAGGTAATTCTCTACACCGATGGTGCCTGCAAGGGTAATCCCGGTCGGGGAGGCTGGGGCGTGGTGCTTCGTTACGGCGATATCAAAAAGACCCTCCACGGTGGCGAGCTTCATACCACCAACAACCGAATGGAACTGATGGCGGCGATCCGTGGTCTGAAGGCGCTCAAGCGCCCCTGCGATGTGGAGCTCTTCACGGACTCCCAGTATGTCCGCAAGGGCATCACTGAGTGGATGGCCGGGTGGAAACGCAACGGCTGGAAAACCGCGGCGAAAAAACCGGTAAAGAATGACGACCTGTGGCGGGAGCTGGATGCCGAAACCGCGCGGCACCGGATCAACTGGCACTGGGTAAAAGGCCATGCCGGCGTACCCGACAACGAACTGGCAGATGAACTGGCAAATCGTGGCGTAGCGGAACTGAGTGAAGCATGAGACAAATCGTACTGGATACCGAAACCACCGGCATTGATCCCAATGAAGGGCACCGGATCATTGAAATCGGTTGTGTGGAAATGGTCGAGCGTGAGCTGACCGGCCGCAATTACCATGTCTATATCAACCCCGAGCGGGAGGTGGAGGCCGAAGCCATCACCATTCACGGGATCACCAATGAATTCCTGGCGGACAAGCCCAAATTCGCCGAGGTCGCCGAGGAATTCTTCGAATTCATTAAAGGCGCTGAACTGGTCATCCATAACGCCCCGTTCGACGTGGGCTTCATGGATGCCGAGTTCGCTCGCCTGAAACCGGTCCGCAGGACCGCCGACCATTGCGGCATCGTCGATTCCCTGGCCATCGCCCGTACCAGGCACCCAGGCCAGAAAAACAGTCTGGACGCCCTGTGCAAGCGCTACGGCGTGGATAACAGTAACCGGGAGCTCCACGGCGCATTGCTGGACGCAGAGATCCTGGCCGATGTCTACCTGCTGATGACCGGCGGCCAGACCGCGTTGTCCCTGGATGCCGGTTCGGAAGACGGTGGCACAGCCGGTGGTATCCGACGCCTGAAAGCTGACCGCCCGCGGCTTTCTGTGGTGCGGGCCTCCGGTGAAGAGGCTGGTGCCCATGACGAGTTTATCGCGATGCTGGATAAACAGTCGGGCCAGAGCCTCTGGAGCAAGCTCGAACAGGCGGAATGAGAAGTGGGTCAGCGTGTACCAATTGTTACACTCCGCCTTTGTTGAGCTACATGAGTTTTGTGTTATAAGTAATGACAAGTTCCCCGGTTTTTGCGAGCACATTAGTGGTCGGACAGAGTCAAACCGATCTAAAACAACAAAGTCCGGCGCTCGGTTGTCGGGCTGAATGTCAGGCACGGGACGCGGTAGTCTCCGCAAATCAGACAGGAAGCGTTTATGGTTCAATCGTCTCTGGCGACGAAATCGCAGTCGTTTGATCTGGTCAAAAGTGAGATAGAACAGACCATCAAACAGGCAGAATCCAGCCTTGAGCGTTTCCAGGAAAATCGCGAGAGCGGGGAAGACCTCCAGAACTGTGTCGATTACCTGAACCAGTTGCGTGGTATTTTCATCCTCGTCGAGCTTCGTGGCGGCACCCTGTTGTGCCAGGAAGCGGTTGCCATGGCCAACGACGTTCCAGTCGGCGCCAATGATGACAAGAACACTCTGCTTACCACCCTGAACAGCGCCCTGTTTATACTCCGTCGCTACGTGGAATACTACCACCGGCAGCGCGAGGACCATCCGGAACTGTTGCTGCCGGTAATTAACGATTTGCGCGAAGCCCGCCGCGAAAAACCTTACCCGGAATCCTGTTTCTTTGATGTGGATGTCAAGGAGCGCCCGGACTTCTGTGCGGATCTCAATCCCGGTGCGTTTGAAGGTAATGAAGCGGACTACGAGGTTATGGCCCGAAGGATGCGGCTGACCTTCCAGGTAGCCTTGATTGGGGTGCTGCGGGATCGCAACGACGTGGTCAGCAAGAAACTGTTCGGCCGTGCTGCTCGCGGGTTTGCACAGCTGTGCCAGGGTCAGCCCATGGGGCAGATGTGGTGCCTGTTGGGAATTGTGGCAGACACGATGCTTGATCGTGCAATGATCTTCACCAGGGCCCGCAAACGCATGTTCATGCGCATAGAGCGGTACGCCCGGGAGGTGGTTTACGTCGGCAAGGTGGCCACGGCCAAGGATGCACCGGATTCACTGATCCGGGACCTCATCTACATGCTTTATCGCAGTGGGTCCGCAAACCCGGAGGTGGCGCACATTCTTTCCGCTTATCGCCTGACGCCCGCGGAGTTCCCGGACTCCATGCTGGAGGCCCATGCCCGACGCCTGTATGGCCCGGGTAGCGATGTCCTCAAATCCCTGTCGGATGCGCTTCAGGATGAGCTCAATCAGCTCAAGGACAAACTGGACATTATCGAAAGGGGTATCGAGCCGGACCTGGCGGAGCTGTCGTCCATCGCCGATGCCCTTGAACGTCTTGCCAATATTCTGGTGATGCTGGATCTGAACACGCTTGCCGGCATTTCCCGTGAGGAGGCGGCCAGGCTCCGCACGTGGGAGGATGACAACCGATTGCCGGGTGATGACGAACTGTATCGCCTGGCGGACTCCGTTCTGGGAGTAGAGAATGCGGTGATGCAGATTGTCACTCGCGGTATTACCTCGGAAACGGACGCGCTGGCTGGCAGCCCGCGCAACCGGGATGAGTCGGTCTATCTCCAGGAAGCGATGTTTGTGGTGGCGGATGAGGCCAGAAGCGCGCTGACCCTGGCCAAACGGGCCATCACGGCATTCATTGAATCGGATTATGACAAACTGCACCTGGCCAACCTGCCCGCAACCCTGCACAGCATCTGGGGTGGCCTGCAGATGGTCGATGATCCCGGTGCCGCCAGTGTGCTCAAACGTGTTGCCGCCGCGATTCAGCACCGTCTCCTGGATGCCCGCCAGGCTCCTCCCCATCAGGTGCTCGAAGCGCTGGCGGATGCTTTGACGTCGCTTGAGTATTACATCGAAAGTATCGGCAAGCGGGAAGGTCGTAATCCGGACCTCCTCAAGCTGGCAGAATCCTCCCTGCACGACGTTGGTTTGTAATCCCCATGTCCCATGAGCTCGCAACCATCGTACTGGCAGTCGTCGGCGCGGTGCTGGTGATCGGGAGCCTCCTGTTTTTCCTCCGTCCTCGCTGGTTGCCGGGCTGGCTCAAAGGCATGACGATATTTTCCGTGCTGGTTATCGGCATCTACACCCTGGTGATTGCCGTCAACCTGATGGGCTACCAATCGTTGGAAGGGATGAAAAACGTTGCGACAGTCTCTACTCAGCGGCAGGGCGACCGGCTCTGGGTCGTGACACTGCAGACCGGAGAAGAGGCACCGGTCATCCAGTCAGTCAGGGGTGACCAGTGGCAGCTGGATGCACGCATCATCCGGTTCGCCGGCCCCATTCGCTGGCTCGGAATTGCACCGGGATACCGGATGGAGCGGTTGAGTGGTCGCTATACTTCGCTCGAGAATGAACAGAGTATGCCCAGGACGGTGATCGGGCTGAGCGAACAGAAGTGGCCCGATCTCTGGGAGCTGGACCGGCAATTCAACCTGCCGTTTGTGGAGGGGGTCTATGGTAACGCGACCTTCATGCCCATGCGTGACGGCGCCTTGTTTGATGTCCGGCTGTCAGCGTCAGGGCTGGTGGCGACACCCAAGAACGAAGCCGCACGGCAGGCGGTTCAGCTCTGGGATGAGTGAGCAGGAAATTCAGGGATAAAAAAACCTGCGGCATGCGCAGGTTTTTTTATGCGCGGGGTGGACATTCAGCCCATGTTGAACAGTTCGCCCAGCTTGGTTGCCAGCATCATGTCCCCTTCGGCGCGCAGCTGACCGGCCATGAACGCCTGCATACCATCGGTTTCGCCGGAAACGATGCCCTGCAGGGTATCGGAGTTCATGATCAGGGTAACGGAAGGGTCTTCATGAGAGCCTTCGTGCAGCTTGCAGGAGCCGTCGCTGATGGCCAGGTGGTAGTTCTTGCCGTCCTCAATGTCGAACTGGAACACCAGGTCGAGGCCTTGAGCTGCATCTGCGTTGAAATTCTGTTCAAGTTTTTCAAATACCTGATCTACAGACATTATCTTGCCCTTCTGAATGGTTGTCTTGGCGAAGCCGATCTCGCAGTTCGACTTTATGGTCAGCAGAGGGGCGTGTCAAGCTCGATCGAACGCTTGTTTTAATTTTTTTTGCTCCGCTTATCAGTGTCAATTCGGTAAGTTACACTCTCGTCTTTGCATAACCATTTGGAGAAGCCATTTTGGAGTTCCTGACAGAATACGGCCTGTTCCTGGCCAAGGTTGTTACCTTTGTGGTTGCCGCCCTTGTGATCGTCTCCGTCATATTCTCTGCTGCCCAGAAGGAGCGTGAGGGCCAGGAAGGAGAGGGCGAGTTGAGAATCCGGAAACTCAACGAAAAGTACCAGAAGTTGCGGGAAACCATTCAGGCGCACCTGATGGAGAAGGGCGAGCGCAAAGCCTTCCGGAAAGCACGAAAAAAGGAAGACAAAGCCGGGAAAAAAGCCGCAAAAGCCAGGGCCAGGAGGGGAGGTGCGGAGCCGGAGGCCCGGCCGAAGGTTTATGTGCTCGATTTTGACGGCGACATCAAGGCCAGCGATACCGATCAGCTGCGCCGGTCGATTTCAGCGGTCCTGTGTGTTGCCAAACCGAAGCAGGACGAGGTGGTCATTCGCCTGGAAAGCGGGGGAGGACTGGTGCATAGCTATGGTCTGGCAGCGGCCCAGCTGGACCGGATTCGCAGCAAGGGTATTCCGCTGACGGCCTGCGTCGACAAGGTGGCTGCCAGCGGTGGCTACATGATGGCCTGTGTTGCGGACCGGATCGTCGCCTCTCCGTTTGCAATTCTCGGGTCTATCGGCGTGGTGGCGCAGTTGCCAAACTTCCACCGTTTCCTCAAGAAGAATGATGTGGATTTCGAGGTGCTGACTGCCGGTGAGCACAAACGCACCATGACCATCTTCGGGGAGAACACCGAGAAAGGCCGGCAGAAATTCCTCGAGGATCTGGAGGATACCCATCGTCTGTTCAAGGAGTACGTGACCGAGCGCCGGCCCAGTGTCGATATTGCCAAGGTGGCCAACGGCGATATCTGGTTCGGCAAGAGGGCGCTGGAGGTCAATCTGATCGACGAGATCAGGACTTCCGACGAATATCTCATTGAGGCATGCGATCGTGCCGACGTAGTGTCAGTAACATTCCAACGCAAGCGGACACTCCCGGAAAAACTGGGGCTGGCCACCAGCGCGGCCCTGGAGCACACGGCTTGGCGCGTGCTCAGTGCTTTCCGGAACCAGAAGATTCAGTAGCTGACAACAAGCGGGGTAACACCATGACAACGAACAGCGAATTCAAAGCCTGGCGGGTGGAAGAGAAGGATGGCGAGTACCGGGGCAGCGAGCTGACCCTCAGCACGGCCGATTTGCCGGAGGGCGAGGTTCTGATCCGGGTAACTCATTCCTCACTGAACTACAAGGACGCCTTGTCTGCGTCCGGAAACAAGGGTGTTACCCGCTCATTTCCCCACACGCCAGGCATCGATGCCGCGGGTGAAGTGGTGGAATCTGCAACTGGTGAGCCGGCGGTGGGCAGCCCGGTGATTGTTACCGGCTATGACCTCGGCATGAACACAGATGGCGGTTTTGGTGAGTACATCCGGGTACCGGCCGCCTGGGTTGCGCCGATGCCGTCTGGTTGGGATGCCCGTACTGCGATGATCTACGGCACTGCTGGCCTGACTGCCGGCCTGTGCGTCAGCAAACTCCTGAAAATGGGCGCCAGCCCGGAACAGGGCAAGGTGGCTGTCAGTGGCGCCTCCGGTGCCGTGGGCAGCGTTGCCGTCGAGTTGCTGGCCAACCTGGGCTTTGAGGTGGTCGCGATCAGTGGCAAGGCCGACCATGCCGACAGTCTCAAGGATCTGGGCGCCAGTGACGTGGTGGGCCGTGACGCCCTGGCGGAAGAAAAGAAGCCGCTGCTCAAGCCGGTCTTTGCCAATGCGGTTGACACCGTGGGTGGCACACCGTTGGCGGAATTGCTCAAACAGATCCAGCCGGGTGGCTCAGTGTCTTGCTGCGGCCTGGTGGCCGGCCCTCAGCTTCCGACCACGGTGCTGCCGTTCATCCTCCGCGGTGTGAACCTGCTGGGAGTGGATTCGGTGGAGATTCCACTGGCCGACAAGCAGGCAGTGTGGGAGAAGTTTGCCGGTGAGTGGAAGTGCCCGAAGACGGAAGCCTCGGCCCGGGAAATCGGCCGCGGGGAGCTCGATGAGGCGCTGAAGGCGTTTCTGAAGGGGGCGTCTGCCGGCAAGATTGTGCTGGATCATAGCCGGTGAGGTGAAGTCCGGGTCGGGGTCAGAAGAAGGATTTCTTCTGACCCCCATCTTCAACCAGCCTCCCCAATCAGCCGGCCCGTCGCCGAAACAGCGGCAAATCCGTATCCGTCGCCGCCTGATACCCCTGGCTGAAGAAGTTCAGGCACTTCGGTGCCTGGCTGATGTCCTTGTCGGCCCGTAGCACATACGAATCAAACCCGCAGCGCTTCATGAACTGCAGCTGGTCAAGCAATACATCTCCGATCGCCCGCAGTTCGTTCCTGTAGCCGAATCGTTCCCTCAGCAACCGGGCAATAGTGTAGCCACGCCCATCCACGAAGCGGGGAAAGTTCACCCCGATCAGCAGCAGTTCGTTGACCTTGTCAGCAATTATTTCCGGCTCGTCATGGCTGTCGAACCAGACCCCGATCCGGTCGTTACCGGTGAAATGTTCATAGCCGGCCAGCCACAGATCGGCCGGGATCATCGCCGGCTGGTCTTTTGGGATAGCCAGGGACTCACCATCCTCCGGGCGCGGAACCACAACCCACTCGTCGTGATGGATGGTGCCGTCTGCATGGATTACCTCAGGCATAGACCCGCTCCTTGAAAGGTTTGATACCAATACGGCGATAGGTATCGAGGAATTCCTCGTCCTCGGTACGCTGGTCGACGTATACATCGATAATCTTCGCGATAACCTCTGGCATCTCCTCCCGGGCAAAGGAGGGCCCGAGAATCTTGCCGATATCCGTATCATGGTGGGAAGAGCCACCCAGGCTGACCTGGTAGAACTCCTCGCCTTTCTTGTCGACACCCAGTACGCCGATGTTGCCTACGTGGTGATGACCGCAGGCATTCATGCAACCGGAAATGTTGAGATCGATGTTGCCCAGGTCATACAGATAGTCCAGGTCATCGAACCGGCGCTGGATGGCCTCGGCCACCGGGATCGACTTGGCGTTGGCCAGGGCGCAGTAATCGCCGCCCGGGCAGCAGATAATGTCGGTCAGGGTATTCAGGTTGGCGGTCCCGAAGCCCATCGGCGTAATGGTCTGCCACAGCTCCAGCAGCCGATCCTGGCGCACATCGGCCAACACCACGTTCTGATGGTGGGTGACCCGGACCTCACCGAAGCTGTATTCGTCGGCCAGCTCGGCAATCTGCTCGAGCTGGCGGTCGGTGACATCGCCCGGGGGTGTGCCGGTTTTTTTCAGGGTCAGGGTCACAATGGCGTAGCCGGGCTTCTTGTGCACGTCCACGTTGTGGCTCAGCCACTGGTCAAAACCACGATTCTCGAAGCGTTGCCGGGCCAGCAGGTCTGTAGCATTGTCCAGGGCCTCGTAAGGCGGTTCGGTAAAGAACCCCTTGATCCGCTCAATGGCTTCCGGGGTCAGCCGGGTCGGCGAATCCTTGATGTGAGCCCACTCGGCTTCCACTTTCCCGGCAAAACCTTCCGGAGTCAGGGCCTTGACCAGAATCTTGATCCGCGCCTTGAACTTGTTATCCCGGCGGCCATAGCGGTTGTATACCCGCAGCACCGCTTCAAGGTAGGTCAGCAAATCCAGCTCCGGCAGGAATTCACGGATCACCGGGCCAACCATCGGGGTCCGGCCAAGACCGCCACCTACATGGACCCGGAAGCCCAATTCGCCGGCTTCGTTGCGCACGATCTGGAGGCCGATGTCGTGCACCCGGATAGCCGCCCTGTCGGTCTTCTCGGAGGCGTTCAACGCCACTTTGAATTTGCGGGGCAGGAACGCGAATTCCGGATGGAACGTGGACCACTGGCGAATCAGCTCGCAGTATGGGCGCGGGTCTGCAATTTCATCGGACTGAACGCCGGCGAACTGGTCGGTGGTGGTGTTACGGATGCAGTTGCCGCTGGTCTGGTTGGCGTGCATTTCCACTTCCGCCAACTCGGCCAGGATGTCCGGAACATCCTCCAGGGCCGGCCAGTTGAGCTGCACGTTCTGCCGGGTGGTGAAATGGGCGTAGCCCTTGTCGTAATTCCGGGTGACACGGGCGAGACGACGCAACTGCCCGGAGCGCAGCATGCCGTAGGGCACACAGATCCTGAGCATCGGTGCGTGGCGCTGGACGTAGAGTCCGTTCTGCAGGCGTAACGGAAGGAATTCTTCCTCGCTGAGTTCGCCCGCCAGGGCGCGTCGGGTCTGGTCCCGGAACTGGGCCACCCGTTCTGCTGCCATTTGCCGGTCGTGTTCGTCGTATACGTACATAGGGGTAATGTCCTGCCTCTTATATCTGGATGGCAGGATATCACCAGGTTTTTATTTCCAAAATGATTATTTCAAAATATGTTTATCGATTCAGGCGATAAGTGGACGGCGCGCAGGCTGGACGAATATCAATTTCCTGCTTGACTGATAAGACAACAACAATGACCTTAATGAAAAAGTAAGGAAGGAGTGCTTGCATGAAGAAGAACATGCGTTCAGACAGTCAGGCAGACGCCATCGCTGCGGTTCTGGTCGTGGTATTGGTGGTGGCCTTCGCGGTTGTCTGGGTCTCGGGCCAATAGGTTACTGGCTGGCAATCACAGCCTGCACCACCAGAATCAGCCCCCCCACGAAGACCGCGGTAAAGAGTATTCCGGCAATGATGTAGGGCCAGGGGCTGTGGCTGGAGAAATCCTCTTCCCGGCGCTTGTCAGACTGAACTCCGAGAGCGCCGGCCAGCATGCTTTGCATTATTTTCAAAACGCCCGGTGAGCCCGATTTCCGATCTTTCTTGTTGCTTTGGTTGTCGGTGGTGTCGGTCATTGCGTGCTTTGCCCCTGTCTATTCTGCCGGGTCGTAGGCCAGGCTTGGCATCAGCCAGCGCTCCGCCTCCGCTTTGGATATGTCTTTACGTTCAGCATAGTCCTCAACCTGATCCGCGCCAATCTTGCCGACGGCAAAGTATCTGGACTCGGGATGGGCGAAGTACCACCCGGAAACCGCCGCAGTCGGGAACATGGCGAAGTGCTCGGTCAGCTCGAGACCGATTTTGCCGGTGGCCTCGAGAAGACGGAACAGGGTTGCCTTCTCGGTATGATCGGGGCATGCGGGATAACCCGGAGCCGGGCGGATACCGCGGTAGCGTTCCTTGATCAGATCCTCCTTGCCCAGGTGCTCGTCGGTGGCATAGCCCCAGAACTCTTTCCGCACCCGCTCATGCATCCGCTCGGCAAAGGCCTCGGCAAGACGGTCGGCCAGGGCCTTGACCATGATAGCGTTGTAGTCGTCGTGCCTGTCCTTGAATTCCTGTGAGAATTCCTCGGCACCGATGCCGGTGGTCACGGCAAAGCCGCCAACGTAATCCACTTTTCCGGAGTCTTCCGGTGCCACGAAGTCCGAGAGGGCCAACATGGGTTTATCCGGTGCCTTTTCATCCTGCTGGCGCAGGTGGTGCAGGGTGGTCAGTTCCTCACTGCGGGATTCGTCGGTGTAGACCACGATGTCATCGCCGCGGCGGTTGGCCGGCCAGAAGCCGATCACCGCCCTGGCGGTCACCCGTTTCTCCTCAATCATCTGCTTCAGGATCTTGCGGGCGTCATTGAACAGGCTGCGGGCCGCTTCGCCGCGCTTGGGATCGTCAAAGATTGCCGGGTACTTCCCGGAGATGTCCCAGGAAATGAAGAACGGCGTCCAGTCGATGTAGTCGACCAGCTCTTCGAGGTCATAGTCCTCAAACACCCGGATGCCGGTGAACGACGGTTTTGGCGGTTCATAATCCTCGAAGTTGATTGCCGGGGCGCGGGCACGGGCCTCCTTCAAAGAGACCAGTTTGGTGCGCTCGCCGCGGTTCTTCCTGCGCTCCCGGATCTGGTCGTATTCGGTTCGGGCAGCCTCGACAAAGGCTGGCTTGGTGGTCTTGCTGAGCAGCCGGGAGGCCACATTAACGCAACGGGAGGCGTCGGATACATACAGCGCGATGTCATTCTTGTACTGGGGCTCGATCTTCACCGCCGTGTGCGCCTTGGAGGTGGTGGCGCCACCGATCATCAGCGGGATACGGAAGTCCAGGCGCTGCATCTCCCTGGCCACGTGAACCATCTCGTCAAGGGACGGAGTAATCAGGCCGCTCAGGCCGATGATATCCACGTTCTCCTTTTTTGCGGTTTCCAGGATCTTGTCACAGGGCACCATCACGCCCATGTCGATCACTTCATAGTTGTTGCACTGCAGTACAACACCCACGATGTTCTTGCCGATGTCGTGCACATCGCCCTTGACCGTGGCCATGAGAATCTTGCCCTTGGCCTGCTGGCCCTCGGACTTTTCCGCCTCGATGTAGGGGATCAGGTAAGCCACTGCCTGCTTCATCACCCGCGCGCTCTTGACCACCTGGGGCAGGAACATCTTGCCGTCTCCGAACAGGTCGCCGACCACGTTCATGCCGTCCATCAGCGGGCCCTCAATGACCTCGATGGGATGGCTGGCGTTCTGGCGGCAGGCCTCGGTATCTTCGGTAATGTAATTGGTGATGCCTTTGACCAGGGCATGCTGGAGCCGCTTTTCTACTGGCCATTGGCGCCAGGCCAGATCCTCTTCCCGGGTCTTGCCGCCTTTGCCCTTGAACTTCTCGGCCGCTTCCAGCAGGCGATCGGTGGCGTCGTCCCGGCGGTTGAGTACCACGTCCTCCACCAGCTCCTTCAGATCCGGTTCGATCTCATCGTAAATCACCAGTTGCCCGGGATTGACGATGCCCATGTTCATGCCGGCCTTGATGGCGTGATACAGGAATACCGAGTGGATGGCCTCGCGCACCGCGTCGTTGCCCCGGAAGGAGAAGGAGACGTTGCTTACACCGCCGGAAATGGAGGCGTAAGGCAGGTTTTCCTTGATCCAGCGGGTGGCGTTGATGAAATCCACCGCATAGTTGTTGTGTTCCTCGATGCCCGTGGCGATGGCGAAGATGTTCGGGTCGAAGATGATGTCGGCCGGATTGAACCCGATGCCGGTCAGCAATTCGTAGGAGCGTTTGCAGATCCCGATTTTACGTTCGTAGGTATCGGCCTGGCCGTCTTCGTCAAAGGCCATGACCACCACGGCGGTGCCATAGCGCATGCAGTCTTTCGCCCGCTTTATAAATTCCTCTTCGCCTTCTTTCAGACTGATGGAATTCACCACCGCTTTGCCCTGGATGCAGCGCAGGCCGGCCTCGATCACTTCCCATCTGGAAGAATCGATCATGACGGGCACCCGGGAAATGTCCGGTTCGGAAGCCACCAGGTTCAGGAAGGTGACCATGACCGCCCTGGAATCCAGCATGCCTTCATCCATGTTGATATCGATGATCTGGGCACCGTTTTCCACCTGGTCCCGGGCCACACTGAGGGCCTCCTCGTACTGCTCTTCCTTGATCAGTCGCAGGAACCGCTTGGAACCGGTGACGTTGGTGCGCTCACCGACGTTGATAAACAGGGTGTTGTCATCGACGGTAAAGGGCTCAAGACCGGCCAGTCGGAGGGCTTTCGGACGCTCTGGAATCTGCCGGGGCGGATATTTGGCGACGGCTTTGGCAATGGCCTCGATATGATCCGGGCGGGAACCGCAGCAGCCGCCGATGATGTTCAGGAAGCCGTCCCGGGCAAATCCCTCGATGATCTCGGCCATCTCCTCCGGAGTCTGGTCGTATTCGCCGAATTCGTTGGGCAAACCAGCGTTCGGATGGGCTGAAACGAAGGTCTCGGCCTTGGTTGCCAGTTCTTCGATATAGGGGCGCAGCGCATCGGCACCCAGGGCGCAGTTCAGACCCACGGAGATGGGCCTGGCGTGGGCGATGGAAATGTAGAAGGCTTCGGTGGTCTGGCCGGACAGGGTACGCCCGGAGGCATCGGTGATGGTGCCGGAAATCATGATCGGCAATTCGATACCGGTGTCCTCGAACACCTGCTGGGTAGCGTAGATGGCTGCCTTGGCATTCAGGGTGTCGAAGATGGTCTCGATCAGGATCAGATCGGCACCGCCCTCCATCAGGCCTGAAACCGCCTCGTAATAATTTTCCACCAGAGTCTGGAAGTCGACGTTGCGATAGCCGGGATTGTTCACATCCGGAGAGATCGACGCAGTGCGCGAGGTGGGGCCGACCGCGCCGGCGACAAAGCGAGGCTTGCCCGGATCCTTAGCGGTAAACTCGTCAGCGATCTGCCGCGCCAGCTTTGCCGAGGCCACGTTCAGCTCCCGCGCCAGCTCTTCCATGCCGTAGTCGGCCTGGGACAGGCGGGTGGAGTTGAAGGTGTTGGTCTCGATGATGTCAGCGCCGGCGTCCAGGTAGTCCGCATGGATGTTGCGGAGCAGGGCCGGCTGGGTCAGATTGAGCAGGTCGTTGTTGCCCTGCACCTCCCGTTCATAGTCCCTGAACCGTTCGCCCCGGAACGCGGCTTCATCCAGCTTCAGGTTCTGGATCATGGTGCCCATACCACCATCAAGGATCACGATGCGCTCCTTGAGGGCTTTATGAAACTGTTCCAGACGGGTAGTGCGATCGGTCATAGGGAAATCTTCCGGGTGTCGTGGCTAACGTCGTATTTGTCAATGGCGCGGAATCATAGCAAAAATGCCGGATTCCGTCTTAGTCCGAATGATCCTTATCAAGTGCCGTGTTACCGGCGCCTGTAGCAGGCAGTCATACGGGAAATTCATTACCTGATTAAATCCCGACTATTTTACTTGGTCTTTCATGTTCCCGCGAACTCTCTTAAAATAGGAGCCAAACTTCCAAACGGGTAGGAAACATGGCATTGGTTACCGTGACAGATTCCGCGCGGGATTATCTCGCGCAACTCATTGAAAAGCAGGACGTAGAAGGCATGGGCGTGCGGATCTTCGTTACCCAGCCCGGGACCCGGAATGCCGAGACCTGCCTGGCCTACTGCCCCCCCAACGAAGTCGTTCCCACGGACGAGCAGCTGGATCTCGGCAAGTTCACCCTGTACCTGGACCATAACTCGGTTCCGTTCCTGGAAGAGGCCTACGTCGATTACTCCAGGGACCAGATGGGCGGCCAGCTGACGATCAAGGCCCCGAACGCCAAGGTGCCCAAGGTCGACGATGACGCACCGCTGCCCGATCGCGTGAACTACGTGCTGGCCTCCGAGATCAACCCGAACCTTGCGGCCCATGGTGGTGAAGTATCTCTGGTCGAGATCGTGGACGAGTCCGTTGCCGTGCTGCGCTTCGGGGGCGGTTGCCAGGGCTGTTCCGCCGTCAGCCTGACCCTCAAGCAGGGCGTCGAATCCACCCTGAAAGAGCGCGTGCCGGAAATTACGGCCGTGCGTGACGTGACGGATCACTCCTACACCGAAAACGCTTACTACTCGTAAGTCGCCTCTGTCAGCCCCGGCTGCCAGGCCGGGGTTTTTGCTGCCGCAATTCCCCGCACCCCATGGCTTCACGGCCAATGTTGTGACATTTCGATTACTTCATCATCGCTCACCTGAACTGATACGCCGGGCCGGTACACTGTTTGCCTGGCGCCCAGGAACCGAATTCTCATCGGCCTTTGGCTGCAATTTCTACCGGGGTAACTCTTGATCGACCTAGCACTCCTGTCTGTTCCTGTCATGGCAGCTGTCACCGGCTGGGTGACCAACTGGCTGGCAATCCAGATGTCCTTCTATCCGGTCCGCTTTGTCGGCTTCGGGGTGATTGGCTGGCAGGGTGTGATTCCCCGGAAAGCGGAGAAGATGGCCCACATCTGCATTGACCATACCCTGCAGAAATTCGGTGATCTGAATTCGGTCTACGAAAAACTTGAACCCCATCGCATCGTTGAGCAGGTAATCTCACAGGTGACCCCGAGGGTGGATGAATACATTGATGAGATCATGTACGAGAATCACCCGGTCCTTTGGGACAACATGCCCCTGTTCGTGCGCAACCGGATCTATAAATGGGCGAGGGAGGCGCTGCCGGAGCGGGTTGAGGAACTGGTCGAGGACTTCGGTGACGATCTGGACGAGCTGGTGGACCTAAAGGCCCTGTTGAGCCGGGAACTCCGGCGCCATCCGGATCTGATGAACCGGATCTTCAAGCAGGCGGGGTCGGTAGAACTTCAGTCGGTGATCAACCTCGGGGCGATTATCGGCGGACTGCTGGGGGCCGCGCTCGTACCACTCTGGGTCCGGTATCCCGAGCCCTGGTTACTTCCTTTGGGCGGATTTGCTGTCGGGTTCCTGACCAACTGGCTGGCCATCAACCTGATCTTTACTCCGGTTGAGCCCCGCCGCTTCCTGTTCTGGAAGATCCAGGGGCTGTTCCTGCGCCGGCAGCCGGAGATCAGTGACGTGTGGGCCCGACTGGTGGCGGAAGAGCTGATTACCGTCGAGCGGGTGGCCGATGCAATGATCAATGGCGCCCACGGCGACCGTACCCGGGCGATCATCCAGAAACACCTGCGTCCCCTGCTGGACAGCTCACCAGTGATGAGGCTGACTGCCCAGGTCTCGGTTGGGGTTACCGGGTATACCGAGCTGAAGAAATCGCTTTACCAGAAAGCCGTGGTGGCGACCGGTGATGTTTTCTCGGACCCGGCGTTCAACCGGGAGCGGGCACCGGTGGTGGCTGAAGTGCTGGCCGGCCAGATGAAATCCCTCGGGCCGAAGGAGTTCCAGGGCATCCTGCGCCCGGCATTTCACGAGGAGGAATTGCAGCTGATGCTGGTCGGTGGCGTATTCGGCGCACTGGCCGGACTCATCCAGTTCCTGAGCCTGACCTACCTGGTTTTCTGACAATCCTCGTTACAGGCAGTTGGTCGGGCGGGGCAGTCCGGCGATCCGGCAGGCGGTCTTTGCTGGCGTGCCCGGAAACAACTGCATCAGGTAAATGCTGTTGCCTTTCTCTTCCCCGAAGGCGTCCTTCACCGCCTTGACGAAGAGTCGGTTCGAGGGTGGCGAGACTTCGTGTTGCTTATAAAAACCCCGCAAAAACTCTATGATTTCCCAGTGTTTTTCAGATAGTTCGATAGAATCTTCGGAAGCAATCGCTTCTGCGACTTCCGGGGTCCAGGCCCAGGCATCCTCCAGGAAACCTTCGTTGTTCCGTTGCGGGATCTGATGCTCACTCATGATTCACCAACTGATTACCTGTTTTGCCCGGGTGGTCAGCTCGACCATGCCGTCATAGTCGATGGTTTCAACCGGCCTGGAGTCGATGTCCATGCCACGTGCGGCCAGGTCCGGTGCCAGGGCCAGGAGTTTAGCGGTTGTCCCGCCTGGTGCGGCTGCAGCAAACCCCAGAACGCCGTTCTCGATCAGCAGGATCGCATCTTCCGGGCCGGCCATAGACAGGCAGCGGGCAAACCTCGGGTGTTCCGGGGATTTGTTCAGGATGTGCAGGGTCTGGATCTCGCTCATGGTGTTATCCGGCAAAGGCGGTGTGGCTGTAGTTTGCGAACAGTTGCGAGTCGGCCTGAACGAGGGTCACGTCATCCAGCAACTGTTCGGCCCCAAGTCCATAGCGGCTGCAGTCGTCACCATCGGCAAGCAGGGCTTCCACGCCAAAGATGGGTGCGGCGGCCAGGTTCTTCTCCACCGACTTCTGACGGATCTGTCCGGGCTCCTGTCCCTTGCGAAGCCAGTTCACCCCGGCACCACAGAACAGCAGCGATACCGGCTGGTCAAACGCTGCAAGCGAAAACGCCATATCCAGGGCTTCCCGGCCAGCCCAGCCGCCATAGGGAGGCTGGTCAATCACAATCAGCGTGCTCATTCTCAGTCGGTCCCGTGAAAATAGACGGTGCGTGATGACTTCATCCGGCCCTCAACCCATTCGCCCAGGCCGGCAATGGTAAACGGCGCCACCAGATTGCTGGCGGGCAGCTCATACCGTTTCTGCTCGCCTTCATCCACCAGGCCGCGCCTCAGAGCCGAGGCTATGCAAGCGACGCCCGGAACTCCGTGCTCCTCGAGAAACGCGCTCCATTCCCGGGGCCAATGGGGCTCGTCCGAGGGGGGCGAGGCGAGGGCAGAGGCCAGGTGTACGCCGTCCCCGTACAGGAACACCCGGTCAACCCGATGGCCGGCCCTGATTGCAGCGACGGCGAATCCAAGAGCGCTCTGGGGTGCCTGGGAGCTGTATGGGGCTCCGGTAATAACGAGAGTGAACGAGAACGAGGTGGAATCCTGCATGGCCGGTACCGTGTTGATAGCGGTTTCAGTTTACTCAAAGCAAAAGCCCCGGCAAGGCCGGGGCTTTGGTTAACCTGGTTTCAGGGGCGATCAGTTTTCGCCGCTGAACGCTGCCAGCAGGTGCAGCAGGCTGACAAACAGGTTGTAGATGGAGACGTACAGACCCACGGTGGCGATGATGTAGTTGCGCTCCCCGCCCTTGATGATCTGGCTGGTCTCGAACAGGATCATGATGGAGGCGAAAATGGTGAAGCCTGCGGACACCGCCAGTTGCAGGGCAGAGCTTTCCATGATGAACGCCAGCACCATGGCACCGATCAGCACGAAGGCGCCAGCGGTCAGGAAGCTGGACATGAAGCTGAAGTCCTTCTTGGTGATAATCGCGGTTGCGGACAGACCAATGAAGGCGACAGCAGTCAGAGTCAACGCCTGGGCGACGATCTGGGATGCACCTGCGGCCACGAAAGCGCCGATGATCGGGCCCAGGGTATAACCCATGAAACCGGTCAGGGCGAAGGTGGTCACGATGCCCCAGGGGCTGTTCTTCAGTTTATAGGTGGCAAACAGAAGACCGATGTAGCCCACAATGGTGATCAGGAAGCCCGGGTGGGTTCCGTTCATGTTCAGGAATGCGGTGAGGGCCGAGAAGGCCAGGGTCATGCCCAGGAGCATGTATGTGTTGCGCAGAACATTCATTGCATCAGCGCTGATGCCAGTAGTCGCGCGCTCAGCCTGAGGTGCGGAATAGCCACCCTGCCGGTTCTGAACGTCGAATTTTCTGTTTTCCATTGTCATCTCCGTTTGTGTAACGACTGGATACTGTCCCCAATCATAATGTCGAATACGCAACTTTCAATCATTTGCGACAATAAAGTGCTCCGCGAATTCCATTAACCCGCGTTAATGTTGAGTTACTATTGAAAAGTGCGGCGGGATTTATGCAGGGCGTTGACAGCACAGGCAATTCCGGTATCATGCACCTCGCTGTCGCAACGGCAGCAATGGTTTTGAAAGGTGGGCTGGCAGAGTGGCTGAATGCAGCGGTCTTGAAAACCGCCGAGGGTTAGTAGCCCTCCCGGGGTTCGAATCCCTGGCCCACCGCCATTTTTCTCCGGTTTCCACTGGTTTTCCACCCATTTATCCTCGCAATGAACAGCGTCCCTGCTGAGTTCTCCCTATTTCTGCTCGTCCGGTCGAAAGCCCAGCTGCCTCGAAATATCCTCGCCAGCACGCTTCAACTCGTCGATCCATTCATCCTTACGCCGCTCGATCGGCGCCGAAACCGAGAGCCCGGCACTGACATTCCCGGATTTATCGTGAATCAGCACCCCGATACAACCCACACCGATCTCGGCTTCCTCGTTGTCCAGGGCGTAGCCCTGGCGGGCGCTGGCGAGACAAGCTTCTTCGAGTTCAGGGAGTGAGGACAGGGTGTTGCGGGTGTACGCGGGCAGGTTGGTCCGCTCTGCGTAGGCCTTGATCTCCTCTTTGCCTGCCAGCCCCAGCATCAGCTTGCCGACGGCGGTGACGTGCAATGGGGCACGGCTGCCAACGATCTGGTTCACCAGCATCATGCGGTTCGGGGTGACCTTCTCGAAGTAGATCACAACATCGCCCTCGCGGATGGTGAGGTTGATGGTCTCGTCCATCTGTTCGCACAGGGTCTCCATGTAAGGCAGGGAGACCGCTCTCAGGTCGATGTCGGTGTGCAGTCGGTTGGTTAGTTGCATGAGTCGTTGACCGAGACGGTAATTGCCATTGTAGTCCCGCTCCACGAACCGGTTGCTGATCAAAGACAGCAGGATCCGGTAGGCGGTGGAGGGGGCAAGGCCGGTATCGGCGCTCAGAGTCTTGAGTTTTACCGGCCTGGAATAACGGGCGATGGCGTCCATCAGCAGGACGGCCCGGTCAATGACCTGGATACGCGATTCGGTTTTGATCTCGCTCATGGAAGTTCCTGGCTTGTGTTCGAGGTCTTTGCCACAATATGGAATTTTTGCGTATGGTGCAAAATCTAACGCTAGCCGGCTCAGGGAGCAACATCGGACCCCGTGTCAGTGCTTACTGGGTTTCCGCCGTTTCAACCCCATAATGGAGGTATTGTTTGATTGGGAGTGCTTATGCCTGATACCACCAGAAACACCGAAGACCGTCGCACAGACCGGAAATTCGCCGTCTCGGCAAACCGTGGCCAGGCCAGCCACCGGATCCGTTATGTGGAAACCGGAGGCGCCTTGGTGGATACCGAGGAATGTACCTTCTGTCAGTCTGTTCCGGATCTGCAGGACGGGGAGCAGGAAAAGACGGCCAGAGCCGAACCGGGCTCCGACCGCCAGAAGTCGTCTGACTGATCGTTGATACGGCGGATCCCCTAGAGGGATCTGCCGGGATAGGTCATCTCTTTTTGCTGGTCCGCGCGCTTCTGACGCTCGGCCAGGCTTTCCGGGGCATTGGTGGGAATCTGCCAGCCGGCAAGGTTGTCCTCAATCAGCTTCACCAGGGCCTCGATGTGCCCGGGTGTTGCATTCAGAGCGGGGATATAACTGAATCCCTCACCACCGGCCTCCATGAAGTACTCCCGGTTTTCCTCGTTGATTTCCTCGATCGTCTCCAGACAGTCAGAGGAAAATCCGGGGCAGAACACATCCACCGATTTGATGCCCTTGCCGGGAAGCGATTTCATCGTCTCATCCGTGTAGGGCTTCAGCCATTCCTCGCGTCCGAAGCGGGACTGGAAGGTGGTCATGTAGTCCTCAGGCGAGAGCCCCAGTCGCTCGGCCAGCAGGCGTGAGGTCTTGTGGCACTCGCAGTGGTAAGGATCACCTTTCAGGAGATACTTCAGGGGAACCCCGTGGTAGGACAGGATCAGCTTGTCCTTGCGGCCATGGTTGGCCCAGTGCGCCTCGATGTGACGGGCCATGGCCTCGATGTAAGGCGGGTAATCCGGATAGTGCGACACAAATCGCAGGTCCGGCAGCCAGCGGCGCCTGGTGAAGTCCCCGGCGACCGCATCGAAGGTGGAGGCCGATGTTGAAGCCGAATACTGGGGGTAGAGTGGCAGCACCAGCAGCTTGCGCACCCCCTGTTCCTGCATTTCATCCAGTACCTTGCTGATGGACGGATTGCCATAGCGCATGGCGAACCCGACCACAACATTCGGCCCGTACTTCTGCTTCAGCGCCTCGCGGATACCGTCCGCCTGCCTTGCGGTGTGCAGCAGCAGGGGTGAGCCCTCCGCTTCCCACACTTTGGCGTAGGCCTCGGCGCTGCGCTTCGGGCGGATACGCAGGATGATGCCGTTCAGGATCAGCCACCACAGGGGGCGGGGAACCTCCACCACCCTGGGATCCCAGAGGAATTCGGCCAGATAGCGTCGAAGGGCTGAAGTGGTGGGGGCGTCCGGGGTGCCAAGGTTGGTTACCAGTACGCCCAGCCTTTCGGGCTGGTTATGGCTGAAATTCTCTGAGCCTTTGTATTTCATTCAAGTAGGTCTCTGATCTGATTTATGGGCGGGCGGCTACCCCTTGTTCTGTGCCTGTTGCGCCATCCTCGGAGCCAGGCCGCTGATGTCGTAACCAGCGTTACGGGCCTTGGTGAAAATTTCCCGGGCCGGGTTGGAGCGGGCAGCGCTCAGTGCCCAGAGGATGGTGCAGCGGGTGCCGGAACGGCAGAAAGCCAATACGGGCTTCGCCGCGTCCCGGATCATCGGTGCAAACCGATCCACGTCCTCATCCGTGATGTTGCCGGATTCAACCGGCATGTAGACCCACTCCAGACCATGTTCTTTTGCGGCGGCCTCGATATCCGCCATGGACGGCTGGCCGGGCTCTTCGTGGTCCGGACGGTTGGCAACGAGGGTCTTGAACCCCAAACGAGCCGCTTCGGCCACGTCGTCCACACGGATCTGTGGCGTTACGGAAATGGTGTCATCAATCTTTCGGATATCCATGGAGTACCTCCGTAATTCTGGTGGGCCTGAATTAACAGAAATCGTTCAGGCTTTTGCCCGGTTCCGCTCAATTAATTCGAAAATCGCCATACCGGCAACCATCGAGGCAACGAAAACGGCTGCCTTGACCTCGCCAGCTCCCAGGGCGACGATTCCCGGCCCCGGGCAGAAGCCGGCAATGCCCCAGCCAACACCGAACGTGAGGCTACCCATGACCAGGCGCTTATCGATATGGGTGTTGGACGGGATCTTGATGTTCAAGCCGAGAAAGGACAGGGTCCGGCGGCGGGCAATGGCAAAGGCCACAAGGCCGACAAGGATGGCGCCACCCATGACGAAGGCCAGGGAGGGGTCCCAGAGGCCGGCAATATCAAGGAAGCCCAATACCTTTTCCGGATTGGCCATGCCGGACAAAATCAGGCCCAATCCGAAAATCAGGCCAGCAAACAGGGATGCAAGGCAATACTTCATACTCAATCAGACTCCAGGCACGTGACGGATAACGAATACGGTAATAAAGCCCGTGGCCATGAAACTCAGGGTGGCAACCAATGACCGCGGGGACAGGCGGGACAGGCCACAGACCCCATGACCACTGGTGCAACCGGAGCCGTAGCGGGTACCGACGCCAACCAGCAGGCCGGCGATGATCAGAGCCGGGTAGCCGGCGTTGATCTCGATGGTGGGCTTATCACCGGACAGAAGCCAAACCGCCGGAGCTGCAAGCAGGCCCAGTATGAAGGCGACTCGCCAGGCGATGTCGCCCTTCAGAGGTGTCAGCAGGCCACCGAGGATTCCACTGATGCCCGCGATGCGGCCGTTGAGCAACAGCAAGCTGGCGGCTGCCAGGCCAACCAGAATACCGCCGGCCAGAGCCGACCAGGGAGTGAAATTACTCCAGGCAATCTCGATCATTTGCTACTCCGTGGGGACAGGTTTTGGTTGCAGGAATAAGCTTATACGGTCGGATAATAATACCACGAAAAAAGCCCGGCAAGGGATGCCGGGCAGAGGCGTGCGAGTAGTATCCATGAAAGACTTCCAGACAAACCGGCATCAGCAGGGACACCGGTATGGTGAAGTATTGACCATATTTTGAACACTTCAAGCAAGATCCCGTTTCGTTTGAAAACATTTTTTCATATCGGATGCGTGTTTATACTGCGGCCTTTGCTTATGCGGGTTTCAGCGCCACTGCAATCCCGGTGATGGTGTAATACAATAGGACTGTGAAGCGAAATTTCCACCCCGAGGTTGATAAATGTCAGACGAAAAATCCACAAAGCCGGAGACTGACGCGCAGCTGGCCGCCAGGATCAAGGGTTCTGCACGGCAGATCTGGCTGGCGGGGCTGGGCGCTTATACCAAGGCTGAAGAAGACACCGGCAAATTTTTCGAACGTCTGGTGCAGGAAGGCGAGCAATTGGAAAGCAAAACCCGGGGCGTGGTCGGCAAGCAGATCAAATCGGTGGAGGACCGGGTCGAGGGCGTTCGTGAACGGGCCACCGGGACCTGGGACAAGCTCGAGAACATGTTTGACGAGCGGGTGTCCGGAGCCTTGCGCCGCCTCGGCATTCATCGCCGTGAAGAGATCGAGGCGCTGGAGCGCCGCGTCGAGACTCTGGAAACCGAGCTGAACCGCCTTCGGAACAAGGCCGGGAGTGACGAGGAAGAGTAGGTCAGAGATAATCCCGGCTCATCAGCCGGGCTTGGTCCTGCTCTTCGGGCGCCAGGTACGGTATAATCAGGTGCATCATCTGGTAAACTCCGCGGCCCGGGTCCACGGACTCCCGATCCTCAAGGTGTGAAAGCGTATCAAAACTGCTCCAGTAACAAGCGGTTAGCGTTAACTGCTTACACAGAGACTCAAGTTCTTCGCCGGTTATTGCCATCATCCCCTGGCGCCGGAAACTTTCGCAGATTACCTGGAAAGCGGCAGTCTTATTTTTCAGCAGTCGCTTGAACCTCGCTTGCAGCTGACCGTATCGCGAGAGCACATTGACCAGGTCCTGGTAGAGAAACCGGTACCGTGCCACCGTTTCGAACATCAGGTGCAGGAAGAAGCCATTCTGGTCGAGGCTGATGTCCGCATCTTCCGGCACCGCCAGCAGGTCGAGCATTTCAGCCTCGAACCGTCCGAACAATTCCCCGACGATGTCGCCTTTGCTCTTGAAGTGGTAGTACAGGTTGCCCGGGCTGATCTCCAGTTCGTCGGAGATCAGCAGGGTGGTCACGTTCGGCTCCCCGATGCAGTTGAACAGAGCCAGGCTGGCATCGAGGATGCGGTCGCGGGTTTTGATTTTTTTCATGTCGCACCCGGCTGTGCCTCAGAGATCGAAACTGGCCCAGACCGGACAATGGTCCGAGGGCCGCTCCATGGCGCGAATGTCGTAGGAAACCCCGGCTGAACGGGCCTTGGGTAGCAGGCTGTCGCTGGCCATGATCAGGTCAATGCGCAGGCCCCGCTTCGGATCCCGTTCGAAGCCGCGGCTGCGGTAATCAAACCAGCTGAAGGTATTGTCCTCTTCCGGATGCAGGTACCGGAACACATCGGTAAAGCCGCGCTGCTCCACCTGGCTGAGCCATTCCCGTTCCTCGGGCAGAAAGCTGGTCTTGCCGGTGCGCAGCCAACGCCTGGCGTTGTCGGCCCCGATCCCGATGTCCCTGTCCGTAGGTGAGATATTCATGTCACCCATCACCACTACGTGGCCGCCTTCCTGCTTCAGCTCATCCAGGTACCGCATGAGGTCGGCGTAGAACTTCTCCTTGGCCGGGAATTTCACCGGATGGTCGCGGTTCTCGCCCTGGGGGAAATAACCGTTGATGACCGTCAGCTTTTCACCGTTGACGGTGAACTGACCGGTGATCAGCCGGCGCTGGGAGTCCTCGCCGTCCCAGGGGTACCCCTTGAGCACTTTCTCTGGCTCAACCTTCGACAGCAGGGCAACGCCGTAGTGGGTCTTCTGGCCGTGGAAATGGACCCGGTAACCCAGCTTATGGATTTCCTCCACCGGAAAATTCTCATCCTGCACCTTGGTTTCCTGAAGCCCGATCACGTCCGGGTCCAGGTCCCGGATAACGGCTTCAAGCTGGTGCAGGCGGGCGCGAATACTGTTGACGTTGAAGGATACAAACATCATGACTGCATAGTTCTCCGGCATGGGTTCCGGCGGAGTTTAACATACTGGTACGGGGTTGCTTGCCTTGGCAGCACAGACAGGGTCAGGGATCCACCAGCGGACAACCCTCCCGAGAGCCGGGAGGTTATTTATCGTAAAGCAGTTGGCCGGCATCAAAATAGTCCCACCTTACGGGCAGGCTATTCCGTCATACCTTCAACCGGCCCGAGAGTAATATCCGGACGGGTATAGAAATGGGTGATGGTGCCGTCGCTGAATTTGCTGAAGAACGCGCTCACTTCTGTGATCTTGCGCAGTGACCGCGTCCGGTTGATCGGGTCCCGCACCAGGACCTTGATGCCGTTGAAGTTGTCCTGGATGTTGGAAAACCGGGCGCGCATGGAGCAGGTCACCACATTCGCCGGGTTCAGCCCCAATTCCCGGGCCAGCCACTCGCTATGGCGGGCAATTCCCTTGTCACTGAGATCCTCCCGGGTGTCCAGGTGGTTGAGCTTCACCCGGTTCACGATGCAGAAGGAGTAACTCCGGGGGTTCTGGCGTGCGACCTTGCGGAAGGCTTCCCAGAAGAAACTGTCTGTCAGCTCCGCGAAAAAGCGCATGTCACTCAGGCAGATGTCGATCCACTCGAAATTCTCCTGATCCTCCAGAACCTCATTGATCGCCTCCCGGAGCAGCCAGTCGAAGCCGAGCGCCGTTTTGTGGGCATAGACCTTCCGGTACATCTGGTGCCGGCTGTAGACAAAGTCCTCCAGGGCGCCGAGGCCTTTCTGGGTTATGGCAAGGCCCAGCCAGGGCTCTGCGACGTCCCAGCCGAACCGGAAGTTGGTCAGCAGGTGATCCAGGTTCAGGCCACCGATCGTCACCGAGGAATGGAAGCCGTCCCGAAGCATGTAGTCTGCGCGATCCGCGTCGATTTCCCCGGACACGATCGAAGAAAGCAGGTCCATGACCAGGCCCGGAATGTTCTCGTCGGGCATGGAACCGGATTTGGCCTCGTCCCCGGCGATAAAGTTCCAGAAGGTTTCCGAGTGGCGACGGAAAGTCTCGCTTGGTCGTACGTCGGTGGTTTCCATAATGCCGATCACATCCCTGCGATCCAGTCCGGCCGCTTCCAGATCAACAGCAGACAGCACCTCGTGGGCAACCCGCACCGAGTAGTGTTCGTGTTCGAGTTCTTCCGGCTCTTCACTGTGGTATTGCGAGAAATCCACGCCGGTCCAGAGGTTGCGGAACCGGTCCGGCCGGGACATCAGCTCGCGGATACGACGGGCCTGGGTGAACTGGTGGGAGAAACTGGAGTGCCCGCTGTCGTGGAGCAGGCAGCCGAGGCGGATGGTTTTGACCAGGTAATCAATGGCATCGAGCTGGCTCAGGGTGAGATCGGTCTGCTCGCTCAGCTGGCGCTCCCGCAGGTAGGCATCGATCATCGAGCGGAACATCCGGGTGCCCACGTGCATCACGCCGACACTGTGCAGGAAGCGGGAATGGGTGGCACCGGGGAATACCAGGCTCAGGATATCGTTCTGGCAGATATTGCGCAGGCGCTGGAACAGGGGATGGTCGATGACCTGGATCTCATGCCGGTACAGGGGAATCCCGCCGTGAACCGGATCCATGATCAGCTTGTCATAAGCCCCGAGTAAATCGTTTACCGCACGTCTCATGGTCAGGATTCTCTCCAATTTGCGAAACTGGTTTTGTTATATCACAGGGTCGTGCCAGAATAGGCTTTATCAAGCCAGTTTTTCGTTTACCGATGGTAGCTTAGGGCAACAGCCATGGCATCGCGCACAGAGCGCATTCTTATTATTGACGCCGATGAAAAGGCCCGTGCCGACCTCTCACGTTATCTTGAGGCACGCGGATTCTACGTGACCGGCTTTCCCGACGTGGCTGCAGCCAAGAGCCTGTTTGACGATAACACTCCGGATGTCATCTTTGCTGACCTGGATCCCGAGGCCATCCGGAATCTGGCGGTCAGGCTCGAGGAATCCGAGACATTCACCCCGATTGTTGCCTGCTCCAGCACCGAATTCAGTGCCGATGTGGTAAACGCCCTTCGTGCGGGCGCCGCCGATTTCGTGCTCAAGCCGTGCAGTGACGACAAGGGCGCCCTGGACGATGTAATCGGCAAGTTGCTGGACCGGGTGCGGGTCAACCGGTTGAATCAGCTTTATCGCCAGGAACTGGAAGAGGCCAACCGGGACCTGCGGGACGGCATTGCCGAACTCAGGGCCGACCAGAGGGCAGGGCGCAAGGTTCAACTGCGGATGCTGCCGGACCGGGAACAGATGATGGGTGGATTGCACGTGGACCACCTGATCAAGCCCTCCCTTTATTTGAGCGGCGACTTCCTCGACTATTTCCGGATTTCGGAAGACGAGTTGCTGGTCTATATCGCGGATGTGTCCGGCCATGGCGCCAGTTCAGCCTTTGTGACCGTGCTGCTAAAGAACCTGACCAACCGGTTACAACGCAATCTCCGTCGGCGCTCCAGTGATGACATCCTTTATCCGGAACGCTTCCTGCAACGAATCAACTCGGAGTTGCTGGACACCGGGCTGGGCAAGCATGTGACGGTGTTTGTGGGTATTATCTCCGAATCCGAGCGCAAGCTCCGATACGCGGTGGGTGCCCATTTCCCGATGCCGATCCTTTCCTTCGAGGGCGGAACTACCGCTTTCCTGGAAGGCAGCGGCCTCCCGGTGGGGCTGTTCGAGGAGCCCCGGTGGGAAGTTTACGAGGTGGCGCTCGACAAGCCGTTCCGGCTTCTGCTGTTTTCCGATGGCATTCTGGAGGTAATCCGGGCCAAATCCCTTGATGAAAAGGAGAAGACGCTACTTGAACTCGTATCGGGAGGTAGTCACACTATCGCATCTCTCAATGATGCGCTGAGTCTGGACGGCATGACAGAACTTCCGGACGATATCGCTATCGTATCGGTAACTGATACCATTAAAAGGTCAGACAGCACGTCCCCTAAGATAGTGGCAGTGTGAAACATGACTGGTTACAAGATCCTGCAAGCTGAACAACAGGGCATCTACGTCCTCAAGTTTATCGGTGAAATCCGGCTGAACCTTTGTTCGACGCTGGACAATCTCGTTGAGTCCATTACCCAGGATCCTCAGTTCAAGACCGTGGTTATCGATCTGACCGAGACCGAGGTCATTGACAGCACAACCCTCGGTCTGCTCGCCAAGATCGCCATGGCAGCCCAGAAACAAAGTCATTTCCTGCCGACGCTGATTTCCACCAATCCCGATATTACCCGCATTATTACCTCCATGGGGTTCGACAAGATTTTTATCATTGTCCGGGAACCCGCCTCCCGTATTGAGGAACTGGAAGAGATTCCGGTACTGAAAGCCAGCGAGCAGCAGATTCGCGACAAGGTTCTCGACGCCCACAAGGTGCTGATGGGCATGAACCGAAAGAACCGGGAAGAGTTCAAGAATCTGGTGCGTACTCTGGAATGCGAAGAGCACAGTTGACCCGATAACAACACGGAATGACTCTATGTCTGATACCAACGCGTCCTTCGATTCATCAGCCCAGAACCCGCCACATGAGGTTGCAGTACTGGGAGGCGGCAGTTTCGGAACCGCCATGACCAAGGTACTGGGTGAGAATGGCCACCGGGTCCACTTCTGGATGCGGGACCAGGCCCAGGCCGACGAAATCCGGGAAACAGGCATCAACAGTCGCTATATGCCGAGTGTCAAACTCGAGGGCGATATCGAGCCCACGACAGATCTGGCGGATGCAGTGAGCAAGGCAGAAGTTGTTTTTGTTGTCATTCCCAGCAAGGCATTCCGGTCTGTGATCTGTGAACACAGCAACGATTTCCGCGATGGCCAGATTGTCGTGAGTCTCACCAAGGGCATTGAAAAGAATGGCTTCAAGCTGATGAGCGAGATCCTGCAGGAAGAAATTCCCCGCTGCCAGATCGGCGTGCTGAGCGGTCCGAATCTGGCGGCGGAAATTGCCGCCCGGGACCTGACGGCCACCGTAATAGCCGCCAAGGATCCGGATGTGCGCCGTACCGTCCAGGATCTGGTCGGCTGCGAGTATTTCCGGGTATACGCCAACGTTGATATATACGGCGTAGAGCTTGCCGGGGCACTGAAAAACATCTATGCCATTGTCGCAGGTCTTGCCTCGGCCCTGGATATGGGCGAAAACGCCAAGGCCATGCTGATCACCCGCGGGCTGGCGGAAATGAGCCGCTTCGCGGTGAGCCTGGGTGCCAACCCGATGACCTTCATGGGCCTGGCTGGCGTTGGCGACCTGGTTGTAACCTGTACTTCCTCCAAGAGCCGGAACTTCCGGGTCGGTTACGCGGTCGGCAAGGGCCAGAATCTGGATGATGCCGTGAAGGAACTGGGGCAGGTGGCCGAGGGTATCTATACCCTGAAGCTGGTGAAGGAGAAGTCCGAGGCCATCGGCATCTACATGCCGCTGGTGCGCGGACTCTACGAAATTCTCTATGGTACGGCATCGATCAAGGCGGTGATCAACAGCCTGATGATGGCCGTTCAGAATTCCGACGTGGAGTTCATCCTGCCCCGCACCATCAGCCAGTAACCGGAAGCAACGGAGACTCCGTGCAACTGATCGTCATGCGCCACGGTGAGGCCGGTTGGCACACACTGGACCAGGAGCGGGAACTGACGGAAGCCGGTCGGGAAGGGGTCGGATCGGTCGCTCACCGTATCGCGGAATCTCCCTGGCGGCCTTCCCTGATCTGGAGCAGCCCCTATGTCCGGGCCCGCCAGACCGCGGGCATCATGTCCGAGATACTCAACTGCCGGATTGACGAGAAGGACTTTATCACCCCGGATGATGATCCCGGTGCCTGCCTGGATGCCTTGCTGGAAGTCCGGGAATTCCGGTTGCTGATCGTCTCTCATATGCCTTTTGTCGGTAGCCTGTCCACCCTGCTGGTGGATGGCCACCGTCGTGGCATTCCCTTTATGACTGCCCAGGCACTGTGCCTGGAAATGCCCGTGGTCGGGCCGGGTTGCGCGGACTTGAAAGCCCAGTTTTTGCCCTGATCTTACCCACAAACACTTTCTGATTCCGTAAGCATCTATGTACAGCTTTCTCATCGACCATGTCGCGCCGGTGTTTCGCCCACCGAGCGAAGCCAGATCCCTGAGCGGAGTCGGTCAGGTATTCCTGGCCGGGACAAGGCGAAGCTGCTGGACCAGGTCAATTTCGCCATCAGCAATCCCGTCGCCGCGCCGCTACGGGCAGAATGGATGCGTGGACTCCAGGAGGCACTGAGCCATGAACAAGAATCCGGAAACCTTCGCGAAAGAAGTCGAGGAGACCGTCAGGAAACCGGGGCTGCCGCCACTGGATCAATGGCACCCGGAGCTGTCCGGGGATATGGATATGGTGATTCGCCGGGACGGTCAGTGGATTTTCAAAGGGGAACCCCTGGGCCGCAAGGCCATTGTCCGGTTGTTTTCGACCATCCTGCGGCGGGAGGAAGACGGGGAGTTCTACCTGGTCACGCCAGTGGAGAAGTGGCGCATCCAGGTAGAGGATACGCCGTTGCTGGCCCATTCTCTCGAAGTGGATGGCACCGGGGAGGATCAGGTGCTCAGTCTCACCACCAATGTCGGCGAGACCCTGGAAATCAGCGATGAGCATCCGCTGGAAGTGGGGCAGTATCCGGATTCGGGCGAGCCGCGGCCGGTGATCAAGGTTCGCCACGGTGTTGAAGCCCGGATTGTCACCGCGGCTTTCTATGAGCTGGCGGACCTTGTCGTCGAAAAGGAAGATGCCGGCGAAACCGTTTACGGCGTGATAAGTCACGGAAAGTTCTGGAAAGTCGGGCAGGGCGGTTGAAAAACTCCGGCCTGCCCCCATCAATCACGGTAGAAAACGCAACCGGTCACTTGTTAGACTATGTTTTCTTACTTGTTATCGAGCCTGGCTCTCTAACGAGGCCCGGTGGTCGTGAGTCCCTCTGTGCAGTCCGGCTGTTCATGATCACTTTCGATTGCCTTAATTCATAAATGCAGTCATTGCGACACGCAAGGAGATAAAATGGCCCAACCTCGTGTTGTTACCATTCATTACACCCTTACCAACGACCAGGGAGAGCAACTCGATTCCTCCCGTGTAGAAGGTCGTGAGCCGCTGACTTACCTGGAAGGCGCACAGAACATCATCGGTGGTCTGGAAAGCGCGCTGACCGAGAAGGACTCTGGTGATCAGGTGAAGGTTTCCGTTGAGCCGGCAGAAGGCTACGGCGAAGTAAATGAAGAACTGATCCAGCCGGTCCCCCGCTCTGCCTTTGAAGGCGTTGACACCATCGAGCCGGGGATGCAGTTCCAGGCGCAGACTCCGGGCGGCCCCCAGATCGTTCGCGTAGTGGAAGTTGGCGACGAGAGCGTCACCATCGATGCCAACCACCCGCTGGCTGGCCAGACCCTGCACTTCGACGTGGAAGTGGTCGAGATCCGCGACGCGACCGAAGAAGAGCAAGAGCACGGCCACGTGCACTGAAGTCGCGCCTGAAGGCGGGAGGAATGGAAACACGGTCTGATGAAATTTGTCATCTGACCCCAACCTGGATTCGTCCTCCGCCTCCGCAAAAAAACGGCCCCTGGTGGGCCGTTTTTTTGCCTGAAAAAAGGGAGAGCGTTTGAAAACGGGATCAGAAGAAGGTGTTCTTCAGACCCCGTCTTCACCTCGAACTCCGAAGCTTACATGTTCGGATAATTCGGGCCGCCGCCCCCTTCCGGAGTCACCCAGGTGATGTTCTGGGCAGGATCCTTGATGTCACAGGTCTTGCAGTGAACGCAGTTCTGGGCATTGATCTGGAACTTCTTGCCGCTGCCGTCCTCAGCTTCGACGACTTCGTATACACCGGCCGGACAGTAGCGCTGCGCGGGTTCGTCGTATTTCGGCAGGTTTTCCTTCAACGGAATATCCGGATCGGTCAGCTTCAGGTGGACCGGCTGATCCTCCTCGTGGTTGGTGTTGGAAATGAACACCGAGGACAGGCGGTCGAAGGTCAGCTTGTTATCCGGCTTCGGATAGCTGATCTTCCTGGCCTCGGACGCCGGCTTCAGGGTGGCATAGTCCGGCGTGGTATCGTGGAAGGTGATCGGCAGGCTGCCGCGCAGAATGTTCTGCTCGAAGAAGGCGATGGCGCCGCCTACCACGTTGCCGAACTTGTGCATGGCCGGGCCGAAGTTACGCTCGGCGTAGAGCTCCTTGTACAGCCAGCTCTCCTCGAAACGCTTCTGGAAGCCGGTGATTTCCTCGCCGCTCTTGCCTTCCTTCAATGCCTCGAATACCGCTTCCGCGCCCAGCAGGCCGGACTTCATGGCAGTGTGGGAACCCTTGATCTTGGAGCTGTTCAGGGTGCCGGCGTCACAGCCGAGCAGCAGGCCGCCGGGGAAGCTCATCCTGGGCAGCGCGTTGTAGCCGCCCTTGGCAATGGCACGGGCGCCATAGGACACACGCTTGCCGCCTTCCAGGTACTTGCTGATTTCCGGATGCAGCTTCAGGCGCTGGAATTCCTCGAACGGGCTCAGGTGCGGGTTGCTGTAGGACAGATCGGTGATCAGGCCCACATAAACCTGGCCGTTTTCCAGGTGATACAGGAAGGAACCGCCGGTGGAGCCGGATTCGTTCAGCGGCCAGCCGGTGGTGTGGATGACCAGGCCCGGTTCGTGTCTGGCCGGATCGATATCCCACAGCTCCTTGATGCCGATGCCGTAATGCTGCGGATCCTTGCCTTCGTCCAGCTTGAAATCGTTGATCAGGCGCTTGCCCAGGTGACCACGGCAGCCTTCGGTAAACAGGGTGTACTTGGCGCGCAGCTCCATGCCGGGCATATAGCCCTCTTTCCTGGAGCCGTCGCGGGCCACGCCCATGTCACCGGTGATGATGCCCTTGACCTGACCATCTTCAACAATGGTCTCGGCCGCGGCAAAGCCCGGGTAGACCTCAACGCCCAGCTGCTCGGCCTGCTCGGCCAGCCAGCGGCACAGGTTGCCCAGGCTGATGATGTAGTTGCCGTGGTTGTGCATGTTCCTGGGCACCAAGGCGTTCGGGATCCTGGTGGCGTTTTTCTGGTTCTTGAGCAGGAAGATGTCGTCCCGGGTAACCGGTGTATTCAGGGGCGCGCCTTTCTCTTTCCAGTCCGGGAAGAGTTCGTTCAGGGCAGTGGGCTCGAATACGGTACCGGCGAGGATGTGCGCACCGATCTCGGACCCTTTCTCTACCACACATACGGTCAGTTCTTCATCGGCTTCCTGCGCCAGTTGCATGACGCGGCATGCTGCCGACAGGCCCGCAGGGCCGCCGCCGACGATCAGAACATCAAATTCCATCGATTCGCGTTCCACGTTGGTCTCCTCAAACAGCTTCTGTTGGATATTATTTGCCCGCAGGCCGATTTACAGGGGCGTCATCATACCGGTAAAAATGCCTATAGACGACTGCCCCGAGCCGAACCACCCGGCCTGTTTGACCGAAAGCATACCGCATTTGAGGAATCAAACAAACGTATGTTTGAAATTCTCCCTGAGCTTTGGCATTGTACGTATACACCGAAATATCGTGTGTTTTGAGTCGATTTTCAGTATCGTCTCACTGCCAATCCGGGTCAACACCGCCGGATTGGCCTTTAAAGCAGTCCCGGCATGTCGTTTGAGGCTATTGATTCTGCTGGCCATTGCCTCCATCATTAGTGCGCACTGAATTTCGGCAGGCTCCGCGGGGACTGCGAGTCATTAAATCCATCGTAGAAGAACGAGGAATCTATGAAGGTTCTGGTCGCTGTAAAACGAGTTATCGACTACAACGTGAAGGTGCGCGTCAAGCCGGACAACACCGGTGTTGACCTCGCCAACGTCAAGATGGCAATGAACCCGTTCTGCGAAATCGCTGTTGAAGAAGCGGTTCGTCTGAAAGAAAAGGGTGTTGCCAGTGAAATCGTGGTGGTTTCCATCGGCCCGAAGGCTGCGCAGGAACAAATCCGTACCGCTCTGGCCCTGGGTGCTGACCGGGGTATCCACGTCGAGACCGACGAAGAAGTCCAGTCTCTCGAGGCGGCCAAGCTGCTGAAGGCTGTTGTCGAGAAGGAAGAGCCGAAGCTGGTCATTCTCGGCAAGCAGTCCATCGATTCCGACAACAACCAGACTGGCCAGATGTTGGCCGCGCTGACCGGCATGGGTCAGGGCACCTTTGCTTCCGAAGTGGTTGTTGAGGGTGACAAGGTCAACGTAACCCGCGAGGTGGACGGTGGTCTGATGACCGTTTCCCTGAACCTCCCGGCCGTCGTCACCACTGACCTGCGTCTGAACGAGCCGCGTTACGCGTCTCTGCCGAACATCATGAAGGCAAAGAAGAAGCCGCTGGACAACATGAGCCCGGCTGATCTGGGCGTCGACATTGCTCCGCGCCTGTCCACCCTGAAAGTCGAAGCCCCGGCCGCGCGCCAGGCGGGTGTCAAGGTGGCTGACGTAGCTGAGCTGGTCGATAAACTGAAGAACGAAGCGAAGGTGATCTGAATGAGCATCCTGGTAATTGCTGAACACGACAACAGCAGCCTCAAGCAGGCTACCCTGAATGTTGTAGCGGCTGCCAAGGCCATTGGCGGTGACATCGACGTACTGGTTGCCGGCGAGAACTGTGGTGCCGTTGCCGAAGCTGCTGCCAAGGCCGAGGGCGTGAACAAGGTTCTGGTTGCTGACAACGCTGCTTATGGTCACTTCCTGGGTGAGAACCTGGGTGAGCTGGTCGCCGAAGTGGGTAAAGGCTACAGCCATGTTCTGGCCGCTGCCGGTACCACTGGCAAGGACTTCATGCCGCGCGTCGCTGCGCTGCTGGACGTTGCCCAGGTTTCCGACATCATCCGTGTTGAGTCTGACGACACCTTCGTTCGTCCGATCTACGCCGGTAACGCCATCGCGACCGTGAAGTCCAGCGACAGCATCAAGGTCATCACCGTTCGTCCGACCGCCTTCGATCCCGTTGCCGCTGAAGGTGGTTCCGCCACCGTCGAGCAACTGGATGTCGTGAAGGACGCCGGCCTGTCTTCATTCGTGAAGGAAGAGTTGGCTCAGTCCGATCGTCCTGATCTGGCCTCTGCCGAAATCGTGATCTCCGGTGGTCGCGGCATGCAGAACGGCGAGAACTTCAAGATGCTGGAGAACGTTGCGGACCTGCTTGGCGCAGCCGTTGGCGCTTCCCGCGCCGCCGTTGACGCCGGCTTCGTGCCGAACGACATGCAGGTTGGCCAGACCGGTAAGATCGTTGCCCCGCAGCTGTACATCGCCGTGGGCATTTCCGGCGCCATCCAGCACCTGGCGGGCATGTCTGACTCCAAGGTGATTGTTGCGATCAACAAGGACGAAGAAGCCCCGATCTTCCAGGTGGCCGATTATGGCCTGGTCGCGGACCTGTTCGAAGCGGTTCCGCAGCTGGAAGAAGAGCTGAAGAAAGTTCTGTAACTTTCTGAAAAGCTTATAGGAAGGCGCCTTCGGGCGCCTTTTTTAGTGACTGGAAGAAACTGCCCTCAGTGGTTTGGTTTTCCGGGGGATACCTACGAGTCACTCCTCGCAGGAATATCCCATCAGGGACAGTCCCTCGAGCAGGTAGTCCGGTAACAGCGGGTGGGCAATCAGGTAATCGGCGGTTGCGTCGTTCCATGCGTCTGCCGCATAGGCCAGAGCCTCTTTCCATTCCCCGAGGTCGTAGTCGCCGCGCCCGAGCCACAATAGTGCCACCACTTGCTGTTGCTGGTCCGGTTCCAGGTCACTAATCACCGAGCGGAACTCCTCCAGAGTGGAATCTCCGGCGTGGGCCGCGAGCATCTGGACGTGCCAGTCTTCGCTGGGATCACCGGGGTCGGTGGGTATGACGACCTGTTCCTGGGCATGAAATTCCCGCGCCAGCTGGACCAGATGGCAAACGGTATCCGGGTTAACATCGAGCATGAGCGATCCCTCCAATGATCATTCATCGTTTTATAGACAATAGCTGCTGGATGGACGATGAAAAAGCAACTACTGAAACTCTTTCTGGCCGGTGACGTGATGACCGGGCCTACCCGGACTGGTTGTCGCTGTTCCGGGGCCGCCGGGTATGGCGAGAGATGATGCGTTTTTCGACCTTACTGATAATGAAAGTATCGGCGAGGATGTGCAGGGCCCGGTTGGTTGTTCGAACGGCGCTGTATATCTCGCTGCTGGCCTGATCGTGAGTCGTCCGGGCTTTCATGGCACTTTTCCTGAAGTCCTCATCCCTTGAGAAAAGGTCAATGAGCCCGAATGTGGTTTTCGAAATGGCTTTGTGCAGCTTCTCCACGGCGCTGGTGCCGTTGGAAACCGTCTCCTCAAGCAGTTTTGTCCGGTTGCGGACTTCCATGAGATCCATCCGGCTTTTCTGGATGGCACTGCGGGCGGCCATGCGGTGGGTGTTGATCCGCCTGAGCAGGACACGGCAGTCCTGCAATTGCCGGAAAACCAGCACCAGTACGACGGCGGCGACCAGCAGGAGAGCGAGAGAAAGCAGTTCAGCTATCATGCCCGGAACCTTCAGCGGTATTCGAGCTGCATGTAAACGTCGATTTCCCGTTCCCGCAGCTCCTGTTCGAGCTCTTCCATGACTTCCTGGTACACCATCTTGCTGACCATGACCGGCAACCGGTCGGCCAGGATGCGGGCAGAGCGGGATTCGCGCTTGGCGACGGCAATCGGGTCCAGCACTTTGACCGTAAGCACCAGTTCCGGATCGGAACCGGATTCATCGATCCTGTCCTGTTCCATGATCTGGCGTATGGCTTTCCTCTGCTCAAGGATCTGCCAGTAGAGAAAGCCGCTGAACAGCACCAGGATAACGTTGAGAACCAGTAATAATGTCAGCAACTGAGGCCTCCAGCCTGGTTTTGGAGTCAGCGACCAGTGTGCAGGAAACAGCAAGCCAAGCGATTGGCCGAGCCGACGGGACCAGGAAAGAAACTCGGAAACTGGAAGCAATGCACAAAGCTGCTACCTTGATTTGCAGCAGTTGCGTCATATTCGGAGAATCAGGTGGTTAGCGGAACTTAATAAAAAAGGAACCCAGCAATGGTCTGGATCAAGGCGTTTATTGCCGGATTTCTGGCAACACTGATTTTTCACCAGGGACTGTTCATGGTGTTTTACCTCGCAGGCATGGTGCCCAGTGAGCCATTCAACATGTCGCCGGTGCCACCTTTTGGCGTGCCTCAAATCGTTTCCCTGGCTTTCTTTGGTGGCCTGTGGGGAATGGTGCTCTGGTTGATCTTGGGGAGACTGGCGGCCATCTGGTTCTGGCCAGGACACATCCTGCTTGGCGCCCTGGCGCCGACTGCAGTCGCCATGCTTGTGGTGTTTCCTCTCAAAGGTCTGGAAGTTACCGCTCAGACCTGGACGGGCGGCCTTTTACTCAACGGATTCTGGGGGTTGGGCGTTGCCATTCTGATGCGCCTGATGGGCACGCGCCCGAACGCCTCAGCCCTATAATCAATTTCTGAATGCAAGGAGAGGAACTCCGATGGCAGAGACAACGAATACCGGGTATGACCTCCGGAACACCGCTCGCAAACCCGTCAGCCGAGCCTGAAAACCCCCGAGTTCGACAAGAACTTTCAGGTCTGGCTGGCGCCGGGATGCTCGGGGAAGCCGGTATGTGCCTGGCGTTTGATGTGCCCGCGGACAAACCAGGTGGCTTCTGGACGCCGGCATCGCTGCTTGACGGGGACCTTCTTGAACGGCTGACCGAGAAAGCGGGCCTGACCTTCGAAGTGGTGGAGACTCGTTAGTGTAGTGCATCACTCCAGATGGAGCACGCGGTCGGTTGCCGGCAAGGCTTCCGATCCGTGGGCCAGGCTGATCACCGTTTTGCCTTCCAGCCAGCACTCCAGGCGTTTGCTGATGCGGCTTCTGGTGTCAGCATCCAGCCCGGTAAAGGGTTCGTCCAGGATAACCAGTGGCGCCGGGTTCAATAGTACCCGCGCCAGCGCCACCCGGCGGGCCTCCCCGCCGGAAAGCCGGCTTCCGGTATTCCCCAGCCAGGTATCCAGCTGCTCCGGCTCACGGGCAAACCGATCCCCAAGTTCCACCAGTTCCAGGATCTGCCACAACTCGCCATCGCTGGCCGCCGGGTTTCCCAGCAGCAGATTCGCCCGCAAGGTGTCGTCAAACAGCACCGTCTTCTGTGTCAGGTAGACACAGGGTTGCCGGGCAAGTTGGCCCCGGTATGGGGGCAGAAGACCGGACAGCGTATCGGCCAGAGACGATTTGCCGCTGCCGGAACGACCCAGGATGCCGACCCGTTCACCGCAGGAGAGGGTGAGGTCGAAATGGGTGAGAACGGGTGCGAACCCCTCGTGCCGAACGGCAATATCCCTGGCTACCAGGGCAAGACCGTCGGCCGGCGCTGGTATTTCGGCCTTTCCGTCCTCGCTGGCTGGAGTTGCATCCCGGTTCAGGCGGGCGGCGGAGGAAACGGTACTGCCAAGCTTGCCGAAGGCTTCCGGCAGCATGGAATAAACCTCTGCCAGGCCCAGGATCGCGATCGGAAGCAGCACCAGGACCGGGCCGGAGATCGCCCCGGCCTCAAACAGCCCGTAGCCGGCCCAGAGCGCAAACATGGCGCACAGATTGATCAGCAGGTGGCTGAGGGCCTGGTGCCACCCGACCTTTGAGTCCACCTCAACCTGCTCCGAGTTCATCTCATGGGCCTGGCGAAGCAACCAGGCCCCGTGCCGCCCGGTGCGACCGGCCGCACGCAATTCCGCGAAGCCTTCGATGTGCTCGACCACCGCGGTGCGCAGCTCTTCCTGACGGTCGGCCTGTCGATAGGATGGTTTGCGGGTACGAACATAGACGGCGACGGTTGCGAACACGAAGGCGAGGGCTGTGACCACAAGCAGACCCAGCGCCACCGTGCCACTGAACAGTATCCAGGCGAGTAGTGTCACCAGAAGGGTGATAACTCCGGCCAGGGCCGTTGGCGCGATGACCCGGAGGTAAATGGTATCCAGGGCATCCACATCGCTGGTGAGGCGCGAGAGCCACTGGGCGCCGGCGAGTTTCGACTGCCCGGTTCGGTTGGCTCCGGCCAGCTTGCGGAACAGCGCCATTCGGATGTCCGTGAGCAGCCGCAGTACGGTATCGTGGTTGTAGACCCGCTCCAGATACCGGGCCACCGTCCGGGAGACCGCAAAGAACCGTATGCCGCCGCCGGGCACATACAGGTTGACCGCCACCTGGGTGCCGGCGGCAAGCAGGATGCCGACAATGGCCGTGTCCGTGATGAACCAACCGGACAGCGCCAACAGGCCTATGCCGGATGCCAGGGTCGTCAGAATCAGCACCCCGCCCAGCACCAGTCGCCAGGGACGCTGGAAGATCAGGGCAAGCCAGGGCGTCAGTTCACGTTCACGCATTGGCCAGCTTCCCGTTGTCGACGGTCAGAACGCGATCCGCAAGGGTGAGCAAGGCCTGGTGATGGGTCGAGAAGATCAGGGTCTTGCCCGCCTCGGACAGCTTGCGAAGGCTCTCCAGGATGAAGATCTCACTGGCTGAATCGAGCCCGGCAGTGGGTTCGTCCAGCAGGATCAGGTCGTAGTCCGCCAGGAAGATCCGGGCCAGGCTGAGACGCCGGGCCTGGCCACCGGACAGACCCCGACCCTGATCCGACACCAGGCTGTAGATGCCATCCTCGCGGCTGTCCACCAGGTCACCAAGACCGACCCGGCGGAGTGCGGTGTCTATGGCAATATCGGACGCGTCCGGCGAAGTGAGCCGGAGATTATCGGCCCAGGTTCCGTGAACCAGGAAACCTTTCTGGCCCAGCCAGCCAAAACCGGCTTTACCCGGTGCCTGGCCAAAGATCCGGATCTCCCCCGAGTCTGGCGCCAGAAAACCGGCCAGCAGATGGAGCAGGGTGGATTTGCCGCCACCGGACGGGCCGGTCAGGGCCACGGCGTGGCCTTTTTCAATCTGCAGGTTCAGGTCCCGGAACCAGGGAGTCCTTTCACCCGGGTGGGTATAGCTCACCTGATTGAGAGTAATTTGATCGGACGGGCCGGCAGCTGCGGCCTCGGGCGGCTCCGATTTCTCTTCCCGGGTACCGGCCGGGTAGTGCTGCAGCCGGGCGAGAATCTCGGTCCCCGCACCCAGCGCCGCAGCCCGATCGTGGTAATACTGGGACAGCGTCCGCAGCGGCTGGAAGAATTCCGGCGCCAAAAGCAGGATCAGTAAGCCGGTGAGCAGAGTGAGCTCATCGGCGGGGCCAAAGGTGATATAGCCCAGCAAACCGAAGCCGATATAGATGGCGATCACCGCAATCGCCACCGATGCGAAGAATTCCAGGACCGCGGAGGAAAGAAACGCGATTTTCAGGGTTTTCATGGTGACCAGCCGGTAGCGGTCCGAACGGCGCGCAAGGAGGTTGGCGGCGGATTCGGTCTGGCCGAACAGCTGAAGGGTGGTGAGACCGCGCACCTTGTCCAGGAACTGTCCGGACAGCCGGCTGATGGTCTCGAAGTGCTGCTGGTTCAGCTTTTCCGCACCCATGCCCACCAGCGCCATGAACAGGGGAATCAGGGGGGCTGACAGCAGCAGAAACACGGCGGCGAGCCAGTCCAGCCAGAACACCAATGCCAGAATGAGCAGGGGCACAATCACCGAGAGCTGCATCTGGGGCAGGAATCTGGCGTAGTAGCCATGCAGGGCTTCCACGTGATCAATCCACTCCCGTGCAAGTGCCCCGGCGGACTCCTGGCTCATGGCAATCGGCCCTGCCGCCTGCCAATGGCGGTGAATCTGGCGGCGGGCGGTCCGGCGGACCCGTTTGCTGCACTGGGCCGCCAGACGGGTTTGCAGTCCCTGGAACAGCGCCCGGATCACCAGGGTGATAATGAGGGCAACAAAGAGCCCTGTCAGTTCTGAGGCCGCAACACTCTCGATCACCCCGAGATGAACGATGCGGGCCAGCAGGACCATCTGAACGATGGTTGCAATGCCGGCCAGGGCGCCGGTCAATACGGCACCCTGAACCCATCGACGATTGCCGGCGGCAAGCTCCGTGAGCCAGCGACGAACGTTTCGCTGTTCCGGAGCTGCCACTTAGTGGTATCCCTCGCCGGCGCGCACCTTGCCGCGGAAGACCCAATAGGTCCAGGCGGTGTAGGCGATCACGATGGGCACCACCAGCAGCGTCCCCAGCAACAGGAACAGCTGGGACTCATAGGCGGAAGCGGCCTCCCACAGGGTGTACTCCGGCGGCACCATGTATGGCCAGCGACTGACCACCAGACCCAGGTAGATGGTGATGAACAGCCCCATGGTCGCCACAAACGGCATGCCCTCAGCCCGGCTGCGCACCGACCGGAAGATCTGGAACGCACACAGCAGGGTCAGCACCGGCAGAACCCAGATCACGGTCAGATTGGAGAACCAGCGCTCGCGCACCATGTCGTCCACAAACGGCGTCCAGACACTGATGATGCCGAAGATAACCAGCACCGCCACCAGCAATGGCAGGGTGATCTTGCAGGCCCATTCCTGCAGCCGACCCTCGGTCTTCATGATCAGCCAGGTGGCTCCCAGCAGGGAATATCCGGCCAGCATACCCAGACCGGTCAGGACCGTGAACGGCGTCAGCCAGTCCAGGGCGCCGCCGACGTAAACGCCGTCAACGGTATGGAAGCCCTGGATGTAGGCACCGGCCACCGCGCCCTGGGCAAAGGAGGCGACGGTGGAGCCCCCGGCAAAGGCCCAGTTCCACAGGTACCGGGAGGTCCGGGCCTTGAACCGGAACTCGAAGGCCACGCCCCGGAAGATCAGGCCGGCCAACAGCAGAAACACGCCGATGTACAGCGCCGGCAGTAAGATGGTGTAGACCATCGGGAAGGCTGCCAGCAGGCCGGCACCGCCGAGCACCAGCCAGGTCTCGTTGCCGTCCCACACCGGGGCCACCGAGTTCATCATGGTGTCCCGGTCACCCTCGCTCGGGGCGAACGGGAACAGGATGCCCACACCGAGGTCGAAGCCGTCCATCAGCACATACATGATGATGCCGAAGCCGATAATGAATGCCCAGATCAGGGGCAGATCGAACAGTTCCATAATCAGTAACCTCCCTGCCTGGCCGGGTTGTGGCGTTTGTCGTCACCGTATTCGAATGGCACGTGGGCGGCGGAGAGCGGACGGGCCGGGCGGTCCGCCTCATGCTCTTCCTCGCCATGCTGGTCTTCCAGCCCCACGTACAGCACCCGCATCAGGTAGTAGACGCCCGCGGAGAACACCAGAGCATACACCACGATGTAGCCGATCAGGGTAAACAGCGCCATGCCCCCGGTGAGCGACGGAGTCACCGCCGAGGCCTGGTCCATGATGCCGTACACCAGCCAGGGGGCCCGGCCCACTTCGGTCACGAACCAGCCGGTCAGTACCGCAATGAACGGGGCAATGCTCATTACCCGCAGCACCTGCAGGAACCAGGTGGACCGGAGGTGGCGACCACCGCGACGCAGCGCCAGGCCGGTCAGGCCCACCAGGATCATCAGGGTACCGATAGCCACCATGATCCGGAACGACCAGAACACGAGGGCCACCGGCGGTTGCTCCGCCGGGGGCATTTCTTTCAGGCCCGGGACGACACCGTCCCATTTGTGGGTCAGGATCAGGCTCGCGATGCCGGGAATGCCGATCTCGAAATGGTTGGTCTGGGCTTCCTGGTCGGGAATGGCAAACAGCAGCAGCGGCACGCTGGAGGAGGTCTCCCAGTTGCCTTCCATCGCCGCCACCTTGGTGGGCTGATGCTCCAGGGTGCTGAGGCCATGGAAGTCACCCACCACCAACTGGGCGGGGGCGATGAACAGGATCAGCCACAGACACATGGACAGCGCCTTGCGGTTGGCTTCCACTTCCCGGCCGCGCAGAATGTACCAGGCACTGACACCGGCCACCACGAAGCTGCCGGTCAGGAACGAGGCCAGGGCCATATGCATGAACCGGTACGGGAAGGAGGGGTTGAAGATCGCCTCAGTCCAGGAGGTGACATGGAACACGCCATCACGCAGCTCGAAGCCGGCCGGAGTCTGCATCCAGCTGTTGGCCGACAGAATCCAGAACGACGAGATGAAGGTGCCGGTGGCCACCATGATGGCGGCGAACAGGTGCACCCCGGCCGGGACCTTGTTGCGGCCGAACAGCAGCACACCCAGGAACGCGGCTTCCAGGAAGAAGGCGGTGATCACCTCATAGCTGAGTACCGGCCCGAGGAAATTGGCGGTGGCCTGGGCAAAATTACTCCAGTTGGTACCGAACTGGAACGACATCACGATGCCCGAGACCACGCCCATGCCGAAGACCACGGCAAAGACCCTGGTCCAGAAGCCGGAGAGTTTCAGCCACACCGGATTGCCGGTCTTGAAGCCCAGGGCTTCCAGCACCGCAATATAGGAGGCCAAACCGATGGTAAACACCGGGAAAATGGCGTGAAATGACACCACGAACGCGAACTGGATTCGCGATAGTAAGAGGGGATCTAGTTCCATGGGAACCTCCGGTAAACCCACACATCACAATTAGAGCGAGCGAGAGTGTGCCGCTGGCGAATTCGCCAGCCGGCACACTACACCCGCCCTGCCGCTGCCTTAGCTCATATTGTTATGTTGTAATTACCGGCAGATGAATACCATGCTACCCAATAGCACGGTAAAACCGATAGGACAGATTGTCGCGCTGTTTGATTCATAACAATTATGGTGACACCAATGAGCTTTTACGAAGACCGGATACTCCCACACATCATAGACAAGGCCTGCTCCATGGGCCAGGTGATGAAGCTGCGGAATCAGATGGTGCCCCACGCCCGGGGAACCGTGCTGGAAGTGGGCATGGGATCGGCCATCAACCTGGAATTCTACGACACCGACAAAGTCGACCTGGTCTACGGTCTGGAACCCTCGGAAGGCATGCGGCGCAAAGCCCAGCCAAACCTGCGACGCTCGAACATCAAGGTCGAGTGGCTGGACCTGCCCGGTGAAAAGATCCCGCTGGAAGACAATACCATCGACACCGTGCTGCTCACCTTCACCCTGTGCACCATTCCCGACTCGCACGCCGCACTGCAACAGATGAAACGCGTACTCAAACCGGGTGGAGAACTGATCTTCCTGGAACACGGGGAATCCGGGCATTCTGGCGTAAACAAATGGCAGCACCGGATCACCCCGGCCTGGAAGAAAGTCGCCGGCGGCTGCCACCTGAACCGACACATCGCCGACCTCATCCGCGAAGCCGGCTTCGAGATCCGGGAACTGGAAAACCTCTACATCCCCAGCGCCCCGAAAATCGCCGGCTACATCTACAAGGGCAGGGCCGTTAAGTCGGTGGAAGCCTGATGGTACCCGGATTCAGAATTGCGTTACGGCACATGGCCTTATACAATTCGGCACCTCAAAACCTCCCTCCAAATGCCCGGATGGTGAAATTGGTAGACACAAGAGACTTAAAATCTCTCGGCCGCAAGGCCGTGCCGGTTCGATTCCGGCTCCGGGCACCATTATAATCAATTAGTTACAGTTTTCCCGGCCTCTTCTAAAACTCCGTTATCGGGTTGTGTAGGCCTCGGCCGCAGCCGGGAGCTCTGCCCCGGGTTTTTTATAGTGTCGGTCCCATGTGTGCCAAGTGAAGCTCTCGCAGCATGGATCGCTTCTTGGACTGGTGGGATTGCATTCGCTTCAGGATATCATCCAATGCTGCAACCGCTTCCACGATGTGTGGCCCTTTATTCAGCATCACACATTCAGCCCGATGCCCCATTGCGGCATCCGTAATTTCGGCTCGTGACGGCATGCCTTTCTGCGCCAGGTTTTCCAGAACCTGCGTTGCCCAGATAACGGGAATGTGGGCGGCCTCGCAAACCCACAGAATTTCTTCCTGAGCCTCTGCGAGACGCTCAAAACCACACTCCACGGCCAGATCACCCCGGGCAATCATGACACCACAGGAGGGCCAGCGCATGGCGGCAAGTAGCATTTGTGGGAGGTTTTCAAACCCTCGGCGAGTCTCCACTTTCAGGACTATTGCCGGCGTTTCACCCTCCACTGTGCCGAGATGGCGCTCGAGCATCGCCACGTCTTGCGCACTGTTCACGAATGACATTTCGACGACATCTGCATGGTTTACGATGAACGGGAGGTTACTGATGTCCCCGGAGGTCAGTGCGTCGAGTTCAAGCTTACTATCCGGTAGGTTGATCCCTTTATTGCTGCGCAGCTTGGAGCCTTTGGCCTTGGCATGGGTGATTCGGGCCAGGAACCGATCCTCATCCACTGTTTCGATAACTCCACCAATTTTGCCGTCATCCAACCATATCGCTTCCCCGGGTCGAACTTGTGATACAACCTCTGGCAGAGTGCAACTGATCGTTGCCGGCGTCAGTATTCTGCCGCCAGTATCATGGGTCGCGGCGTGCCCCTTGATGGGATCGGCTGTCACTATCAATGGATCACCCGGATGCAACAACAGTACGCCCGGACGGGGAGCAAACTCCCCGATACGACAGCATAGGCGTCTCTGTTTATCTTTAATATGAAGCTCCGTACCGGGGACAATGAAGCAGCCTTTGATACTCTCGACCCAACAGCCTTCGGCAGAAACTTCGATCACAGACCATGTTCGCGAACTGCCTCTGGTATCAACCAATCCCACCTCATCGTATTTGTGAATGGATTTCAGCCAATCACCGGGGACCGTAAACGTCGCTTCGCAAGGGTACGGTGCGTTGTGTGGTGACTCCTCTGGCGTCAACCATATCCGTGCGGGCACGATCGTGAGCCCGAATGCGTCTCTTTCCGGTCGAATGTGAACGACTGGTGGGCCTGGTTCGATCTCGCCGGTTCGCAATTTGGGGCCGCTCAAATCCATAAAGACCCGACACTTACGCCTAAGGGACGTTTCCGCTTTGCGAAGATTTTCCACCATTCCCGCCCAAATATCCGGGCTATCATGAGCACAATTGATTCGCATACAGTTCATGCCCTTTGCCAGCAGATCATGAACAATTCGATAATCGGATGCGGCTTCAGTTGGCATCGTGACCATAATACGAACGTCGCGTTCTTCTGAAGACGGCCCGAGGAGACGCTCTGTGTGCTCTGACAACAGCTTTCCCCCACCGAGAATATCGACCGTTTTAACAGCCCCACTAAATTGGTTTGAGGGCGCCTTGCCCAGAAGGTGTTCCAGAACACGAACAACGGCATTGATAGACGCCAGAACGCAGGCCTCGGATCGACCAAGAGAAGACAGACCGAGCGCGCTCAGACGTTGCTGAAGGGAACGAATGTCGTGCCGGCGCAAGACCAGATAGTGCAGCAGGTTTTCAGCGCTGATCTGATACGCAGGATCAATATCGCATAATTCTGATTCATGTCGCTTTACTTCTGCGAGCATTTCTTCTCGCAGTTGTAGGAGTTCACGAAGCACATTGTCCATGTCTTCAAATTCTGCGGGGGTATCGGCCTTCGGGGGGCTCCGTTCCATGCTTGCTGCACCTCTTAAATCCCAATATATGCCTGAAAGAGCCAACGTAGAGCCGGCCCTGACTTCTCAACCATTGTTAATTGATGATTTAATGTGCGACAGTTCCATTGCACTTTCATGACGGCGGCGTTTCCCGCAACAATGCCTCCTCCTGGCGGCATTCCAATCGCGCATGACTTGAGTACCTATGACCCTGAAATAATGTACTCGCAGCCTGTCGGACCTAAGCGATGGTCACGAGCAAGGTGGGAAAGCGCGGTTATTCCGGGTCATTGATTGTCCTGTTTCGGAAATGGCACAACATTGTTGATATCGCCGGTGGGCGGCTGAGGTTCGTCTTTCATTATGACGAAAATTCCGCCGCCAATGATGGCGATGGCCACGATGATCCTGAGAATCAGTGATTTGGACATCCGGTCCTCCTCCCGTTTTTAACGAGTGTCTACCTGTAATCCTGTGGACGGATACTGCATTTGCAACCTTTACCTGGGCAATCGGAGCTACCCCTTAAGGAATCCGACCAAAGTCCCTTCGACAGAGTCCTGCTCCTGGCTGATACTGAATCAAAAGAATGACAAGACGTTCAGGAGGTTAATGTCATGACCGAGGTTAGCGATGCGTTGGTAACGCATTATTCGGAAAACGGGATCACCACGCTCACGCTGAATCAGCCGGAGCGCCGCAACAGCCTGTCCATGGCCATGCTGGAGGCCTTGTCGGAGGAGCTTGAGCGAGTGGCGGAGGATGCGGAAACGCGGGTCGTGGTTCTGGCGGCGCGCGGTAATGTGTTCTGTGCCGGGCACGATCTGAAGGAAATCCGGGACCAGTTCGACAGTCATGATTTCCAGCTCGGTCTGTTCAACCTGTGCAGCAAGGTGATGCAGCAGATTGTGAACCTGCCCAAGCCGGTGATTGCCCGGGTAGCGGGGGTGGCGACGGCGGCCGGGTGCCAGCTGGTGGCGTCCTGTGATCTGGCGGTTGCCGCGGATTCCGCACGCTTTGCCACGCCCGGTGCGAACATCGGGTTGTTCTGTTCCACCCCGATGGTGGCGCTGTCACGGAATGTCCCCCGCAAGCATGCGATGGAAATGCTGCTGACCGGGGAGCTGGTCAGTGCGCCGAAGGCGGAGCAGATTGGGCTGGTCAACCGCGTGGTGGACGAGCAGGTTCTGGATGAAACCGTCTATCAGATGGCGCGCACCATTGCGGAGAAATCCGGCCACACCCTGAGGATTGGCAAGGGCGCGTTCTACCGCCAACTGGAAATGCCACTGGCGGAGGCCTACGAGTACACGTCAACGGTCATGGCGGAAAATATTCGGGCCAACGACGCCCGGGAAGGCATCTGTGCGTTTCTGGAAAAGCGCAAGCCCGAGTGGAAGGACAGCTAGTCTTTCGTCGGGCACTTGTCGCCATCCAGAACCAGTCGGTCGCCCACCTCGACACCGTTGGCGAGGTAGAATCCGGCATTCATCTCCACGGCGGACCAATAAGGGACGCCCGCCGGGTAGATGGGGCAGTTCGTCCCCTGTGAGGCGGAGCAGGGCACCATGGCGCGGATGTTGCGAATGGTGCCTTCCCGGTCCAGAAAAGCGATATCCAGGGGGATCAGGGTGCGGTACATCCAGAAACCGTTCTTCGGTTCCCTTGCTTCCTCATACTGGAAGAGCATGCCGTGGCTTGCCGGCAGTTCTGTCCTCCCCATGAGCCCTGCCTGTCTCTGTTCCGACGTGCTGGCCACTTCCAGGGTCACCTGAACAGGGTCTGAATCGCTCACGAAGCACGCATTGGTTACGGGTAGATCAGTCTGGGGCGGGGTGGCACTAACTCCGCATCCGGTAATCAGGACAAACGCCAGTACAAGGCTGGCCGATCGAAAAGCGGCCATCAGGAACGCAGCCGGTAGCCGGTCTTGAAGATCCACCAGACGGCGGTCATGCACAGGGCCAGGAACACCACGGTCATTCCCACGCTGATCCCTACGTGCACATCAGACACCCCGTAAAACGCCCAGCGGAAACCGCTGATCAGGTACACCACCGGGTTGAACAGACTGATGGTCTGCCAGATCTCCGGCAGCATGTCGATGGAGTAGAAGGTGCCGCCGAGGAAAACCAGGGGTGTGACGATCATCATGGGCACGATCTGCAGTTTCTCGAAGCCGTCCGCCCAGATGCCAATGATGAAACCGAACAGGCTGAAGGTGACCGCGGTGAGCACCAGGAACGCCACCATCCAGAACGGGTGCAGCACGGTGTAGTCCACGAATAGCCTGGCCGTGGCAAGGATGATCAGGCCAAGGATCACCGACTTGCTCGCCGCAGCACCAACATAGCCGATGACGACCTCCACGTAGGAGACCGGCGCCGACAGCACCTCATAGATGGTGCCAGAGAATTTGGGCATGTAGATGCTGAAGGAGGCGTTCGAAATGCTCTGCATCAGCAGCGACAGCATCACCAGGCCGGGAATGATGTAGGCACCGTAACTGATGTTGTCGATATCGCCCATGCGTGAGCCGATGGCCGAGCCGAACACCACGAAATACAGGCAGGTGGAAATCACCGGTGAAAGCACGCTTTGCATCACGGTGCGTTTCATCCGGGCCATTTCGAATTTGTAGATTGCGCGGATACCGTAAAGGTTCATTCGATTCTCCGTCAGGTCGGGTTACTCGTGGACGAGGCCGACAAAAATCTCTTCCAGGGAGCTTTCCCGGGTTTGCAGATCCCGGAATTCGATACCGAGGTCGCCCAATGTGCGCAACAGGCGCGCCACCCCGGCCTGTTCCTGCTGGGAGTCAAAGGTGAAAATCAGCTCCCAGCCGTCGTTGGCCAGTTCCACCGGTTCCAGGGTGAGTTCCCGGGGCACCTGGTCGAGCTTGTTCTGGAGCTGAAGGCGGAGCTCCTTCTTGCCGAGCTTGGTCATCAGCCGGGCTTTGTCTTCCACCAGGATGATTTCCCCCTGCCGGATTACCCCGATGCGGTCCGCCATTTCCTCGGCTTCTTCAATGTAGTGAGTGGTCAGGATGATGGTGACGCCGTTCTCCCGCAACTTGCGCACCATTTCCCACATATCCCGCCGGAGTTCCACGTCCACACCCGCTGTCGGCTCATCCAGGAACAGGATCTGCGGTTCGTGGGACAGCGCCTTGGCGATCATCACGCGCCGCTTCATGCCCCCGGACAGGGACATGATCCGGTTGTTGCGCTTGTCCCAGAGTGACAATGCCTTGAGGGTTTTTTCGATGTAGTCCGGATTCGGCGCCTTGCCGAACAGCCCGCGGCTGAAAGAAACCGCATCCCAGACGGTTTCAAAGGAATCGGTGTTCAGTTCCTGGGGCACGAGGCCGATGGTTTCCCGGGCTTTCCGGTAATCCTTGACGATGTCATAGCCGGCCGCCTTTACCTCACCGCTGGTCAGGCTGACGATGCCGCAGATGATGCTGATCAAAGTGGTCTTGCCGGCGCCGTTGGGGCCGAGCAGGGCGAAGATCTCACCGTGTTCGATCTCCAGGTTGATGTCTTTCAACGCCTGGAAACCATCGCCATAGGTTTTGTTCAGGTGCCTGACGGAAATATCCGGTTGCACGGGCGTGTCCTATTTCAGAAGGTGGAACCATAAGTTAGGAGGCGCAGTATTTTCTCACGACTGGCGCCTGTTTAGAAACCTTTGCCTTGGCAGCGGAAATCCCCATAATTCGCCTTTGGCAAAAAAGGGGTGGGTAATGATACGGGTGATTGCGGTTACAGGTTTGATTTTCGGGCTGCTGGCGTTATTGGTGTTTGGCCTCCGTTTCCCGGGCTCTCCGGGGTCTGGCGAGGTTTCAGCTGTTGATCAGCCCCGGTGCGATCTGCTGGAACGGGATTGTCAGTGGGAAGGGGAAGAGGGTACCTGGCTGGTGGAATTGGAGCCGCTGGGCGAAGGGGACCAGGGTACCGAGTTCCGGGTCACCGTCAGTGCGCCTGAGGCTCCCGGGCGCTTCCTCGCGGTATTGCGGGGCGAATCCATGTATATGGGCGAATACCCGGTTCCCCTGAAGCACCAGGGCGGTGATACCTGGACCGCCCGGTTCACCGCGCCGTTCTGTACCACCGGCTCTGAAATGGAATGGCGGATTGACCTTCAGAGCGCGGAAGAGCCGGTGGGCGGTAATCCGATGAAACTCACCTTCCGGGCCCGTTAGGTCAGCAGGTGGGCATGGTCTGCAGGGCGAGCTTGCGGCGGATATAGCGGCCCAGGGCATCCACGCCAATATTGAGCAATGCGGTAATGAGGATGAGTACCATCGCCCGGTCGAACCGGATGTTCTGGATGGCGCTGTCGACATAAAAGCCGAGAGTATAGATGCCGAGGATCCCCAGGATGGCAGTTTCCCGCATGATGATTTCCCAGCGGTAGAACAGGAATGCCAGGAACGGGCGGTATACCCGGGGAATCAGTTCCCAGGTATAGCGGTTGAATCCGGTGGGTGCGTCGGGGCGCAGCCGCAGGGTATTGCTCTGGCGGCCGATCAGGTGCCCGATGATGCCGCCGTTGTGCAGAGCCAGGGCAACTACGGCCGGCAGCATGGACGGGCCCCAGAGCTGCAGCAGGATATAGGCCAGGATGTATTCCGGGGTTGAACGGGCGATGACCAGGAATACGTGGCCGCCGGTCCGGCGCACCGGACCTCCGAAATGGTTGGAGATCAGCGGGAACGCAAGCAGCGCCAGGATACCGGTGGCAACCAGGGCGATCTGTGTCAGCAGGACGGTATTCCAGATCCCGGGCAGCGCCTCGTTCACCATCAGATCATTGAGCCAGGGCACCATCCCGGCCATACCTTCACCACTACGCAGCGGCGCGGGAATGATGTCCTCGGTGAAGAAGCGCTCCACATTACCCCACACGACAGGCAGGCCTTCGCCCAGGAAAAACGGGGCCGCCAGGATGTAGACGGGCAGCAGTTTCGGGCGGACCCAAAGGGGAATGGTAGCGATCAGCACATAAAACAGGATCAGCATGGCTCCGGCATCGGAGTAAAGACCCTGGGAGAACGAAGCCTCCAGGAAGAAACCGAGGGTGGGCAGGCCCACAAAACCGAGGATGGCACTGGAGCGAAGGCCGCATTCCAGCCGGTACGCGGTGTAGGTTCTGAGCTGCTCCCAGCAATCCGGGATGCGGGTATACAGGAACGCAGCAATTATGCCGGTACCCGGCGGCAACAGGCGCCGTGGCTCCGGGTCGGCTTCTTCCAGGATCTCCGAGTAGACCTTGGCAAAAATCCCCGAGTAGGGAATGGCAATGGCGAGCACCCCGGTCAGCGGGTGGAAACCGAAGAACTGGAGGAAAATCAGCGCCCAGAACAGCTCATGGATGGCCCGGATAAATGCGCAGAAGATCCGTACCGGAAGCAGCCGATACACCAGTGCCAGCAGGAAGCCGAAGAAACTGCCCAGTGCCACGCCCACGAATGCAAAGGCAACGGTTCGCAACAGGGCGGTCAGCAGTCCCTCGGAACTGAAGAAATTGGGCGTAATGACGCCCAGGAAAAACTTGCCCAGGTCCCGCCAGGGATTGGAGGCGGTGATCGCGATATCCGCAAACAGCAGCCCTACGACTGCGACGGCAACAAAAATCAGGCTGGCTCTGACCGTGGGATAGGAAAGCATGGATTCAGCCGGTAACCTCAGTACAGGGACATGATGTCGGAGGGCGCCAGGTGGTCACTGGGTTCGTCCAGTTCCACCAGGCCGTCCTGGATGCCGACAATCCGGTTGCAGTACTGCAGTGCCAGTTCCACATCGTGCAGGGCAATGACGCTGGTGGCAAACCGGTCCCTGAGCAGGGCCATGACCTGATGGGCCCTGGGGCCGTCCAGCGCCGAGACCGGTTCATCCGCCAGCAGCAGGCTTTCATTCCGGTAGATTGCCCGGGCGATGGCAACCCGCTGGCGCTGCCCGCCGGACAGGGACGCCGTAGGGATCCACAGCTTCTCTGCCATCCCCAGATCGTTCAGCAGGCTCTTCACGGCAGCCCGGTCGGCGGCGAAGGGCCGGATCAGGGTCAGGGTGTTGTACCAGGTGGGATGCTTGTCCAGCTGGCCCATGAACACGTTATGGAAAACGGGCAGGGCGTTGACCAGGCCCAGTTCCTGGGGAACCAGCGAGGATTGTCGGCCGACCCGCTCGTGGATCAGGCGGATCAGCGTGGATTTACCCGCACCGCTTTTACCAACAAGGGCAACCTTTTCCCCTTCCCGGACACGAAGGGAGAGCGGCCCCAGGACGCGCTCTCCCCCGAATGAGGCCTTGAGGCCCGAGAGATCAAATCCGGACATCAATCAAGGATTCCAATCTCTTCCGCGGTCTTGCGAATGGGCTCATAGTCCTCATTGGAAGCAGGGATGAAGCCGGAACGGGGGAAGCTCTTCAGGAGTTCCTTGTCATCCATTGCCAGTAAGGCTTCCTTCACCCTGGCCTTGAAGCCGTCACCAAAGCGCTCATTCACGTCGCCACGGATGGTCCACTGGTAGTCCGGATAGGACGGCGTTTTCCAGATTACCCGGACGGCGTTGGTATCAATGTTGCCGTTCTCCAGTTCATTCTCCCAGACCTGGAAGTTGAGAGCTCCGGCTTCATAGGTACCGGCCTCGACCAGACGGAGCGTCCGGGTGTGATTACCACTGAAACCGACCCGGCCAAAGAAATCTTCGGGGGCCTGACTGAAGGTCTCCCGGATATAGAACTCGGGCATCAGGCGACCTGAGGTGGAGCCTTTGGAGCCAAAGGTGAAGGTCTTGCCACGGAGCTCGTCTTCGAGGTCGGCCAGCTCCCGGGCAGGCTCGATTCCGGTACTGGTGTTGGCGATAAAGTAGGTCCGGAAGGCCTGGTCTTCCACGCCCTGGGCAATGGCCTCGGAGCCGGGAACCAGGCGACGGGCCTGAACACCGGACAATCCACCGAACCAGGCCAGCTGTACCTGGTTATTCCGGAAGGCGGACACCGCCGCTGCGTAGGATTTCACCGGGACGTAGCGGACATCTACGTCCAACTGCCCGGACAGGTAATCAGCCACGCCACGGAAGCGCTCGACCAGTTTGGTCTCATCCTGGTCTGGAATTGCCGTGAATACAAATGTCTCCGCGCTTGCCGAGGCTGCCGTCATGAAAAGAAGGCTGGAAGCCACAAATTTCCGTATCAGATTCAAAGCCATTTGAAATCCCTGTTTCGGTTGGTTCAAGAGGAGAGTCAGGATACTTGATTTACCGGAACTCTGAACAGCTATACGATTGGCATGCTTTATCGGCTCAGCCAAAAAATTCTTTCAGGTGATTACCAGCATTGCAACCGATGAGAATATTAATGATTACTCCCGCCGCTCCCGGTTCCCGGGCCGGCAACCGGGCCACGGCGGAACGCTGGCAAAGATTACTTGAAAATGCCGGCCACCGGGTGGAGGTCGTCACGGACTATCAGGGCGAAGCCTGCGATCTTTTCATCGCCTTGCATGCCTGGCGCAGCCGCGACGCGGTAAGCCGTTTCAGGGAGCTCTGGCCCAATGCACCGCTGATCGTGGTGCTGACCGGCACCGATATCTACCGCCACCAGATCGAATTTCCCGGGCCAACCCTTGCCACCATGGACGCCGCCGATGCCCTTATTGGCCTGCATGACCGCGTGGCGGACGATATTCCCGCCCGTTTTCGGGACAGACTGGTCACCCTCTGCCAGTCCGCCATTACGCCACTTCCGGCGCCGGAGCACTCGAGCGACCAGTTCCGGGTCTGTGTTATCGGCCATCTGCGGGAAGAGAAGGATTCCCTGCGGGCAGCCCTGGCCGCAAGGATGCTGCCTGACGAATCCCGAATCCGGGTAGTTGCCGCTGGCAAGGCCTATAACGCGGAATGGCAGCGAATGGCCGAACAGGAAACCGTGGATAATCCACGTTTCCAGTGGCTCGGGCAACTGGGCGAGCAGGGTACCCGGGAGTTGCTGACCGGTAGCCGGGTGATGGTCCTCAGTTCCCTGATGGAAGGCGGTGCGAATGTGGTGTCCGAGGCCTGCCGTGCCGGCATTCCGGTGCTTGCCAGCGATATTCCGGGGAACCGGGGTCTGCTGGGCGACGACTATCCGGGCTATTTTCCGGCCCGGGACGAACGGGCGCTGGCCGATCTGCTTTACAAAGCGGAAAAGGAACCGGAATTCCTGCGGGATCTTCAGTCCCGGGTAGCCCGGCTTGCCGTCCGTTTTACCCCCGAAAGAGAGCAGGCGAGCCTGGAACAGGCGCTGGCCCTTGCCTGCCAACGCTGTTCCGAGCGAGTGGGTGCCGGTTAGTGTCCCGTCTGGGTAATTCGCTGACCTACTGCAAATTACCCAGACCGGAGACTAGTCCTTCAGGCTGATTGGTTCGATGGGGCCTGACTCGTTCTGGGGAAGAACCCGGCCGATAATCGCGGTATGCGGGTAACCGAGCGCTTTTAATTCCCGAACACAGGCTTCCGCCTGGTCAGTGGCCACGCTGGCGAGCAGACCACCCGCGGTCTGGGGGTCGAAGATCAGCGGGTAGCGGGGGTGATTCACCCATTTCTCCTGGTCGCGGATGCCACGCCGCAAGCGGATGTTGGCCGGTTGCAACGAACTCAGGATGCCTGCGGCAGCGGTTTCTTCGGCACCCGGTAATACCGGAATGGCGGAAAGATCGAGCTCCGCATTCACGCCGGAGGGGCGGGTCATTTCCACCAGGTGGCCCAGCAATCCGAAACCGGTGACATCAGTACAGGCCCTGGAGCCGTAGCGCCGCAAACACTCGGCCCCCAGCTTGTTGGAGTGCATCATGGAGGCAAGGGCAGAATCGATCCAGCGCCCCTTGGCGGCAAGCCGTGCGTGGGCGGCGAACAGAGTGCCGGTACCCACCGGCTTGGTCAGGATCAGCACGTCTCCGGCTCGCAAGCCTCCCTTGCTCATCACTTCTTCAGGATCAATCAGGCCGTTCACCGCGAAGCCCAGCGCCAGTTCCTTACCTTCGCCGGTGTGGCCGCCCACCAGGGCGCAGCCGGCTTCGTTCAGGACCTCCACGGCACCGGACATCATCTGGTAAACAACATCCTCCACCTTGGATTCGATACCGTAGGGTACCGTTGCCACCGCCGTGGCGCTCTGGGCTTCCGCCCCCATGGCGAATACATCGCCCAGGCTGTGATTGGCAGCGACCTTGCCGAATACGTAGGGATCATCGATAAAGGCCCGGAAGAAGTCGACGGTATGCACCACAGCCTTGCCCGGCGGTACCCGCAGAACGGCGGCATCATCGGGAGCGTGCAGGCCGATGATGATATCGTCCCGCTCGATGGGCTTGAGCTCATTCAGGGCGCGGGAGAGAACGGTGCTGCCCACCTTGGCACCGCAACCGCCACAACGCATGGCAACGGCGGAGATGGCCTGGGATGCTTCCTCGGCGCTCCGGGCGGCTGTGGTATCCGGCAGTCCGGAGGACTCTTCCATGGCAGGAAGGTCACTGAACTTGCGCATGAACCGCCGATCGATCCAGTCTTTCCAGCGCCAGACCAGGCGGCCGTGGAACTCAACATCACCGCGAGAGGCAACTGCGTACTTGTCGCCGGTACTGATCAGGGCCAGCCATTTCTTCTGGGGATAGAAGTTGCGGGTCTGTTTTCCGGTGGCCATTCGTTTCAGGTTGTCGGCCAGGGGCGGCCCCTGGCGCACGGCGAACACACCGGCTTTCTCCCGGGGGTGATTGATTACGTTGGCGATATCGCCGGCAGCAAAAATGCTGTCGTCGTTTTCGCTCTGCAAGGTATCGCGTACCCGGATGAAACGGCCCTCGTCCAGGGCCAGGCCGGTTTCCTCCAGCCAGGCCGGGCCACCGGCCCGGGTGACCCAGAGCACCTCATCCACCTGCAGTGTCTCGCCCGAATCCAGGATCAGCAGGCCGGATTCGACCCGGGAAACCGGAGAGCCGAGATGCACCTTCACCCCCCGTTCCGACAGTTTGCGCTGGAATACGGACCGCACCTTTGCGTTATGGGTGGGCAGGACCTGGTCCGCCGCGTCAAACAGATGAAAGTGCAGCTGATCGGGATCCTTGCCGCGCTGTAAGAGCTCGTTCCGGAGCCGGAACTGCATGGCGAGGGTCAGCTCGACCCCTCCCGCACCGGCACCGACCACGGCGACGGACATTGGGCCCTCGTGGTTCTCGATGCGGGACAGCAACGACAGCCAGCGCTGGTTGAAACCATTGATGGGCTTTACCGGTACGGCGTGTTCCCCGGCACCCTGAACTTCGCTCACCCTTGGCGAGGAGCCGATATTGATGGAGAGAATGTCGTAGGGCACCCTCGGCCGATTCCGGCACAGAATGCGCTTGTTGGTCCGGTCGATACCCACGGCCTCGTCCCGGTAGAAGCGCGCTCCGGCGTATTCCGCAAGCCGGCTCAGGTCGATATGGACGTCGTCATAGCTGTAATGGCCGGCCAGATAGCCAGGCAACATTCCGGAATAGGGGGTGTGGGTATCGCGGCAGATGAGGGTCAGGCGCACGCCGGGGACCGGGTTCATGGCGAACCGCTTGAGGACCCCGACGTGGCTGTGCCCGCCGCCAACCAGGACGATGTCCCGTAAAACAGGCTGGTCAGGCGTTTGCATCAGATCAGTTTCTTGGCTTCGGCGGTCAGTTGGTCAAATCCCTTGAGCCTTTTGAATGCTTGCAATTTCTCGCTGTCAGCCGCGGACGGATAGGCGATCTGGTCGATGGAGGTGATGCCCGCATCCTTCATCTTCCTGGCGGTTGCCGGGCCGATACCCTTCACCAGGGTCAGATCACTCTTGTCCACCGGCTTGGCGGCCTTTTTGGCCGAAGACCTGGTCGGGGCTTTCTTCGCAGCCGTCTTCTTGGGCGCGGCCTTTTTGGCGGCGGCCCGGGCTTCCTTGTTGACTTCGTCAGTCAGCTCCCGGACGTCAGAGCCGGCTTCTTTGGCGGCCACACCCAAACGCTCAAGAATGCTGCTCTGGAGCTCATGGAATTCGCTGAGGCGGCGCTCGAACTCCTCATTGAAGCGTTTCATTTCCCGTTCCCGGAGCTCGTTTACTTCCTTGAGCAGTTTGTGTACAGGTTCTTCGATCTGGGTCTGCAGGCTGTCGAACTGCTTCAGGGCGTCGTTGACGAGCCCTTCAATCTGGGACGAGGTTTTCTCGAATTCCTTATTGACCTTCTTTACGATCTTGTCGACGCTCGGTTTGGCCTTCTTCGCCATGAAATGTCTCCTCGGGGATGGGTTGGAACGGTCACTGATGATCAGGCCATTTGCCGGAAGCCGGAGATGGAACCTGAGGTTGTACGGCGGGATCTCAGAGACAGTTTTCTGGACAGCACCTCGCGAATCCGCTTGAGCTTGTCGCCATTCGGCGATCCGGGTTCATGCTCTGAAAAATCAATAGAGTAGAAGAAATTGCTACAGTGCTTTCTGCGCTCGGTCACCAGGCCGGAAACGCTTTTCGCACGGATTTTTTCAAAGGGCATATCCATGATCAGATCCAGGGTCAGGCTGTCGCCGGGCTCGAAGACCTTATCGGTTTTCATCACGCAGCCGTAGCTGTCGAGTTCAAAGACAGATGCCTCCACCAATTCCTTGCGGAAGAAGCCCAGTTTGATCCTGAAACGGGCGATGAGATCCGGTAATGCTTCGTTCATGAATCCTGCTCTCTGCTAAGATCCCTATCCACTGCGACCTGTCCACAGATCGGATAGGCTGGATAATGAGTAAACAATAGACATTGTTTACGGTATTGGCAATTCCATCAGTGTCCTACGGTAACCCCCTCACGCATTTCCTCAATAGTGAGAGGGCGTTGTTCTTGTCAATCCGATGATTTCACCCGTACCTCGTACATATCTTCCCGGCGATCCTTCAGGTTGTTTACCGACCCTTCGTTGCGGACCAGTGTCAGTTTTTCCAGGTCCATGTCCGAGAACATGATCATCTCGGTATTGGGCGTGGTTTCGGCCATGACCGCATCGTGCGGAAAGGCAAAATCCGAGGGCGAGAACACGGAAGACTGGGCATACTGGACGTCCAGGTTCTCCACCTTGGGCAGGTTGCCGACACTGCCGGTGATTGCAACGTAGCATTCGTTCTCGATCGCCCGGGCCTGGGCACAGTGCCGTACCCGAAGATAGCCGTTTTTGGTATCGGTCCAGAAGGGTACGCAGATAATGTCGACGTCCTGACTGGCAGCGATCCGACCCAGTTCGGGAAATTCGATGTCGTAGCAGATCAGGATGGCTACCCGACCGGCATCGGTTTCAAACACCTCAAAGGTATCGCCACCCTCGATTACCCAGTCACGGCGCTCGTGCGGCGTGATGTGGATCTTGCGCTGCTCGTCCACCCGGCCGTCACGGTGGCACAGGTAGGAGACGTTGAACAGGCGATCGTTCTCCAGCAGAGGCATGGAACCGGTGATGATGTTGATGTTGTAACTGACCGCCATTTCCGACATTTCATCCCGGAACTGTTCGGTGAAGCCGGCCAAAAAGCGAATGGCCCGGGTCTGGTCCATCTGGTCGGTCAGGCCCATCAAGGGCGCGTTGAAGAACTCCGGAAACAGCGCGAAGTCGCTCTTGTAGTCGGAGAGAGCGTCCACGAAGTACTCCACCTGTTTGAGCACCTCATCTACCGAAGTGAATTCCCGCATCTGCCATTGCACTGCACCCAGGCGGACCTGGGTTTTGCGGGCGCTCAGCACCGGGGAAGGCGGTGTATAGAGAATATTCCGCCATTCCAGAAGGGTGGCATAGCCCAGGGATTTTTCGTCTTCCGGCAGGTATTTGTGCATCAGCCGGGTGACCTGGAAATCGTTGGAGAGCTGGAAGCTCAGGATCGGATCATAGATTTCCTTGCGGTCCACGCGCTGTATATACTCCGCGGGCGTGTACTGATCCTTGTACTTGTAATAATTCGGAATACGACCGCCGGCCAGGATGGCGCGCAGGTTCATGGACCGGCACAGTTCCTTGCGCGCCTCGTACAGACGACGACCCAGACGATAGCCCCGGTATTCCGGGTGGATGAACACGTCCAGGCCGTACAGGGAATCACCGTTGGCGTTGTGCCAGATCTTCTCGTTGCGCAGGATCAGATCGTCGTAGGTGTGCGGGTTGCTGAAGCGCTCGTATTTAACGCAAACCGTCAGCGCGACGGCAACCAGTTGGCCGTTGTCCTCAATACAGATCTGCCCGTCAGGGAACTGTTCGACCAGTGCCTTGATTGTCTCTTTGGGCCAGGCCCCGCCAATGTCATCGTAGACCAGGTCCATCAGCTCCTGAAGCTGTTCGTAGTCATCCAGCGTCAGGTTGCGGAGATTGAGGTGCAGCTCATCATGGGGCATTCAGAGAGACTCCAGTTTGGCGATGGCTTTGAGGAAGGTTTCGCCGTACTTTTCCAGCTTGGCGGCACCGACACCGTTGATCGCGCCAAGTTCTTCGATAGTGCCGGGCCGGCGTTCCATCATTTCGAACAGGGTGGTGTCGTGGAAGATCACGTAGGGCGGCACGCCCTGCTGGTTGGCCAGATTCTTGCGGCAGGCACGAAGATGATCCCAGGCGGCCTGATCGACGATCTGGTCGGACGCGAAGCTTTTGCGTCCTGAGCTGCTGCGCCCTGACGAGGTCTTTTTCTGCACCGGGTCCTTGCGCAGCAGGACCGTCTCCTCGCCCTTGAGGAGTGGCCGGCAGCGTTCGGTCAGCTGCAAGGCGCCGTAGCCCTCGGGATCGGCCCTGAGATAACCGTTGGCCACCAGTTGCCGGAACACCGATTTCCACTCGTTGGCACTCAGTTCGGTGCCAATACCATAGGTGGACACCCGGTCGTGGCCGGCCTGCAGGATGCGCTCGTTCCCGGAGCCCCTCAAGACATCGATCAGGTAGGTCACGCCGAAGCGCTGGCCGGTGCGGTAAACGCAGGAGAGAGCTTTCTGGACTGCCACGGTGCCATCCCAGGTCTCGGGAGGATTCAGGCAGGTGTCGCAGTTGCCGCAGGGTTCTTGCAGGTCGTCGCCGAAATAACGCAGCAGAACCTGGCGGCGGCAACTGGTGACCTCGCACAGGCCGAGCATGGCATCGAGCTTCTGGCGTTCGACGCGTTTGAACTGGTCATTGCCCTGGGAGCCCTCGAGCATCTGGCGCAGTTTGATGACGTCCTGCAGCCCGTAAACCATCCAGGCGGTTGAAGGCTTGCCATCCCGGCCGGCCCGGCCGGTTTCCTGGTAGTAGGCTTCCAGGCTTTTGGGCAGATCCAGATGGGCCACAAAGCGGACATCGGGTTTGTCGATGCCCATGCCAAAGGCAATGGTGGCGACGATGATGACTCCGTCTTCCCGCAGAAAACGGTTCTGGTGCCGCGCCCGCTGCTCGGCATTGAGACCCGCGTGGTAAGGCAGTGCGGTGAAGCCCTTGTCCGAGAGCATCCGGGCTGTGGAATCAACCTTGTTACGGGACAGGCAGTAGACAATCCCGCACTCGCCCTCGTGTTCAGCCCGGATAAAGTCCAGCAGCTGCTTGTTGGCGTTGGTCTTGGGGGCGATGCGGTACTGGATGTTCGGGCGGTCGAAACCGCTGACAAAATGCCGGGCTTCGGTCAGTGACAGCCGTTCGGCAATCTCCTTCCGGGTGCGCTCATCGGCAGTGGCCGTCAGCGCAATGCGCGGGACGCCGGGAAATTCGCCGGCCAGCATGCTCAGTTGCAGGTAATCCGAGCGGAAATCGTGGCCCCATTGGGAAACACAGTGGGCCTCGTCGATGGCGAACAGCGAGATCGAGGCGTTGTGCAGCAGCTCGATGGTCCTGGACTGGATCAGCCGCTCCGGCGCGCAGTAGAGCAGGTCCAGTTCGCCGGTGGTCAGGGCATACTCGGTGGCGCGGGCCTGATCCATGTCCATGGTGGAATTCAGGAAGGCGGCTTTGACGCCCAGCTCCCTCAGTGCCGCGACCTGATCCTGCATCAATGCAATCAGTGGCGATATGACAATCGCCGTACCCGGCCGCACCAGGGCCGGCACCTGGTAGCACAGCGATTTGCCACCACCGGTGGGCATCAGGACCAGGGCATCTCCGCCATTGACTACTTCGCGAACAATGTCACCCTGCAGTGGACGGAATGACTCGTAACCGAAAACCTCGTGCAAAATCTGCTCGGGGTCTCTCCGGGTCGCGGTGGGCCTTTCTGTGGCGAGCTGTTCGAAATCCTGGTCAAGTTGCATAGCTGAACCGTGAGTGTCTTCCTTCTTGGGGCGAAGAGATAATGAAAGGGAGATAGATGGCGCCAATTCCGTGGCGCGAGTGGAATGATACCAGAATAATCCGGCAGGTTGGTCAAGGTGCCTTTCGGGTGAGGCAAAGCTGCCTGAGAAACGCTACAATACCGCGGTTTTTGAACCAGACATTTCCCGGCGTAATCCGTTGGATACGATAACAACAGGGTTTCAATGCACGAATTTGATGCCATCCGTCCTTATTCGGACGAAGAAACCGGTCCGGCCATACAGCGCCTGGTCAACGATCGGGAGTTTCTCGACATGGTCGGGCGTTTCAAGTCGCCCACCCTTGAGCGCTGGGCGCCCGCGGTACTGCGGTTTTTCATCCGCCGCTGGCTGATCAGCAATTTCGGTCATTTCACCCGTGTGGATGACCTGCAGGCCAGGCTGTCCACTTATGTGGGTGAACTGATTGAGGGCACTACCACCCGGGTCACCACGAGTGGTCTGGAGAATCTGGACAAGCACAGCGCCCACCTGTTCATCTCCAATCACCGGGACATCGTGTTCGATCCCATGGTGGTGAACTTCCTTTTGTTCCGGAACGGGTTCTATACCACGCGTATCGCGATCGGTGACAACCTGCTCCAGAACCGGGTATTCGCGGAAATGATGCGGCTCAACAAGAGCTTCGTGGTGCGCCGGAACATGACCAGCCCGCGGGAAATGCGGGACGCGTACATGACGCTTTCCGCCTTCATCAATCACAGTATCGACACCAATCAAAGTATCTGGATTGCCCAACGGGAAGGCCGCGCCAAGGATGGGCTGGATTACACCGATCCGGCCATCATCAAGATGTTCTACATGAGCCGCAAGAAGAGCGGGCTGAGCTTCGGCGAGGCCATGAATCGCCTTCATATCGTGCCGGTTTCGATTTCCTATGAGTACGATCCCTGTGACGTCGACAAAGCCAAAGAACTGGAAACCCGGGCGCGGACCGGCAGCTACATCAAGACCGAAGGAGAGGACAGCGAGCAGATCGTGAAGGGCCTGACCGGATTCAAGGGCCATGTGCATGTGCACTTTAGCGCACCGATCGTGGACGCTCCGGAAAATCCCAGGGAGCTGGCAAGCCGGATTGACCACGAAATGCACGCCAATTACCACCTGCATGCCTCGAATCTGGTGGCCTACCAGCAACGCGGACTTCACCCGGATGCTCATGCCACCCCGGAAACGGTCACCGAATCCGTGGTGACTGCGGAAACCTGGTCACCGGCGGATATCGCGGCCGCCGAGGCGGAGATGGAGCGGCGGCTGGAGGCCTGTGACCCGGCCATCCGGCCTTACCTGCTGGACATGTACGCCAATCCTGTGGTCACAGCGCTTCAGGCGACACTAGACCCATAACATGGCGCCCATCTCCAGCGGATGGCTCAAAGCCGGATGGTAGGGATACATGCGCAGCCGGAGCGTCTGCAGGCCGGGATAGGGCGGTGGAACCCGTGTTGCAAACACGGTTTTACCGTCCTGCTCGCTTTCCATGGTGAGCAGGAAGCGATCCGTGCCGGGTGCCTCGTGGCTGCCGGTGCATTCGGGCGTGACCAGGCACTCCACCCGAACATCCCTGGCGGTCAGGCCATTAAGCACTGCCTCGACCCGTAACTCCACCGTTTCATCATAGGCACACTGGCATTCCACAGAGCCGACAACAGACAGGGACACGCCCGGCCACGCTTCGCGCACCCTGGCCTTCCACTCTGCCAGATCCCGGGCCGCCCTGGCGCCGTCGGCGAGCAACCTCTGGCCCTGGGAGGAGGCCGGTTCGTAATAGCGTTCCACATAGTCCATCACCATGCGCTGGCTGTTGAACCGGGGTGTGACGGTCTTCATGGAGGCTTTCGAGCGGGCTACCCAGCCCTTTGAGTAGCCCTGAGAGGCACGGTCGTAGTAGATCGGGACGATCTCGAACTCCAGCAGGTCCAGAAGGTCCCGGGCTTCCTCCTCATTGCGAAATCCGGGATCCAGGCCGATGTCTCTCGGGTTGATGGCCCAGCCATTGGTGCCGTCGTAACCTTCGCCCCACCAACCATCCAGGACGCTGAGATTAAGCGCACCGTTAAGGGCGGCTTTTTCACCGGAGGTGCCGCTGGCTTCCTTCGGATACTCCGGGTTGTTCAGCCAGACGTCGACACCGGCGAGCAGGTAACGGGCCATGGCCTGGTCATAATCCTCCAGCAGGATGATATGGCCCATCAGGGAGGGTTCCATGGAGAGGTCGTGTATGACCTTGATCAGTTGTTGCCCCGGCCTGTCCTTCGGGTGTGCCTTGCCGGCGAAAATCAGCACCACAGGGTGTTCGGGGTTGGTCAGCAGGCGCTTGAGACGTTCCAGGTCCGAGAAGATCAGGGTGGCGCGCTTATAGGTGGCAAAACGGCGCGCAAACCCGATGACCAGGGTGTCTTTTTCCGGCGACACCAGCTGTCGCGTCATTCGTTCCGTTACCGAGTGACCGGTGCCATTGCGTTCGTGCTGCCGTGCCAGCTGTTCCACTACGAATTCGCCCATTTTCTGTTTCAGGGCCTTGTGCACACTCCAGTAGTGATAGTCGGGAATGTGGTCAACGAAATCCCAGAAACCGGGATTCCGCAGCTCGCTTTTCCAGGTGGGTGCCTGAATATCGAACAGGCTTGCCCATTCCGGCGCCAGGAAAGTCGGCACATGGACACCATTGGTGATATAGCCGAGGGGATTCTCGGAAGGCGGCACCTGCGGCCAGACATACCCTTCCATGCCCGAAGCCACGCTGCCGTGGATGCGACTGACCCCGTTGTGGAAACGGGAGCCCCGAAGCCCCAGGGTGGTCATGTTGAATCTGTCTCCGCCGTCGCGGATGCCAAGAGCAAAGACCTTTTCGAAATCCAGGCCGGATTCCTCCAGATAGTCGCCCAGGGCATGCTGCACCAGCTCCCGGGAGAATATGTCATGGCCGGCCGGTACCGGCGTGTGGGTGGTGAACAGGGTCGAAGCGGCAACCGCCTCCAGCGCTGTTTCGAACCCGAGGCCTTGTTCTATCAACTGGCGACACCGTTCGAGGACCTGGAAGGCGGCATGCCCTTCATTGATGTGCCAAGCTGAAGGTTGCAGCCCAAGTGCCTCAAGGACCCGTGTACCACCGATACCCAACAGTATTTCCTGGCTGATCCGGGTGGACTCGTCGCCGCCATAGAGCTGGAGTGTCAGGTTCTGGTCTTCGTCACTGTTCTCCGGCGTGTGGCTGTCCAGGAGGTAGAGACGAATGTGGCCGACCCGGGCTTCCCAAACCCTTGCGGTGACAGTCCGGCCGGGGAAGGGCACGGTAACCTTCAGGAGTTCGCCATTCACCTGCACGGGGGAGATCGGAAGTTCGTCACTGGAATGGGATTTGTAGCGGGCAATCTGATTGCCCTGGGCATCTATGCTCTGGATGAAGTAGCCCTGCTGGTACAACAGCCCGACGGCCACGAAGGGCAGGCCCAGGTCGCTCGCTGCCTTGCAATGATCTCCCGCGAGAATCCCGAGACCGCCGGAGTAGATCGGAAAGCTTTCATGGAATCCGAACTCCGCACAGAAGTAGGCGACCAGATCCCGTGCGGGATCCAGTATTTCGGTCACTTCCGGGCCCGGCTCGGCCTCCACATAGACATCGTAACTGTTCAGAACCTGGCGATACTCTGCAAGAAATGCACGGTCCCGCGCAGCCTCGTCAAGACGCTCTTGTGCTACCCGGCGAAGAAACAGTTTGGGATTGTGCTCAACCCTTTGCCAGAGTATCGGGTCAATACGGGCAAACAGATTCCTCACACCGTAATCCCAGCTGTAGAACAGGTCGTTGGCCAGCTCTTCCAGTCGTTCAAGACCTTCCGGAATCCTGGGTTGCGCTTCAAGCCTGTACTCTGTGACCTTGCTCATGATCGTTCTCCTGTAAAGGAATCTGCTGCGTTGGCGTCAGTTTCGTTTGCATTGCTCGGTCAGAATCGACTGGTACAGGGCCAGATATTCCCGGGCCCGGTACTTCCAGGAATAATCACCCGCCATGCCGTTGCGCTGCAGGTGCCGCCATTGCTTACGGTTACTGTAGTATTCCAGCGCCCGGTCGATCGCGTCCAGGAACGCATCCGCGTCGGGTCGCTCAAAACAGAAACCGGTGGCGCTGCTGCCAGCCGCCTGGCCAGGATCCACGACGGTGTCCTTCAGGCCGCCGACGGCATGCACAACCGGGATGGTGCCATAGCGCATACTGAACATCTGGTTGAGACCGCAGGGTTCAAAACGGGAGGGCATCAGAAACATGTCCGCCCCGGCGGTGATCCTGTGGGCCAGTGGTTCGTCATAACCCACGGTCAGGGACACTTGCCCGGGATGCTCCCTTGCCAGGGTCCGGAGGGGATCGGTATATCGAGCCTCCCCTGAACCGAGAATGGCAAACTGGCAACCTTTTTCAAGCAGGGGCGGAATGATGGCCAGCAGCCAATCGATACCTTTCTGCTCCACCAACCGTCCGATGGATCCGAACAGGGGCGCGCCGTTGACTTCCAGTCCCAGCTGTTGCTGGAGCCCGGCCTTGCACTGGCTCTTGTTGCTGAGGCTGTCGGGCCCGTAATGAAAGTCGAGGTACCGGTCATCCGAGGGGTTCCAGATCCGGGTGTCGATGCCATTCAGGATTCCGGAGAGCCGGTCCGAACGGTATCGGAGCAGCCCGTCCAGGCCGTAGCCGAATTCCGGAGTCTGGATTTCCTGAGCATAGGTGGGACTCACTGTGGTGATTCTGTCAGCGTAAACCAGCCCACCCTTGATGAAGCACAGCTGACCCTGGAATTCCAGCCGGTCGAAACGCCAGAGTGAATCCGGCAGCCCCATCGCCCGGAAAGTCTCCTGGGAAAACAGGCCCTGGTACGCCAGGTTATGGATGGTAAAAACGGTGCCGGGCCGGTTGGGCAGATGATCCAGGAAAACAGGTACCAGGGCGGACTGCCAGTCATTGCAGTGCACGATGTCCGGCGCCCAGCCAAGACCAAGCTGGCCGCTGGCCATCATTGCTGCGACCTGACAGAACAACTGGTACCGGTAGGCATTGTCCCACCAGTCCTCGCCTTCCTCGTTCTGGTAGGGATTGCCCGGACGGTCAAAAAGTGCCGGGCAGTCCACCAGCCAGAGACTGACGGCGGTTCCGGGCAGCCGGGTGCGCCAGAGTGCAACCTGGTACTGGCCAATGCTCAGCCTCGCCTTGCTTTGGCTGCCGGCGGTTCGCGCAGCTTCCATTGCCGCCGGGTAGCCGGGTAGCAGTATCTGGATGTCACACTCCTGCCGGCTCAGAGCCTCGGGCAGGCTGGCAGAAACATCCGCAAGACCTCCGGTCTTGATCACCGGGTAGACCTCACTGGTAACAAAAAGAACCCGTTTCATGATTCCGGTCTGAGAACAACGGCCGCCAGCGGTGGCAGCGTGAGTTCGAGCGAGCAGGGGCGGTCCATCCAGGGTACCTCACGGGCTTCCAGGCCGCAGGGATTGCCGACGTTACTCCCTCCGTAGTATTCCGAGTCCGAGTTGAGTACTTCCACCCAGCGTCCGCCGTACGGTACGCCAATCCGGTACCCGTACCTGGGCACCGGGGTGAAGTTGATCACCACCACTGTGACTTCACTTTCTCCCCGGCGCAGGTAGCTGATGGTCGACTGGGGGGAATCGTGGCAGTCGATCCATTCGAAGCCGTCGCCATAGTAATCGCGGGCGTGCAGGGAAGGCTCCCGCCGGTAGAGTCCGTTCAGGTCCTGCACCAGCTTCTGAAGACCCCGGTGCTCGGGATATTGCAGGAGGAACCAGTCCAGCTCCCGGGATTCACTCCATTCCTGACGCTGTCCGAACTCCCCACCCATGAACAGAAGCTTGGAACCGGGGTAGGTAAACTGGAAGCTGAACAGCAGGCGCAAATTGGCCCGCTGCTGCCAGTCGTCCCCGGGCATCTTGCTCAACAGGCTGCCCTTGCCGTGAACCACCTCATCGTGAGAGAGCGGAAGAATGAAGTTTTCGGAGAACGCATAGAGCAACCCGAACGTGAGTTTGTCATGGTGGTACTGGCGGTAGATTGGGTCAAGCTGCAGATATTCCAGGGAATCGTGCATCCAGCCCATGTTCCACTTCAGGTTGAATCCCAGCCCTCCGATTTCCGGCGGGCGTGTCACCTGCGGCCAGGAGGTGGATTCCTCGGCGATCACCAGAGTGCCCGGGAACCGGCTCTGGCAAACCTGGTTCAGGCTCTTCAGGAAGTCGATGGCCTCAAGGTTTTCATGGCCGCCGTGAACGTTTGGGAGCCATTCTCCCGGATTGCGGGAGTAGTTGAGATAAAGCATGGAGGCAACCGCATCCACCCTCAGACCGTCCATGTGGAAAGTGTCGAGCCAGTACAGGGCACTGCCAATCAGAAAGTTCCTTACTTCATGTCGACCGTAATTGTAGATCAGGGTGCCCCATTCCTTGTGCTGGCCCCGGCGCGGGTCCTCATGTTCGTAGAGGGCCGTACCATCGAATTTTGCCAGCGCATGCTCGTCTTCGGGAAAATGACCGGGCACCCAGTCCAGGATCACCCCGATGTTGTTGCGATGGCATTGGTCAACCAGGTAACGCAGATCGTCGGGTGCGCCGAAACGGCTGGTGGGGGCGTAGTAACCGGTGGTCTGGTAACCCCACGACTCATCCAGGGGGTGCTCGGTAACCGGCAGCAGCTCGATGTGGGTGAAGCCCTGTTCCCGGACATAGGGAATCAGCTGGTCGGCCAGTTCCCGGTAGGTCAGCCAACGGCCGGAGCCATGGTGCTGCCAGGAAGCGGCATGTACTTCGTAAACGGAGACCGGAGACTGCTGCCAGGCCCACCTGCTGCGCCGGGCAAGCCAGTCACCATCACCCCAGCTGTAATTACCCCGTTGCACCACCACGGCCGCATTGGAGGGGCGCAGCTCGAAAAACTGACCGTAGGGGTCGGTCTTGAAGATCTGCTTGCCGGACCGCGTGGTGATGGCAAACTTGTACTGGGAACCGTTGCCGGCGCCCGGCACGAAAGCGGACCAGACTCCGGAGGATCCGTGCGCGGTCATGGGGTGGTGTCCGGGGCTCCAGTCATTGAAGTCACCCACCACGCTCACCGCAGTTGCATTGGGTGCCCACACGGCAAATCGGACACCCTCGGTACCGTTCCGGGTCTGGATATGGGCTCCGAGCACATTGTAGATGTGCCAATGGCGCCCTTCGCCGAAAAGGTATAAATCAAAATCGCTCAGGGTGGGGCTTTCCATGGATTGCGCTTCTTCCTTACCGGGTTCCCGGGTAGTAAACGCCTGCCGGCGCCTTCGAAAAATGACTTGTAACGATTCTACGTCATATTCCTGTGATAATGTTCTAATATTATTACGATGGTAAGAAGGCTGTCGATGTGGCGCAAGGGCTCACGGCAGTAAGTATCAAGTCAGACGATTTGCAGGGAAGGATTCATGCATACGGCTCAGCGTTTTGTCAGTCGCCTCACTCGCCAGACACTTGCTCTGGTACTCGCCGGGGGGCGCGGCTCCCGGCTTCACGATCTCACCAAGTGGCGTGCCAAGCCCGCCATGCCATTCGGCGGAAAATTCCGGATCATCGATTTTCCACTGTCCAATTGCGTCAACTCCGGCATAGGGCAGGTCGGTGTGATCACCCAGTACAAATCCCATTCACTGATCCGGCACATCCAGCGGGGCTGGAGCTTCCTGCGGGGGGAGCTCGACGAGTTCGTGGAACTGTTGCCGGCCCAGCAGCGGATCGAAACCTCCTGGTACGAGGGCACGGCGGATGCCGTGCTGCAGAATCTCGACATCATTCGCAGCCACTATCCGGAGTATGTCCTGATCCTGGCCGGGGACCACGTCTACAAGATGGATTACGGAACCATGCTGGCCGCCCATGTTCAAAGCGAAGCCGACATCACGGTTGGTTGTATCGAGGTTCCGGTCGAGGAGGCGTCCGCCTTCGGGGTCATGGATGTGGATGAGGAAATGAAGATCCGGGAGTTTGACGAAAAGCCGGAGAATCCCCGGCCCATGCCAGGCAACACGGGCAAAGCACTGGCCTCCATGGGCATTTATGTGTTCAGCACCCAGGTGCTGTTCGATGAACTGATCCGGGACCATCAGATACAGGGCACATCCTCCCATGATTTCGGCAAGGATATTATCCCGTCAGTCATCCGCCGGTTGCGGGTGATGGCGTTTCCGTTCCGGGACCCGGTCGAGAATAAACCGGCCTATTGGCGGGACGTGGGTACCATCGATTCGCTGTGGCAGGCCAACCAGGAGCTGATCGGTGTGAGCCCGGAACTTAACCTCTACGATTCCGATTGGCCGATCTGGACTTACCAGGAGCAGCTGCCACCGGCCAAGTTCGTCTTTGACGATGAGAATCGGCGGGGTACTGCTGTGGATTCCATGGTTGCCGGCGGCTGCATTGTTTCCGGAGCCATGGTGCGGCATTCGTTGTTGTTTTCCCATGTGAGGGTGAATTCGTTCTCCGAGGTGACTGATTCGGTGATCTTTCCGGACGTTGAAATTGGCAGGAATTGCCGGGTCCATCGGGCCCTGATCGATCGTGGCTGCAAGATCCCGGAAGGTACCCGGATCGGCCTTGACGCGGACGAGGATCGCAAGCGTTTTCTCGTTTCCCCCAAAGGCATTGTTGTGGTAACACCCGAGATGCTCGGGCAGGACTACCCCCATGGCCTCTGACGCAAAGACACCGGTAGTGCTGTGCTGGCACATGCACCAGCCGGGGTATCAGGACCTGAACACCGGCCAATTTCTGTTTCCCTGGGTGTATCTGCACTCCATCAAGGACTACAGCGATATGGCCGCGCATCTGGAGGCGCATCCGAAGGCCCGGGCCGTGGTGAATTTTGCGCCGGTGCTGCTGGAGCAGATCGAAACCTACCTGGTCCAGATCGAGCGTTGGCGTCACGGGGCTGGATCCATTGGCGATCCACTCCTGGCGGCTCTGGTTGCCGAAACTCTGCCGGAACCCGGAAGCCCGGCATTCCAGGACCTCATGAACAAGGCCCTGAGGGCCAATCCGGAACGGATTATCAAACGCTTTCCAGCCTATGCCCGCCTCGCTGATCTGGCCGAGCTTTACCGGTCCAAGCCGGAAATCCAGCGCTACATCTCGCCATCCTTCCTGATCGACCTGCTGGTCTGGTACCACTTGGGCTGGATGGGAGAAACCGTACGCCAGAGCAACCCCTGTATCCAGAGCCTCCAGGAAAAAGGCGCCGGTTTCACCATGGACGACCGGACTGCGTTACTGGATGTGATTTTCGAGGTGATGGCCGGAATCGGGCCGAGGTATCGGCACCTGGCAAAGACAGGACAGGTTGAGCTTTCTGTCAGCCCCTACAGTCATCCGATCCTGCCTCTGTTGCTGGACCTGGAGTCGGCCAGGGAAACCATGCCGGACATTGCCTTGCCGTCACACGCCCACTATCCGGGAGGGGACTTACGGGCGAGTTGGCAGTTAAAGCAGGCCAGGGAGACCTTCAGACATTTCTTCGAGACGGACCCCGAGGGGTGCTGGGCGTCGGAAGGCGGTCTGAGCCAGGCGACTCTGGACCAGCTGGGAAAACACGGGTTCCGATGGTCGGCCAGCGGAGATTCCGTCATCCACAACAGCATGAACCTGGCCCGGGAAAACGGTGGCCTTCCGGAGGTAACGGGCATTCATCAGCCCTTCCGATTTGGCGATAGCGACCTTACCGTCTTTTTCCGGGACGATGGACTTTCCGACCTGATCGGATTTACCTATGCGGACTGGCATGCCGACGATGCGGTTGGTGACCTTGTGCATCATATGGAAAATATTGCAGGCCATGCCCAAGGCAAAAACAGGCCGGTAATATCCGTGATTCTGGATGGCGAGAATGCCTGGGAGTATTACCCGGAAAACGGCATCCATTTTCTCGACCGGCTGTACTCTGTTCTGGAAGATCACCCCCGGCTGAGGCTGGCAACCTACAGTGAACTGCTTGATCAGCCGGTCGCCGAACCGGTGCAAGTTCCCCACCTTGTAGCCGGAAGCTGGATCTATGGCACCTTTTCCACCTGGATCGGTGATCCCGACAAGAACCGTGCCTGGGACCTGTTGTGCGAAGCAAAAACCCATTATGACCGGGTGATGGATAACGGCAGCCTGAGTTCCGAGGAAAAACAGGCCGCACAGCATCAGCTCGCATTGTGTGAGGGATCTGACTGGTTCTGGTGGTTCGGCGATTATAACCCGGCGCAGATTGTTCAGGACTTCGAGCGCCTTTACCGCAGGCACCTGGTCAATCTGTATGAACGGATTGGTTATCCGGCACCGCCATCGGTATTCCAGCAACTGAGCCAGGGTGGCGGGCAACCGGCTCGCGGCGGAGCCATGCGGCCGGGCCACGACAAGGATGCTGAGACCCCATGAGTACGGAAGAAATATCGCAACGCCTTTTCGAAGCACGTCGGGCGGGGGTTTTGTTGCACCCGACGGCACTTGGGGGGGAATATGGAATTCTTGGTGCCACTGCCCGTCGCTTCGTTGATTTCATGGCGAAGAGTGGTCTGAGCATCTGGCAGACCTTGCCGGTGGGGCCGACCCACAGTGATCTGTCACCGTACCAGTCACTCTCTGCCCACGCCGGTCATCCCGACTTTATCGACCTGTCAGAGCTGGTCGCGCTTGGTCTGATACGGCGGGATGAGCTCGACCCCTCCGCAGAAAGGAGCAAACAGGTACTGGTCAAACTGGCCGCCAGGCGCTTTTTTGGCGGGGAAGGGCAGTTACGCCGCCAGGATTTCGAAGATTTCTGCGCGGAACAGGGTGACTGGCTCGACGACTTCTCAATCTTCTGTGGTATACGGGAGACGCTGCAAGGCATGAGCTGGACAGAATGGCCGGCGCCACTGCGGGACCGACATCCCGAGGCAGTTGCGCAGTTTGTCCGGGAAAATGCAGAACCGATCCAGGCGGTCCGGTTCGAACAGTTCCTGTTCCGGCATCAGTGGCAATCGCTCAAGGCATACGCTGCCGAGCGTGGTGTTTTGCTTTTTGGCGATATTCCGATTTTTGTGGCCCATGACAGCGCCGATGTCTGGGCCAATCGTCATCTTTTCAAGCTGGACCGTGAGGGCAATCCAACTGTCGTCGCCGGCGTTCCGCCGGATTACTTTTCCTCGGAGGGTCAGCATTGGGGGAACCCGATTTACGACTGGGACGCCATGGCCGAAGACGGTTACCAGTGGTGGCTGCAACGGCTGGAGAGCCAGCGCCAGCTGTTTGACCTGATCCGGATCGACCACTTTCGTGGCCTTGAATCTTTCTGGGAAATTCCGGAGGCAACGCCGCAGCCCCGGTTCGGGTATTGGGCCCCGGGACCGGGCCGCAAGTTCCTGAACGCGTGCTTCGAACGTTTCCCCGGATTGCCACTGGTTGCTGAAAACCTTGGCATCATCAGCGATGAAGTCGAGCAGTTGCGTCGGGAGTTCAGGCTCCCCGGCATGACCGTTATCCAGTTCGGGTTCGATGGCAACCCGGATAACCCGCACCTGCTGCACCGGCACCAACCCGGGGACCTTGTTTATACCGGCACCCACGACAATGATACCAGCCTTGGCTGGTATCAGAGCCTGGATGATCACACCAGAACCTATGTAAACCGGTACCTCGGCACTGATGGCACCGGGATGCCCTGGCCAATCGTGGAGGCGGCTTTCAGCTCGGTATGTTGGTTGGCGATGGTACCGATGCAGGATTTTCTGGGGCTGGGCTCGGAGGCGCGCTTCAACACACCGGGCACCGTACAGGGCAACTGGGTCTGGCAACTGGAACTGTCGCAGTGCACGGATGAGCTTGCTGAAAAAATCCGGGAAGCGATCTCTCGGCATGAACGAATCCGGTTCTGACTGTTTATATATTGACCAGCATCGTCGTGATGCTGTAAACGTGGGTGTACAAGAAACAGGCATCTTTTGATAAACGCCAAGCCTGTTCAGGGAGGGCATGATGGAACACAGACTCAGCAAACGCGTCGCCGGAAGACTTTCAATCCTGGTCTATAAACGAGGAATGCCTGTCGCCACCGGGCAGGTCCGCAATGCCTCACGGAGAGGCGTTTTTGTCTCCACCGACTATGATGATGTAAACCTGAACCAGACCCTCGAGCTGGAACTCTGTTATCCGGAGAAAACCGGAAAACCGCTTCGCAGGCTCAATGCCCTCGTCGTAAGAAAATCACGCAATGGATTAGGCCTTGACTTTGACGGTGGGGATAATAATGCGCTGGCTATTACGAAACTTCTCGACTGGCTGACCACGCACCACCCGATGTTTCATTATGATTCTTCGCCGGACAGGGTACCTGACCTATTGATTGATCCTGACGTATCAGCAACAAAGGGAATTCAACACCGATGACGCTAGCGGCCTACCGGCCAAGAAGGCAGTTGCCTGAGGCCCTTAATGGATTGTTCACCCTTGCTCTGGACCTGAGATGGAGCTGGCATCACGGCAGTGACGTGCTGTGGCGCTCCCTGGATCAGGAGACCTGGGACAGTACCCACAACGCATGGCTGGTGCTCAACAGTACCTCGGGAGAGCATCTGGACGAGCTCAGCCGGGATCCGGAGTTTCTGGCCCGGTACCGGGAACAGATGGATGCCCACGACCGGTTCGTCCGCACCAGAACCTGGTATTCCGAGCAGTGCAGGGACGAACTGGACCGTGGCATCGTCTTCTTCTGTATGGAATACGGACTGAGCGAGTCCTTGCCGCTGTATAGTGGTGGTCTTGGCGTTCTTGCCGGGGATTACCTTAAGGCGGCCAGCGATCTTGGCGTTCCCGTGACCGCCGTTGGCCTGCTTTACCAGCAGGGCTACTTTCGCCAGGCCATCAGTAACGATGGCGAGCAGCTGGAATTCTACCCCTACAATGACCCCACCATGCTACCGGTATCTCCACTACGGGATGAGGATGATCAGTGGTTGCGGGTGATCGTGCCGTTGCCCGGCCGGGATGTGCGCCTGAGAGCCTGGGTCGGTCAGGTAGGGCATTGCGACCTGTTGCTTCTGGACAGCAACGACCCCCGCAATGAACCCGGGGACCGGGGTATTACCAGTGAATTGTACAGCGGCGATCCGGAAAAACGGCTGCAGCAGGAGATGATCCTCGGTATCGGCGGCTGGCGCGTGCTGCGGGCCCTGGGCAGGGACCCTGTCGCATGCCATCTTAACGAGGGTCACTGTGCCCTGGCGCTGATTGAACGGGCTTTTGGATGGGCCCGTGACAACGAGCGCGATTTCGACACCGCCCGCATGGCAACCCGTGCAACCAACCTGTTCACTACCCATACCGCGGTGGCCGCCGGTTTCGACCGGTTTCCGAGGCGGTTGGTACAACTCTACCTGAGCCCCTGGCTGGCCGGGAAGGATCTGACCGTGGACCAGTTGATGGATCTGGGTACCCACAACTTGGATCAGGACACCACCGGGGACCCCTTGCTGAACATGGCATGGCTTGCCCTGAACATGAGCGGGCGGGTCAACGGCGTCAGCAGGATCCACAAAAAGGTCTCCCAGACCGCCTTTCAGGACTTCTTCCCCCGGTGGCCCACGGAGGACATTCCGGTGGAATGTGTCACTAATGGAATCCATACGCCAAGCTGGGATTCTCCGGAATCCGATGAACTCTGGACCCGGGCCTGTGGCAAGGATCGCTGGCGCCGTTCGATGGAAACCAGTTGCCCGATGAGCGGGATCTCTGATCAGGACCTCTGGGACATGCGCCTTGCCCACAGAAAGCGCCTGATTCAATACCTGCACCGGCGCCTCGCGAGTCAACACTGTGAACACAATCCCGGAAACGACCCCGCAGCGGCTTGCGGCCTGCTCCTGGACAACGAAACCCTGACCCTGGGCTTTGCCAGAAGGTTCACGGACTACAAGCGGCCCAATCTGCTACTGAGCGACCCTGGCCGGCTTCTGGGCTTGCTTAATAACCGGGACAAGCCGGTACAGATCGTACTGGCCGGCAAGGCTCACCCTAATGACAAGCCAGGTAAGGAGCTGATCCGGCGCTGGAAGCAGTTTTCGAGAATGCCGGAAGCCGAGGGCAAGGTTGTGTTCATTGAGGATTATGACCTGGGCGTCGCAAACCAGCTGGTTCAGGGCGTGGATGTCTGGCTCAATACCCCGCGCCATCCCTGGGAGGCCTGTGGTACCAGCGGCATGAAAGTGCTCGTGAATGGTGGTCTGAACCTGTCCCAGTTTGACGGTTGGTGGGCCGAAGCCTGGAATCCGGATGTGGGCTGGGCGATCAGGCCCGATGCCACCTTCGAGGAGCTCAGTCACACCAACGACCATGATGAATCCGACGCCCGGGAACTGTTTGAGCTGCTGGAAAATCAGGTGATCCCGGCATTTTACCGCATCGATCAGGAAGGGCGGCCCATAGACTGGATCAGGATGATTCGGGCCAGTATGGATCAGCTGACACCATATTATTCAGCCAATCGCATGGTTCGGGAATATGTAGAGGATTTCTATCGCCCTATGGCAGCGTTGGGCAAACAGCGGGACCCGGATACGGCATATGCCATGGTTCAGGAAACGCGTGAAATCAATGCCCACTGGTCCCGCCTCCGGTTTACCTCATTTGAGGTTGAGGAACAGGATCAGAGCCAGACCTTTATTGTGGATGTCTACCTGGACGGGGTGCCGGCCGAGCATATCGGCGTTGAGCTGGTGGCAGAAACCTCTGAATACGGCCCCCGGCTGGTGCAGGCCATGGAGCGCATTCAGGCCATGGAAGGATCAGCCCGGGGCTGGATCTACCAGTGCACCGTCCCCGCCCGCCCGGAAGGCCATTACACGCCCAGAATCCGGGTCAGAGACGATCGCCTGAACCTGCCTCTGGAAAACGCCTCGGTGCTCTGGCTGCGGTAGTTATAGCTGTGATAGCTATCAGCCCCGCCGGAAGGCGGGCGAGAGCACAACCCGTAAGACGGTCAAGACCTTAGCGTGCAAGGACGCGCAAATTAAATCGACGTAAATAACAGATAAATTAGGATCTTTACTATGGAAAACATCGTGAGGTTGGTCCATTTTCAGTAATGAACACCGAACGAATCGGTTAAGGAGAACAAGTCATGGCACGTACAAAATCTTTCGCACTGGCGCTGGCAACCCTTTCAGGCGGCATCCTGGCTACCGGTGCGGCCCAGGCTCAGGACATGTACAAATCCGGTGTTGGCGGGCTGTACGCCGGCCTGAATTATTCTTTCATGAATACGGAACTGGGGTCTTACGATGCTGATGTCGGCACCCTCTCCGGCAAGGTCGGTGTGATGGCCACGCCCTTTCTTGGCATCGAGGCTCGTGCCGGTTTTGGCGTCGACGATGACACCATCAATGGAGTGGACGTCTCCGTAGACAACTTCTACGGCGGTTATGCCACCTTCAACCTGGCCAATGAATCCATGGTAACCCCGTATGCAGTGCTGGGTTTTACCCGGGTTGAGGTGGAAGTTGGTTCAGTTGAAGATGATGACTCCGACGTATCCTACGGTATCGGTGCCAACATGGAGTTCGCTCCGAATCTGTCCGGTAACCTGGAATACATGCGTTACTATGATGACGACAATGTTGAGCTCGACGGCCTCGGCTTAGGTATCCAGCTCAATTTCTGATCGTTGCTCTGATTTAGCGAACAGGGAGTTGATTTGAACCATCTTGCCCACGTTTTCCTGGCACCGGATTCCCCGGAAGCACGCGTGGGCAGCATTCTTGGTGACTTTGCCCGGGGCGTCGAACTGTCGGCGCTTCCCGGCGAAGTCCACCGGGGAGTGCGTCACCATTTTTCAGTGGATACATTCACTGACCGCCATCCCGAGGTTCTCGCTTCCAAACGACTTTTTTCGCCACAGCGGAGGCGTTTTGCCGGTGTGGGGCTGGACATACTCTATGATCATTTCCTGCTTAAACACTGGCATAGGTTCAGTGATCATGATTGTGACCGGTTTATCGAATGCACCTACCGGGAGTTAAGCGAAAACCGCCATCTGATGCCACCTCAAATGGTGCAGGTAACCACACGCATGGTGGATCATGACTGGTTCGGAGCCTATCAGGACCTGGATAACATAGGGCAGGCGCTGGATCGGGTCGCCTCCCGCATCCGGTTTTCCAACCGGTTTGAGGGGATGATCGAGGAAATCCATAATCATCAACCGGAGCTTGAAGATCGTTTTCTTGAATTTTTTATGGATCTTCAATGTGTTGCAAAGGAATTTTAATGCGGTTTCTGGCTGCTGTACTGCTGATGTCGTCGCTGGCAGGCATGTCTGTCGTGGCTGAAATGATACGCTGCATGGCATTTAACATAATATACATTATGCGCAGTATGGGGTGCTGAATCGGGAACCGGCATGGCAGTCTGGCCCATAAGGAACCCCCCGCAAGCGGGTGCCCCCCTTATGGCACCATCGGCTATGGAGTTTAGCTACCTGGCGCCACAGGTACCGCCTGAGGATTGCAGGTTAGCGGATTTACTTACCGTTTGCTAATGTCTGATAGAGTTCATCCTTGAGTTGGGCTCGCCATGCTTTCAACCGGTGCATCTTGTCATCACTGATGGGTCCACCTCTTTGTTCCAGCCCTTCGATTTCCTGGTCCAACTCCGAGTATCGGGTGAGTTTCTCACTGAATTTCGGGTCGTTGGCCCTCAATTCTTCAATCCGATCCTTGTATTCGGGGAATTCCTTGTGGATTTCGTGGCTGGTAATGCCCATAGTGATTGGCCTCCGGTTAGCTGAATTTGAGCGAGTGTTTGACTCTCCCCTCATCATAGTAGAACTGGAACATTCCTGTGGGGTCTTTGACAAATCGCTAATAACCTCCACATTCGCCAGAGTATAGGATGGCAATATCACAATCCATACCAGACAGAAACACCGTACACCTCAGGAACAACAAGCATGACCTACGCCCGAATCATTGGCACCGGCTCCTATCTGCCGGAGAATATCCTGACCAATAAGGATATGGAGTCTCTGGTGGATACCTCGGACCAGTGGATTCAGGAACGTACCGGTATCGAGCAGCGGCACATTGCCGCGGACGGACAGACCACGGTCGACCTTGCCGAACAGGCCGCTCTCAGGGCGATTGAGGCCGCCGGCATCAGTGCGCAGGACATCGATCTCATCGTTTTTGCTACCTCAACCCCGGACAAGATTTTCCCCAGCTCCGCCTGTATTCTCCAGGCTCGACTCGGTATTCACGGCTGTCCGGCTTTTGATATCCAGGCGGTCTGCAGTGGCTTTATGTATGCCCTGTCCGTTGCGGACAAATTCATCAAGACCGGCAGCAGCAAGAAAGCCCTGGTCATCGGTGCAGAAATCTTCTCCCGGATTCTCAACTGGGAAGATCGTGGCACCTGCGTACTGTTCGGTGACGGCGCTGGTGCGGTGATCCTCGAGGCCAACGAGGAAACCGGCATTCTCTCAACCCATATTCACGCGGACGGGCAATACGAAGAGCTGTTGCATGTACCGTGTGGTATTGCCGATAATTTCGAGCGCGTAAAAGCCGGTCTCGCCTTCGTGGAAATGAAAGGGAACGAGGTCTTTAAGGTAGCGGTGAATACCCTGGGCAAGATTGTCGATGAAACCCTTGAAGCCAATAACATGGAAAAGACCGATGTGGACTGGCTGGTGCCGCACCAGGCGAATCTGCGGATCATTTCGGCGACTGCCAGGAAGCTTAAGTTGCCCATGGATCAGGTGGTCGTGACCGTGGACAAGCACGGGAATACGTCGGCGGCGTCGGTTCCCCTGGCGCTGGATGTGGCTGTTCGGGACGGGCGGATCAAGCGGAATGAAGTGGTGTTGCTGGAGGCCTTTGGGGGTGGGTTTACCTGGGGATCGGCGCTGCTTCGGTACTGACCTGATTTATTCCTATTTATTATAGCGTAATCACCCAATAAACGTTTTAGTTCTTAGCAGATTTTGATAGATTGCGGGCATATTCACTCAACAGAGGATGGCTCGTTCATGAAAACCCTTTCCCGTGGCATTGCTCTGGCTGCACTCATGACCGTACAGCCGGTATGGGCCGCAGACCGTGAGCTTCTGAATGCCTCCTACGATATCGCCCGCGAGTTGTTTTCGGCCTACAATGAGCAGTTCCAGGAGTATTGGCAGGAAAAAACCGGCGAAACCGTCGCGATTGACCAATCTCATGCCGGTTCCTCGAAACAGGCACAGGCCATTATCCAGGGCCTGAAAGCAGACGTTGCAACCTTCAATCAGGTAACCGACATCGACATCCTGCACGAGCGGGGCAACCTGATTCCGGAAAACTGGGCAGATCGCCTGCCCAACAACAGCTCCCCCTATTATTCCACCATGGCTTTCCTGGTTCGCAAGGGCAATCCCGGGAATGTTGATAACTGGGATGACCTGATCCGGGAAGACGTCGAGCTGATCATGCCCAACCCGAAGACGTCCGGGAACGGTCGTTACACCTATCTTGCGGCACTGGGCTACGCCAAGGATCGTTTTGGTGACGACCAGGAAGCGATCGATACCTTTATGGCCGACCTGCTTCGCCACGTTAAAGTGTTTGATAGCGGCGGTCGTGGCGCCACCACCACCTTCGTTGAGAGGGGCATCGGTGATGTCCTGCTGACCTTCGAATCCGAAGTACTGAACCTGGCCGACCGTTTCAACAACGGCGAATACGAAGTTGTTACGCCAAAGGTCAGTTTCCTGGCGGAGTTCCCGGTCACCTGGATTGATGAATACGTGAAACAGAATGGCACCGGGGAGCTGGCCAGGGCCTACCTGGAACATCTCTATTCCGAGGAGGCCCAGCGACTGCTGGCGGGCTTCAACTACCGGGTTCATAATGAAACGGTCAAGGCCGAATCCGCTGACCGGTTCCCGGAAGTAAAGCTGATGACCGTCGAGGAAATCGCCGGTGGCTGGGAAGCAGCGATGCAAACCCACTTTGCCAGTGGTGGCAAACTGGACCAGTTGCAGCGTCGTCGATAAGGCCCGCGCGTGATCAAACAAGCAACAGCGGGCGCCGGTAAAAGCCGGCGCCCCATCGGTCGTAGCAAGCGCGTTTTGCCGGGGTTCGGCCTGAGCCTCGGTATTTCGCTGTTTTTTATCAGTCTGGTTTTGCTGCTACCGCTCACCGGACTGATTGCAGAAACCTCTGGCATGACCTGGGACCAGTTCTGGTTCGTGATTACCGACCCCAGGGTGGTCGAATCCTATAAGGTCACCCTCTGGACCGCCGGAGCCGCATCGCTGTTCAACGGTGCGTTCGGGTTGTTGCTGGCATGGGTTCTGGTTCGATACAACTTCATTGGCAAACGTGTGATTGATGCTGTTGTCGACCTCCCCTTCGCGCTGCCAACCGCTGTTGCAGGTATCACCCTCGCAACCCTGTTCGCAGAGACGGGCTGGTACGGGCAATGGTTGGCCAGGGCAGGAATCGAAGTGGCCTTTACCCCATCAGGAATTATCGTAGCGATGGCCTTTACCAGTATCCCCTTCGTGGTACGGACAGTTCAGCCGGTACTGGAAGAAATCGCACCAGAGGACGAAGAGGCAGCCATGAGCCTGGGAGCCAGGGATGGCAGGGTGTTCAGAAAGGTTCTGTTACCGGCGTTGTGGCCGGCGATGGTCACCGGTGTTGCGCTCTCGTTCACCCGCAGCCTGGGCGAGTTCGGTGCGATCATTTTTATTGCCGGTAATACACCGTACGTCAGTGAAGTGACCAGCCTGATGATCTTTGTCCGGCTTCAGGAATACGACTACGCTGCCGCGAGCGCCATTGCATCAGTGGTTCTGGCGGTATCGTTGCTGCTGCTCTTTGTCATCAATATCTGGCAGGGGCGTTACCTGAAGCGGCTGGAGGGGCGATCCTGATATGGCTTCCGGAACCCGTCACCGCGTCGCTGATGCCCCGTGGTTGCGTCGGGCCCTGATTGGTCTGGCGCTGCTCGTCACCACCTTCCTGTTGGTCATTCCCTTGATTCTGATCTTTGCGCAGGCGCTGGGGTCCGGTTGGAGTACCTTTGCCGCCAACCTGACAGATCAGTACACGCTCCACGCCATCGGCCTGACGCTCTTTGTCGCGGCGCTGACCGTGCCTCTGAATCTCGTCTTTGGCACCGCCCTGGCCTGGGCGGTAACCCGTTTCCGCTTTCTCGGGCGGAAGCTGTTAATCACCCTGATCGACATCCCCTTCGCGGTATCACCCGTCGTTGCCGGGCTGCTCTACCTCCTGCTATATGGCCGGAACGGCTGGGTGGGCAGTTGGCTGGCCGATTACGATATCCAACTGATGTTTTCCTGGCCCGGAATAGTGATGGTTACCGTGTTCGTAACCTGCCCCTTCGTTGCCCGGGAGCTGATTCCTCTGATGCAGCAGCAAGGCAGCGAAGAGGAGGAAGCCGGCGTGGTGCTGGGGGCATCGGGATGGCGCATGTTCCGCAAAATCACGTTACCCAACATCAAGTGGGCACTGATCTATGGCGTCGTACTGACCAACGCCCGTGCGGTTGGGGAATTCGGAGCCGTCTCGGTGGTATCCGGGAACATTCGTGGCCAGACCAACACCCTGCCCCTGCACGTCGAATTGTTGTACCAGGACTACAACGTAGTGGGCGCATTCGCCAGCGCCTCGCTACTGGCCGGGATCGCGATTCTGACCCTGGCCGTCAAAGGCTTCATTGAATGGCGCCAATCCCGAACTGTCTCTACCACGGTGGACGAGGAGTCATCCCGATGAGTATTGTCATCGACGGCATCAGTAAATATTTCGGCAACTTCCAGGCCTTGAGCGATATTTCCCTGGAGTTCCCCGAAGGCAAGCTGACTGCCCTGCTTGGTCCTTCCGGTTCCGGCAAGACTACGCTCCTCAGAATCATCGCCGGGCTGGAGTCTGCAGAGCGTGGGCGCATCCTGTTTGACGGCACGGATGTGAGCGGGTTACATGTTCGTGACAGGGATATCGGCTTTGTGTTCCAGCACTATGCCCTGTTCCGCCACCTGACCGTCGGCCAGAATATCGCCTTTGGCCTGGAATCCCTCCCCCGGGCGGTGCGCCCGTCGAAAACCGAGATCCGCGCCCGGGTAGCGGAACTGTTGGACATGATCCAGCTGCCCCGGTTGGCGGACCGTTTTCCTTCCCAGCTTTCCGGTGGCCAGAAACAGCGGGTTGCCCTGGCCCGGGCTCTGGCCACGAAGCCGAAAATCCTTCTGCTGGACGAACCTTTTGGCGCCCTGGATGCCAGGGTCCGGAAGGACCTTCGTCGCTGGCTCAGGGCTCTGCATGACGAATTCCATTTCACCAGCGTCTTCGTCACCCACGATCAGGAAGAGGCCCTTGAGCTCTCAGACCAGGTAGTGGTGATGAGTCAGGGCCGGATTGAGCAGGTGGATGAACCCGCCGAGCTGTATGCGCGACCGGAAAGCCGATTCGTGTTCGACTTCCTGGGCCATGTTAACGTGCTTGCCGGTGCAGTAAACAGCGGAGTACTCCAACAGGGCGACGCTTCAGTCAAGCTGCCCGGCGTGCGCATGACCGGTAATGCGCAACTCTATTTACGCCCCCACGAGGTGAGACTTGTGCCGAAGCCGGTTACCGGAGCGCACCTCCCTTTCACCATCGAAGCGGTCAGCCTCATTGGCTCCGGAGTCCGTGTGGAGCTGCGCCCGGAGGGATGGGAATCCAGTGACCTCTGGGAGATTGGCATGAGTCACGGCGAGTTCGCCCGGCAGAGACCTGACCGTGGGGATCGCTGGTACGCGATCCCTGACGTCGGGCATCTGTTTACCGATGACTCCCGCAAACCACATACGGTCTACTGGGAGCGCCCGGAGTTTCTTGAGACGGCAGGCTCAGGGATCTGATAGCTACCATGGATGTGCGCAAAGATCGCCAGGAGCGCTTCTCCCAGGTGGTTCAGAGATCCAGGTGATTGTCGGTGCGATCCTGGCCCGGAAATATCGCGAAAAGATCGAACAGGCGGGGGAATCATCCCCCGCCCATACCACCGAAAATTGACGCGAGAATTACCAACGCCACGATCCAGCCGATGACAGCCGGCCAGAAATTCACCATTTGCGGCGGCTGTTCCGGCTGATCCCCGGCCATGCCGGGTTCCGGGTAATTCCGGTCATCAACCGGCTCCTCCGGTACGCCCTGCAGGCTGTACCAGTCGAACCACTCGCCCAGAAAACGGGTGACAGGGGCTGCCAGGCTGCCGTTTTCCGCCATTGGCCGAAGTTGCGCCTCCAGCCGTCCGGCGATTTCCCGGCGCAGAGCCGGTTTGTCCGCCGGCGGCTCACACAGGATGGCTTTCCAGATACCCACATCCATGATCCGCCGGGAATCATTCAACAATGCCTTGATCTGGATGATCACCTCCCGGACGATCTGATCTTCCTCCGCGTCCAGGGGTCGCTCCCTGGCAAAGCTTGCAGCCTCGCCGGCCTCAGCTCGATCTTGCGCTTGAGCAGAGTTATCACCCGGTTCCGGCTTGCCGACGGCAGCAGACGCCGGTGCCGCACCGGTGGCCTCCTGAAACGCTCGGCGGAGCGCTTCGGCTTCATCCGGGGAGGCAAACTTCAGCTGCTGCTCGTAAGCCTGCTGAATCCGGTTCCGGTCGTTGGTCGGTTCAATTCCGAGTATTTCCCAGCAACTCATTCGGTGCAAACTCCAGGGATCAAAAGGCAGCGGGCTCGGACTGTCAGGTGACAGGCTCCCTCATGGTGACAAACTCTTCTGCGGAGGTCGGGTGGATCCCCAGTGTGGAATCAAACTCCGCCTTCGTTGCCCCCGCCTTGATGGCAACTGCCAGGCCCTGGATGATCTCTCCGGCATCCGGACCCACCATGTGGGCACCGAGCACTTTGTCGGAATCGTCGTCAACAACCAGCTTCATGAGGCAGCGCTCGTCACGGCCGCTCAGGATATATTTCATTGGTCGGAACTCGGAGCGGTAGATTCTCAGCTTGCGGCCTTTATCCCTGGCCTCGGACTCGGTCAGTCCAACCGTGCCAATGTTCGGCTGGCAGAAAACCGCCGTCGGAATGGCAGTGTAATCCATCTCGCCCTGCCCGTCTCCGAACAGTCGCCGGGACAGCACCATGGCCTGTGCCAGGGCCACCGGAGTCAGTTGAGGCGTACCGATCACGTCGCCAAGCGCCGTGATCGAAGGCACAGCAGTCTGGAAATTGTCATCCACCACAATATGTCCGGAGGCGCTCAGCTCCACGCCCAGGTCAGTCAACCCGAGACCATCAACAAGCGCCCGGCGCCCGGTTGCCGCCATGACCAGGCCCGTGTCCAGGGTTTCGCCGGTGCTGAGCTTGACCTGATAGTGCTCATTGGATTCGACCGCCTCGATGGTGGTGCCAAAGCGCAGGTTGACTCCCTTCTTGCGCATCTCCTGCTCGGCGAAATGACGAATGTCGTCATCAAACCCGCGCAGAAACAGGTCTCCCCGGTAGAGCAAGGTAGTCTCCACACCCAGCCCGGCCAGAATCCCCGCGAACTCCACGGCTATGTAGCCGCCACCCCAGACCACCGCATGTTTCGGGAGCTGCGGCAGGTAGAACATTTCGTTCGAAGTGAGGATGTGATCTTTGCCGGGCACATCGGGAATAACCGGCCAGCTGCCCGTGGCAACCGTAATGTGTCTGGCGGTGTAGGGTGTATCGCCAACCAGCACGGTATTGGCATCCTGCAGGGTTGCTGTGCCCTGGATAACCGTTACCCCGGCGTTTTCCAGAAGGCGCCCGTAAATGCCGTTGAGCCGTTCGATTTCAGCGTTCTTGTTGGCCACGAGTGTGGACCAGTCGAAACTGACGTCGCCCAGGGGAACGTTCCAGCCGTAACCTGCCGCGTCTTCCAGTTCATCGTGAACGTGTGCGCCGTAGACAAACAGTTTTTTGGGGACACAGCCGACGTTTACACAGGTTCCACCAAGATAACGGGACTCCACTACAGCTACCCGCGCGCCTCGTTGGGCGGACATCCGGGCCAGACGGACACCGCCGGAACCGGCGCCAATAACGATCAGATCATAATCCAGACTGTCAGACACAGTTTCTCCTGTCGATGAAAATGACTTCAATCGGGTCCGGAGGCGGTAGCTTTATTCTCCGGTTTCAGCTCCCGGAACAGCACGTGGTCCTCGTAATCACCCAGACGAACCTTGCCCAGGCTCCTGAACCCTTCGGATTCGTAAAACGGCAGATAGCGGCTGTTGCCGGTATCCAGCACCAGGCCACTGCCCCGGGGATTTTCGCTACAAAGCCGTTCAACTGTCTTCAGCAGCAGCCGGCCATAACCACGGTTCTGGTATTTCGGATCCACCCCCATCAACGGCAGCTGGTGCGCCTGGGGTTGGGGCAGCATGTTTCGTATTTTCTCGTGATAATCGAGGTAGCGACGGGTGGAGGCAAAACCGGTGGTCAACACCATGCGGATGCGCCAGCTGAACTGTTCCGCCAGGTTCATCCGTAATTCGGGCTCGCCCACGAAAGCCACCGCCACCAGCGTATTATCCACCATTACGCCGATAGCGTCCTGATCATACTCAAAGTACAGGTCTATCAATTCCCGTACCGTGGCACGGACACGCTGATCATAGCCCGGCCGGCGGTGATCAAACAGGTACTGGAACGTCGGCTCATTCCGATAGGCATGGTAAAGAATGGATTGTGCTTCGTTCCGGGCGGTATCGTCCAGACGCACAATTACCGGCTCAGGATTGTTATTGTCGTCTTTGCCGTCAATCATCGCCTTCCCCTTTCTCAGATGGTCAGTGTCAAACGAACTGAAACCTTACCCGGGTTGTTGCCCCGGTCCATGGCAGCCTGGTCGATAACCACGCCATGTTCTGTATTGAGTCTTTCAAGCCAGGATGCAACATCGGCGTAGGGTACGCCATCCATCCAGACACGAATTGCCTCGTCACCACTGGGTTCGAAACGTTGCAATGCCAGCCCTGCCTCGCGCGCGGAGCTGGTCACCAGGGCCATCAGCGCCCGGCCATCAGCAGGCTTGTCTACCGCTGTCGAGGAGGTGGACGACGAAGTTCCCGCCAACCCCCGGATCACCGGTTCGTTCGCCTGCATCCAGCTCAGCAGTTCCGCTGCGTTATCGCGGGCGCTGACCGCCCGGTCATGAAATCCCGCAACCGGCTGCCACACGGCAAAATAGAGAATCCCCAGCAGTACGGCGATGGCCAGCACACTTAATGCTTGCTGGTCGCGTCCGGGCAACTGATCGTATTGCGCAATTAGCTTGCCGACGGTGGGCTGTTCTTTCAAACGTTGCAACATTCCGTTACCCTCCCGATACCGTCAGCCGGCCACGGGAGCCGCCGGATTCATTGACGACCGAACCGATCTGCGCTTCAAGCCCCTGCCCTGACAAACCGTTGCGAAGGGCACTCATTCGATCGTAGCTGTCAGCACGGATATCCACCACCAGTTCGCCCCGATCCTTACTGTAATTGACCGAGTTGAAGGTAACTGAACCGGAGGACGGTAACTGTGAGTATTGCTGGCCGGTGTATTTCATCAACGCGATGAAGTCGAGTTCCGGCCCGCGGGACCCGGCAACCCGTAGCTGACCCTCGAGAACCCGGCGGACATTGCCGGCATGGGTACGGCGATCCTCAGGGAAGGCCTCCCGGTAGATGGCCATGGCCTGGGCTTCAAGTTCCTCCGCCTGCCTCTTGTAATAAAAGCCCATTCCGGCCTCAAGTGCCACCTGAACGACAAACCAGATTGAAGCCACGGCAATCAGCGGCTTCCAGGGTTTGAAGGGACTATCCTTCTTGCCGGCCCTGAACGAAAAGGCGCCCTGACAGAGATTAATGGGCTGGCAGCGGTGCTGGTGGTGGGCGTGGGCAAGCAGCTCCAGCGGCATCAGATCGAGCTCTTCCTGCCGCACGACAAGCCGGCCGGGAGCCTTCAGGTCCGCGATCACGGACTGGTGATAGTCCAGCTCGTCGGGTGTGCCATACAGGGTAACCGGAACCTCGGCCGTCACCTCCTCGGTCGGGGGTACAGCCAGAGTATGGGCGAACATGCCAAGATTGGCGGCCTGCATACTCAACCACTCGCCACGGTCGCTGACCAGCATGGCCACTTCACCATCCAGGCAGATACTCCAACCACCGTCCGTCGATGGCAAAAGTGAGGCATCCGGGTAGATGGCATCCAGGCGGGCATTCTCCCATCCGGAGAACAGGGTAATCCAGTTGCCCATGCGCTCCCGATCGATGGCAGCGACCTGGTAACCTTCGTCCGAGTGCTTGCCCAGGGCCAGATGAACGGAGTCAATGTCCTGGGCAATCTGCTCTTCGACCGCATAGGGCAACGCCTGAAGGATGAAGCGGCTCTGTTTGGCCGGGATATCGGCGACACAGAAAAGCGCATCCTCACCCGGTATCAGCCCCACCAGCAACACCTTCTCCAGCGCGTTCCGGGCCAGGGTCTGTTCGATGGTATTCCGGTTATCTCCGGTACCCCGGGCCTGGGCATCGCCGGTGGCGTCCTGCAGCACCCAGTTGAACAGCTGTGCATCCGGATTCTCATCGACATCCGCAAACGGCGGGACCGGCCGGACAAAAAGGCGATAAGACATGACTATCCTTCTGAAATGGTAAAAGGCTCTTTGGTAATTCGGTTTTTCTGTCCGGTATCCCTGTGAACCGTCCGGACCTCACCTTCCCCGTTACGGAAAACGGTGCTGACCATGTTTACAACACGATTATCGTAGGTAATCCGTGAAACAACTTCAAAAAAACGGGTTTGCAGGGTCAGCCCCGTGGTCTTGAGCCCCAGGCCGGCAAATTCCGGCAAGGCGAGGAAATCCTGAAGATTACTGAAAGATTCCTCTTCCCGTTTTTCCAGCACGGAGGTGATCGCCGCTTCGGACAACTCCTCATGGAGGGATTGCAGCACAGGACCGGTCGCGGTGTTGACGTTGATCCCCGCGCCACTGACCGGCAGGGCGGCGACATGGGGCCGCAATGTCTGGTAGATTTCCTCGGTCATGCCCTCGATCAGCCGCAATTCCGTGACACCAACAAACGGCTGGTTACCGGCCCGATAACCGGGATCAGCCATCAGGTACTGGCCATCTTCCGCGCCATAGGCACTGATGGTCTGGTCGTTACTGTCGATCCAGTCTATCAGGACATCCGCAGTAATGCTGGTAACCCCCAGAACCATGAGCAGTCGGGTAAACCGGTCCTTCGCCAGAGTGTCCACCTGCCCGGCCGGCGTTACCAGATCGTTCAGGTTGAACCGGCCACCAAGATCATCAATCTGCACCTCAGCCACACTGTTACCGTCATCAAGGGGAAGGATGGCCGCGTTCATCGCCCAGAACTCATCGAGGCTATCGACCATCGAACCGTCCTCCTTGTCCTCCTCGAAATCCCGGACCAGAATGCTTCTGGCGAAAGCCTCGGCACCCAGGGCAATGCTCTGCCCCTGCTGCTGGGCCAGATAATGCCCGGCCTTGAACACCCGGATGTTCAGTTGCCGGGTCATGCCGGAGGCAAGCATCACCACCAGGGCCATTGCCAGCAGTACCATCACCAGTGCGACACCGCGCTGCCTGCTTTCCAATTGGCGATCCCGAATCCATATCATCTTGCAGCTCCACCCTGCTGGGTAGTGGTTTCCTGCCAGGGCTATTGGCCTGGCTGTTCGGGCTGTTGCTCGCCCTCTTCGTCTGTCCGGGTTGCCGCCTCATTAGCCTGGTTGACCAGGCCCTGGGCGGCGGCCGGATCAAAGTCCGGCAGGGCAAAAGTACGGACCAGCTCGCCAAACCGCTCATGCTCTACGATGACCTCAATGCCCAGAGGGAACGGAAAATCCGGGCGCTCCCCCGGAGTCAGGCCAGCGAGGTCATCGTCCGACGGCCAGTCTTCCTGCCAAATGCGCTCGCTGTTCAGGAAACGCACCTCAAAGGCTGTAATGTCCTCAAGAAGCAGAACATTCTCGCTGTTGTCTTCCTGGCCCTGGTCTACGGTGGGCCAATAACGGCGAAAGAGCTCGGTTCCGGTGTATTCCCAACCCACCCTCTGCAACCCGCTGCGCCGTAGTCCAAGCGGATTACGCCAGCCCTGACGGGTCAGTAACAGGGCATAGCCTTCTTCCCGGCTGGTCAGCGCCGGCTGGAAGTCACCATAGACATCCCGCGCGGAACGATTCACCATCTGGGTAATGTCCCTTTCCAGAAGCAGCATGGCACGCTGGATGCGGTCGAACTCCCCGGCCAGTTCGTTCACCCTGTCCCTGGAATTGACCACGCCGTTGATAACCTGCCAGACACCGAGACCGATCACCGCGGTGATGGTTACCGCGATCAGCACTTCCATGAGGGTGAAGCCGGACTGGCGCATCACTGCTCCCCCACGAATGCAGATAGCGTGTGCAGTGGCGCCGGATCACTTCGCTCGTCCGTGTACTTGGCCACAGACACCTCGATCCGGCGCATACCGGGTTCCGCTGTTGCTTTCACCGTGGTGGTGACCTTCCATCGAAAAGGGCCGTACTCGGTATCGGTGGAGTTCTCGGAAATGCCGGGCAGTTCTTCCTGGAGTCGGATAGCGTTGATCCTGTTATCGGCAATCCAGCCGGCCAGGGTTTTGTCCCTGATCCGCTCGAAACCGGAGATATACTGGCTGCCCACCTCGGCCGCAGCAGTCGCAACCAGTCCGAACACCAGCAGTGCGACCAGGACCTCAATCAGGGTAAAGCCACGGGTCCGGTACATCATGCGTCACCCTCTGACCCGGGTTTGCGCCAGTGAATACCGGTAACTCCGTCAGATTCCAGCACATGCATGTAGTCGGTGTCCGAGCCCACGGTAAACTCGATCTGGAAGGGGGTGGTTTCGCCACTGGAGAAAAACACGACATCAGGTAGCTCCCGGTCTTCTTTCGAGGCAAGCCTGGGGGCATCGTTCTCGATATATTCGGTTGCAACCAACCAATCCGGAAACGCTCTGGGCTGAAATATCCTCTCTCCGGAGGCCTTCCACCGGGCAGTCTGATCCTGAAAGGCCACGAACTGGTAGCCTCCTTCCTCCAGCCTCACGCCCATCTCGAGGTTGTTGAGCACCGCCTGTTCCGATGCCGTCTGCATCAGCAAGTAAAGCTCCCGGACTTCGTTTTCCAGCTCCCGTTGGCGGGAACTGCCTCCCAGGGTAAATACCGCAAGGGAGGCAAGCAGCCCGACGACGATCAGGACAACGAGGATTTCTATCAGCGTAAAGCCGCTATTCGTCGTCCTGGATTGCACAGCCAGTCAGCCCTTTGTTTTCCAGACACTGATATCAGCATCGTCGTCATCGCCGCCTTCCTGGCCGTCAGCGCCATAGGTGTACAGATCGTAAGGGCCCTCGGTACCGGGGCTCACATACTGGAACTGGTTGCCCCAGGGGTCTTCCGGAACACTTTTCAGATAGCCGTCCGGATTCCAGTTCCTGGGCTCAGGGCTGCCGCTGGGCTTTGAAACCAGCGCTTCCAGGCCCTGCTGGGTAGACGGGTAATGGCTGTTGTCCAGGCGGTACAGATCCAGGGCGCTCTGAATGTTCTTGAGCTGGGTCTCGGCGATGGTGACTTTGGCCTGATCACTCCGGCCCATGATATTGGGGGCCACGATCGCCACCAACAGGCCGAGGATGACCATCACCACCATGATTTCGATCAGGGTAAAACCGCGTTGTGTGAACCGTTTGTGCATAGTCTTGCTCGTCATTTTCTCACTCGTCGTTGCTATGGATTCCTTTCCCGGAAAAGCACTACCGGGCCTCCTCGGGCCCGGATGTCAGCCAACCAGGTTGCTCATATTCAGGATCGGCAGCATGATCGCCATTACGATGATCAGCACCACCACACCCATGACCAGCAGCATCATCGGCTCAAACAGGCCGACCATGGCTGCAATCCTGGACTGCAGGGTGTTTTCCTGCATCCGGGCGGTTCGTTCCAGCATGCTATCAAGTTCACCGCTGGCCTCGCCGCTGGCAATCATGTGCAGCATCATCGGCGGGAAATAACCGGTCTGCTCCAGTGACCGGTGCAATGACCCGCCTTCGCTCACCTTGCGGGCGGCATCCCGTAGCCGTTCCCGAAGGTAATCGTTGGATAACACTTCACCGGCGATTCGCATGGCCTCCACCAGCGGCACACCACTGGTGGTCAGGATGCTCAGGGTACTGGCATAACGGGCGGTATTCATCCCCCGCACCATGCCGGAAACCAGTGGCAGATGAAGTAACCGCTTGTGGAACCGCTTCCGGAAACCGGGTTTGCGCAAGGCCACACGGAAGCTGGTCAGCGCTGCGATCAGGATGATCAGAAGGTAGACACCATAAGTGCCGAGAAATTCCGACATGGCCAGCATGGCCAGGGTCAGTGCCGGCAGCTCCTGCCCCTGCTTCAGGAACACCTCGATGATGTCCGGAACCACGTAGGTCAGCAGGAAGACTACGATGGCAATGGCCACGAAGCTGAGAATGATCGGGTAGATCGCCGCCAGCTGGATCTTCTGACGGGCTTCCTGCCGGTTCTCCGTGTAATCGGCCAGGCGGTTCAGCACCAGGTCCAGGTGCCCCGCATGCTCGCCGGCGGCGACCGTGGAACGATACAGGCGGGGAAACGCTTTCGGGAACTCGCCCAGGCTGTCTGCGAGGCTATAGCCTTCCATTACCCTGGCCCGGATGGCAATGAGCATGCTGCGGATCGGGGGCCTGGTGGATTGCTGTGCCACTGCGCTGAGCGCCTGCTCCACCGGTATCCCGGACTGGATAAGGGTGGCCATCTGGCGGGTTACCAGCGCAAGATCGGAGGCGCTCAGTGACCCCTGGCCACTGAGCGGACTGGCCCGGTGCTGTTTTTCCACCGCCGGCTCAACCGCCAGTGGCGTCAATCCCTTTTCCCGGAGTTGCTGGCGAACAGCCCTTGGGGCATCGGCCTCAAGCACACCCTGTTTCTGTTTGCCTCGGGCATCCAGAGCCTTGTATTCGTACGCTGGCATGACTTACTGGCTCCGGTGGGTTACACGAAGAACCTCTTCCACTGTGGTGACACCATCCAGAATTTTCTGAACGCCATCGGCATGGATGCTCGGGCCGCCCTTGCGGGCCTCTTTTTCCAGCTCGAGCTCACCGGCGCGTTTGTGAATGAGCGAGCTGATTTCCTCGTTGATCTCCACCACCTCATAGATACCGATACGTCCCCGATAGCCCAGCTGGTTGCAGTGATCACAGCCTTTGGCGCGATAAATCGTCGGCGGACTGCCCGCGTCCTGCTGCAGGAACTCACAATGCTCCTCGCTCGGAGTGTAGGGTTCCCGGCATTCCCGGCAAAGCACCCGGACCAGACGCTGGGCGACAATGCCCACCAGGCTCGAGGAGATCAGGAAGGGTTCGATTCCCATGTCCATCAGACGGGTAATGGCGCCAACCGCCGTGTTGGTGTGCAGGGTCGAAAGCACCAGATGACCGGTCAGACTGGCCTGCACCGCAATCTCGGCGGTTTCCAGGTCCCGGATCTCACCGATCATGACCACATCCGGGTCCTGGCGCAGGATCGCCCTCAACCCGCGGGCGAACGTCATGTCCACCTTGGTGTTGACCTGGGTCTGGCCGATACCCGGCAGGTTGTACTCGATGGGATCCTCGACGGTAAGAATGTTACGACTGCGGTCGTTGATCTCCTGCAGCGAAGCATACAGTGTGGTGGACTTACCGGAACCGGTGGGGCCGGTCACCAGCAGGATGCCATAGGGTCGATGAATCAGTTTGCGCAGGACCTTGAGGTCCTGCCCGGCCATACCGAGTGATTCCAGACGGATGGAGCCGGCCTGTTTGTCCAGCAAGCGCAGTACCACCCGCTCACCACTGGAGGACGGCATGGTGGAAACCCGGATATCCACTTCCCGACCGGCCACCCGCAGGGCAATCCGGCCGTCCTGGGGAATCCGTTTCTCGGCGATGTCGAGCCTGGCCATGACCTTGATCCGGGATACCAGCAGCGGCGCCAGCGCCCGCTTGGGTTGCACCACTTCCCTCAACACTCCGTCGATCCGGAAGCGCACCACCAGCTGCTTTTCGTAGGTCTCGATATGGACGTCCGAGGCGTTGGTCTTTACCGCCTCGGTCAGGATGGCATTGATCAGCCGGATAATCGGGGCATCGTCTTCCTGCTCCAGCAGGTCTTCGGTCTCCGGCACCGAATCCGCCAGGGACGCCAGGTCCATGTCGTCGCCGATGCCCTCAACCATTTGCATGGCTTCGGCGGAATCGCTCTGGTAGGCCGCGTTCAGCGCCTGATCAAAGCGGCCGGGATCGATGGCGGAGAACCTGGCCCGGCCACCGCTGAGACGATTGGCCTCTGCAACAGCCGAGTGGGACGCACCGGGACGTACCAGGATGACCGGCTCACCGTCTTCGGAACGCGTCAGGATCACCCCGTTGCGCTTGGCGAAGGTAAAGGGAAGACGTCCCAGCGGAGCATCCTGCGGCTGAACTTCGGTCTCGATGGTCAAGGTCGTCCTCGTTTTCGTCGGGCAATCTTCTTGTCGGCAACCGGGCCCACATCGGCCCGGAAACCCTTTTTGATTCAACTAATTCAGAAAGGCTACCACAGGATATGGACCCGCTGAATAACTCTATACACTATACTGCCACTAAAACGTTGCAGTCTGATAACCTGTGGCCCTTTTAATGGTCCATCAAGCACTCAGGAAGATCGATGCTGTCAATTCACCCACGGCTCCCAATGGTTCTCGCGATGGTTGCCGGAGCAGCCATGCTGGCCGTAACCTCCTGGCAGGGTTACCGCTTCTGGCAGACAGAAAGCCAGCCAGCCCTCTCCGCCACCGGCCAGCCCGCTCAACAGTCCCCGCCGGGTACCCGGGATGTTCCCGAAGTAGATTTGGCAACGCTCACCCTGTTTGGTTCCCCGAACGCCGATAGTGGTCCTGCCGAACTGGGTACCGAAAATCTGCCCGAGACCAATCTCAGGCTTTTCCTGCGTGGTGTACTTGCGGCCAGTGGTGAGTTTCCCGGCAGTGCGCTGATCGAGGATGACAAGAGCAAGACCGAAGTCTACCTGGTGGGCGATGAACTCCCGGGCAATGCCACCCTCCGATCGGTATTCCCCAACCGGGTAATTATCGAACGCTCCGGCAAGTTGGAGAACCTGTACTTCCCCGAAGAGGCCGATCGCTCCGGTATGTCGTTTACCGCTGACGACCAGGCCCGGCAAACCGAAGCCGCCGACACGGGTTCCACGCAGACCACCACCTCGCCCACCACCCCGAGCGCCGACCAGCAACGGCGTGAGGAAATCCGACAGCGTCTCGAACAGCTCCGGGAACGTCTCCGGAACAATAACTAGGTCCAGCCATGACCACGGCAGCGCCAGCATTGTGCCGCCGCACCGGTTGCATCCCCCTGCTGCTTGCTGTCTCGTTGGTCAGCGCCCTGGAGCTGGACAATCGCCTGATGAATTACGTGCTTCAGGAGTTTGGCCAGGAGGCCCACCAACGTCTTGTAGACTGGCAGCGTTTGCATGACCTGGCCACCAATGCGCCAACTGACCGTCAGCTCCGGCTGGTCAATTCGTTCTTCAACCGGGTCAATTTTGTCAGCGATATCCGGCACTGGGGCGAAGAGGATTATTGGGCGACCCCGATTGAATTACTGACCACCAACGCCGGTGATTGCGAAGATTTTTCCATCGCAAAATACCTCACCCTCAAGTCCATGGGTGTACCCGACAGTCAGCTTCGGATCGTTTATGTAAAAGCCCTCGAACTCAACCAGGCCCACATGGTTCTGGCCTGGTACCCCGAGCCGGATGCCGATCCGCTGATTCTCGACAATCTTATAAACGACATCAAACCTGCGTCGCAACGAACTGATCTGGAGCCGGTTTACAGCTTTAACGGTGAAGGTCTCTGGCTTAACAAATCCGGAGAGGAACGGACCCGGCTCGGGGAATCCGAAAAACTCTCACGCTGGCAAGAGCTCAATGAACGGCTGGACCAATCGCTGCGGCCCTGACGTTCCCGATAGTGGGAATGGCGGCAAACTCTATTCCTGGGTGTACCTGGACATATCCCGCGATTGCAGCCTATCTACCGGAAAATCCGTGACATCACAGGGTATTCTCGCTGATACTCCGGCTCGCTGATCGTCGTCGCCGAGGATCAGTAATTTCCATGAGTCCCGAGACGAAAAACTCGCAGTGGTTTAGACTTGAATCCCTTAAAATCAGTTTGCGGAAGGCCCATGTCACGGTACCAGAGCCAAGCTTCCCGATCCGAACTGCCGATTGCGCTGCCGCAAATCGTCGGGCTGGTTATTGTTCTGGTTTCTCTGCACCTGATTGCCCGCAATGACTACCTGCTCTTCCACACGCTGGTGGAAATGATCCGCATCGTGGTGCTGGCAGGACTCTTTGCGCTCGCGTGGCACACACGGCACTGGGCCACCAACAGCTTTCTCGGGGTCCTCGGCACCGCCGCGGTTTTCATCGCATCCCTTGAGCTGCTCCATACCATCGCTTACAAGGGCATTGGAATTTTTCCCGGGGACGACGGCAACCTGCCGACCCAGTTATGGATCGCATTCCGCTACCTCGAAGCCTTTGCCCTCCTGATCGGAGTCATGGCGGTCAGGTGGCGTATCAGCCTGATGCTACCGTTCGCAGTCTTTGGCGCGGCTACCGTGATTCTGGCGCTTGCGGTCTTCTCTGGAGCATTTCCGGACAGCCATCTGGAAGGTACCGGCCTGACGCCGTTCAAGATCACCTCCGAGTACCTGATCGCCGCTATCTTTGCCGTCAGCATGTTACTGCTCTACCGGCAGAGGCGACGTTTTGCCGAGCCGGTGTTCTACCTGATCCAGACCTCTCTGATATTCAACATCCTGGCGACGCTGACACTCACCCGATACGTCAGTGTTTATGGCTTTGCCAACGAACTGGGCCATTATCTGCTGCTGGTGTCTGCCTACCTGATCTACCGGGGTGTACTGGTGACCGGCCTGATCAGACCCTACCAGTTTCTCTTCCGCGACCTGAAACGCCATGAAGAACACCTTTCAGAACTGGTCACCGAGCGGACAGCCCAGCTTGCCCGCAGTAAGTCCCTGACCAGAACCTTCATCGAACATTCGCCAACGCTCATTTACCTCGCGGATGCAGAGGGCCGACTGACGCTGACCAATCCGGCTTTCCGGACGCTGGTCGGGCTTGAAGGTGAACAGATACTGGGGAAAAGCATTCTTGACATCTTTCCGCCCACTGCGGCCACAGCGATCAATCGCCATGATCAGCGAGCAAGGGAACTGGGCAAGCCGATTACGGTGACCGATATCGTGGAATTCGAGAACCAGCCGAGGATGTTTGAGTCCGTGCACTTCCCGATCCTCGATGAAAACGGCCAGCTATCCGGAAGCGGAGCCATCGCCACTGACATTACCGATCATCGCAGGACCCAGACCAACTACGAGCTTATGGTTCAGGCCGCAATGGATGGTCTGCTGGTGATGGATTACGAGGCAAACTTCATCCAGGTCAACCGTGCAACGGAGGAGATCACGGGATACAGCCAGACGGAGCTGCTGAAAATGAACATCCACGACCTGGAAGTCGATCTGGATGCCTCGGCCACAGAGCGCTCACTGGACCAGGTCATGGTTGAGGGCTCAGGGCGACTGGAAAGCCGCTGGCGCCGGAAAGATGGCAGTATCCGGGATGTGGAAATCAGTGCCCACGTCTTTGACGGCACATTTACTTCGGGCTTTTTCTCCTTCGTGCGGGACATCACCAAACGCAAGTCCAACCTGGCCCGAATCGAGTTCCTCGCCCACTACGATCCCTTGACCAGGCTCCCGAACCGGGCCCGATTCGAGGAACTGGTCAATGACCGCCTCGCGCAAGCCGGATCCGGGGGCAATCGCTACGCCCTGGTTTACCTCGACCTGGACAACTTCAAGGACATCAATGATTCGCTGGGCCATACCATCGGCGATAACCTGCTGAAGGAAGTTGCCCGCCGTCTGGGTACCCTCCCCCCGGAAACCCATGTTATCGCCCGTGCGTCCGGGGATGAGTTCATGGTGCTGGCCAAGCTCGGGCCGGAAGAGAAAGCCTGTGTGCATGAGATGGAAAGGCTTCATCAGTTATTCGCCAACAGTTTCAGAATCGACGGGCACCATCTGGCGACGTCCGTTTCCATGGGTGTGGCACTGTTCCCCGATGACGGCGATGACTTCACCAAGCTCTCCCGCAACGCGGACACCGCCATGTACGCCGCCAAGATGGAGGGAAGAAATACCTTCCGCCGGTTCGACACCACCATGCAGGAGAAGGCGTTCGAGCGGCAGAACCTGCTGGCAAAACTGCGCGGAGCACTGGAAAGAAAGGAAATGGAAGTCTACTACCAGCCCCAGATGGACCTCGCCACGCGCAAGATCATCGGCGCAGAAGCGATATTGCGCTGGAACAACCCCGAGCTGCAATGGGTACCGCCATCACGCTTTATCCCCATTGCCGAAGAAAGCGGCCTGATTGTGGAGATTGGTGAATGGGTACTGCGGGAAGCCTGCCAGCAGGGAAAGGCCTGGCTGGATAGCGGTATGCCGCCGATCACCCTGGCGGTCAACCTGTCTGCGATCCAGTTCCAGCGGGGTGACCTGTGTGACAAGGTCGGCAGGATACTGGACGAAACCGGCTTCGAGGGTCGGTACCTGGAACTGGAACTGACGGAATCCGTCCTCATCGGCGACCACAAACGCGTTGCCAACACCATTCAGGGGTTGAAACAGCGCGACATTCACCTCGCCATCGACGATTTTGGTACCGGTTATTCCAGTCTTGCCTACCTGAACCGCTTCGCGGTGGATAAGCTCAAGATTGACCGCTCCTTCATTCACGACATGGGTAACGATCCGCACAACTCATCAGTAGTGCTTGCGATTATCCGAATGGCCCACAGTCTGGGCCTGAAAGTGATTGCCGAAGGCGTAGAGAATGCAGCCCAACTGGAGCAGCTCGACAGACTGGCCTGCGACGAAGTACAGGGTTATCACCTCGGCAAGCCGATGCCCGCCACCACATTTCAGCGCCTGTTCAACAACGGTGTCATGACATTCCCCGATTGAGCGCCTCAAAGCTTGCCCGCAACAGCTCGCTATAGGGAACTCTCATGACCTCCGCCTTGCTCGCTGGCTGTGATGACAGCTCATCCAGCCTTGGCAGCTTGACCGACGCGATTGATGACGGAGGAACTACCGCCCAGGCCGATATTTCCCCGGATGTACTCGACAGCGCCGCGTCGTTCCTGGGCGCCGCCACCGGCAAGGAAATACCGCTTTCGGTGGATTCGGTCATTTTTATCAACTCGGCATTGGGACTGAACGATGTCCCCAATGATTCGCAGAACCTTTTTGGTGACCTGTGGATGATCGCACGCGATGCCTACGTCGTGCCGACTGCGGAGCAAAACGCCTGGGCAGCGATGACTACACTGGCGGCAAGATCGAAGCCTTCGTTGAGCAAGCCGAGGATACCCGCAACGTCATCCAGTTCATCCACACGGTGATTCAGGACCCCCTGCCGGAAGCCGGCTGACATAAACCGGACTTCAAACCCCGCTTCGGCGGGATTTTTCATTATCCGACCCAGGTCAGTCCTGGCTCCCGGATTTTGGATACTGCACCATGATCTGGTTACGTCCCTGCCGCTTTGCCCGATAAAGGGACCGGTCACAGACTGACAGCAATTCACGAACCGTTATGACCTCGTCCCTGCAACTGACCACCCCGGCACTCAGGGTGACCCGGAAATCGTGGCTCTCGTCGCTGACAAAGCTCTCGTTTTCAATGGCACGCCGAAGGTCTTCCGCCACCTGAGCCGCGTTCTCCAGGGACGTTTGTGGCATCAGTATGAAAAATTCCTCACCACCGGTCCGCGCTACCACGTCGGATTTTCGCACCCGGCGCCGGATCAACTCACCGAACCGCTTCAGCACCGCATCCCCGACCGGATGGCCGTGGGCGTCATTGATTGCCTTGAAATGGTCGAGATCCACTGCAACCAGGGAAAACTCCCCGCCATAACGATCCTGTTGTGTAGCAGTCTCTTCCAGTTTGCGCATGAAGTAGCGGCGGTTGAAAAGACCGGTAAGCTCATCGGTGATGGACAACCTTTCAAGTTCCAGCTTCAGGCGCTTTTCATCGTCAATGTCGATCACCATGCCCTGCCAGACCACTTTGCCATCCGGGTCCCGCTCTGGCTTCGCCACGCCACGAAGCCAACCGGCCACTCCACTGTCGATGACCCGGTAATCGCATTCCCATTGTTCGAGACTGCTGAATGAGTCAGCAATGGAATCCTGAACCGTCTGAAGATCATCAGGATGAATCTGCTGGAATAGCAACTTGGCGTCTGAGCAGGCTTCTGCCGGGGTAATACCAAAGAAATCCTCGACCTTCCTGCTCATATAAGTGAAGTAGTAACGGCCGTCAGGTTCCATGACAAAGGTATAGATAACGCCCGGTAAAGACTCTGCCAGCTGCGAAAGCCGGTGCAGGGTAATCTTCTCTTCGGTCACATCAAGATGGGTTCCCATAAGCCAGCGTGGGTGCTCACCCTGTGTGCCGTTAAGTAGCATCCCGCGGGTATGGATGTAACGCCACTGCCCATCCTTGTGCCGCATCCGGATGACACACTCAAACTGCGGACCCTTGCCATCCAGATATCGTTGTAAGGCTTTCCAGGCCAGGGCCAGATCCGACGGGTGACACAGGCGTTCCCAGGTACCAAAGGTCACCGGGGCCAGCTCATCGAGGGTGTAACCCAACATGCTCGCCCAACGCTCGTTAAAGATGACATCGTTGGTGTCCAGGTTCCATTCCCAGGTGCCTGCATCAGTGCCATCCAGTATGGCCTTAAGGCGGGTTTCCGGAGATAGCTGCATCCTGACCCCTCAGAACTGGCATTTCCGGCCGGCCAGCGCTCCCCGATACCTAACGGCGGACGCGATCCGTCGACCTGAAAACGAAACAAACATTCAGGTTAATAAGTGTAGCTGAAAACGGGATGCACAGACGGGTTGGCATAGACGCCTTGCACAAAGGGCGCCTGAGCAGCATGTTGACCGAGACCAGATTCCTGACTGTGTCTTGAAGCAAACCGTGGTTACTTCTCGGCGTTGAATCGCGAGCCCACCTCAACCTGAGATTGCTACCGTCCAATTCATCGTCGTCTATAAGCACAATCTCTCCAAAGCCTGCCCGCGCTCCCTATCCCTACGAGGACCAAATAAAGGCGCCCCCTATCGCTAAACCAACCCGAGTCGATTACGCGAGTGATGCCCGGCAATATCGGTTGATCAAGCCACCGAAGCGGGCGAGGACAACGATCAGATTTGAGCGGGAACAGAAAACTCCCTAAACTTTTCCCGTGTTTTCAGCCAGCTTCGGCATCAGACCCAGGTTTCCAAATCTTTTCTATCAGTTTGACAAACGGTCAAAATATGCGCACAATTTTGTCACTATTTAGCGGACTTGGTTAGCCTTATGTCGCAGCATGCTGTCCTAAAATCTGACAATCTCTTTGGCCGTCGTGAAGCGGAAAAAGAGTCTGCTCGCATGCGCGACTATAAAGATCCTGCTTATGGCAGGGCTATGTCCGCCTTACTTAAAGGTGCTGCTCCTGCGCCTGTAAGAGCTCGTGTCAGAGGCTAGTCCTCCCCCCGACCAAACATTCCCGCCATCCTTTCAGGTCGTCCAAGACCAACAGCGTTCCGTTGTAGAACAATATTTACTTATCAATGACCTGCTTTGCCGAATTCCAGACAGCGCACGGGACTTGGTCTTTGTCGTGGGCGGTCAAGCACTTATGTTTTGGTCCATGAAATATGCCCAGACACGACCAAGCCCCCTTGAGTTCAGCGAAGATGAAGCAATCGCTATTGCCAGCATGGACCTGGATCTCTATGCCAGGGACAAACAAGCTATCGAAGCTTGCGCCGAGCGCTGGGTAGGCAAGGCCACCTACCCGAAGTTCGGTGACAACACGCCACAAAGCGTCATCGTCCTTCTCAATCTGCCTGAGGAAGATGAACCATACAAGATTGATTTTATGGAGAGCGTACAGGGAGTGCCTCAGAAACATATTGAGGCCTTCTGGGATGGATTTGTAATTGGCGGCGAAACTGTGCGCTTTCTCTCACCCCCACTTTGTCTGGCAAGCAGGATTCATAATTTCGCCACACTGGGTTACGGGCCTGACAAGGCTGCTCGCGAGGCCATTCGAATCAACACTGCCATAAAGATCACGAAATGTTATCTGAGTGAACTGCTTGATGAACATTATCTTGAAAATAACGGGGGGGCACCCCGCCACGCGCTGAATATTCTAAAATTCTTGTCTCAGCTGTTTGAACATGACGACACCGTAGAGGCAGTCCTTGGTGCCGATGCGGACCCAACGCTCTGCATACCTGCTGCTCACCGAGGATGGCCACAAAGAACTCGAGACGAACAGATACCCCGGATTATTGGCAAGGCTTATGACAAGTACCGTCGTAGAGCCATGCTCAGGTATCGTCACCTCAAACCTGGCAACGCCGCACCAATTGGAATTCATCGCTGGTTACCGACCGGCCATGCGAACTAGACCCGTAAAAATACTTTGGGTTTAATTTGGATATTTTTTGGGTGAGAAGCTCAACTAAACTGAGCCGATTTAGCTTATTGATTTTAAAGGGTAAAATGGAGGCGCGGGTCGGAATCGAACCGGCGTACACGGAGTTGCAGTCCGCTGCATAACCACTCTGCCACCGCGCCGGGGAAAGCCTGTGATACTGGCTTTTTGCTCTCAGGAGGCATTGAGAGACTTGAATTGTGATTTCCAACCGTCTGACCGGATAGAAATTGGAGCGGGAAACGAGATTCGAACTCGCGACCCCAACCTTGGCAAGGTTGTGCTCTACCAACTGAGCTATTCCCGCTCTTTGTTAAGAGGCATTGCCTCGTCAACGGCTGCGTATTCTACGGATTACGGTTCCGGCGTCAATACTTTTTTTCAAGCTTATGTTTTATAGGGATTTGTTGATCAAACTTTGTTCTCCACGCTTGCACGGTAAATGCCTATGCGAAAGTTCTGGGCTTTTCCTGGTGGGAGGAGTACAGTGGCTCTCGTTGGAAAGATTTAGCAAAGCATTTCATCAATAAGACACTGCCAAGCATTAGCAAGTCCTGTTTTTGATACCGCCAGTTTTTTGTTTCCCGCACAATGCTGATCAGTGATCACAACGATTCCTGGCGGCACATTGAAAATATTGAATTCAGGATTTTTATCTATGTCTACTACCACCGGTACCGTCAAGTTCTTCAACGAATCCAAGGGCTTCGGCTTCATTACTCGCGAAAGCGGCCCGGACGTATTCGTTCACTACAGCGCCATTCAGGGCGGCGGTTTCAAGACCCTGGCTGAAGGCCAGCAGGTCGAGTTCACCGTGACCCAGGGCCAGAAAGGTCCTCAGGCGGAAAACGTGATTGGTCTGTAACTAACAGCCAAAACACGGAAAAGGCAGCTTCGGCTGCCTTTTTGCGTTTTCAGGGGACTGCCTGGCTCTTCAACGCCTGAAGGTCCCTGGGCTCGACGCCCAGATCCTGCCAGTTTTCGGGGTGGCAGGTAAACAGCAGAATCTGATGCCGCTGCGCAGCGTCAAACA
>JAXHVJ010000010.1:0-36846 GCA_034189235.1 Pseudomonadota bacterium
GCCAGAATCCGTTCCTGCCGAATCCGGTTCCGGCCGTGTGCTTGTGCTTCTGGATGGCTCCCGGCTCAGCCTGGCGGCGCTGGAAGCCGCGGCTGACATAGCCGCACTGCGGGGGCATGAAGTTCTCGGTGTGTTTGTCGAGGAAGTGAACCTGCTGCGCAGTTCGGGCTTTGACTTCGCCCGGGAGATTGGCGCAAGCTCCGGCGCCACGCGCCCACTGGATTCGGCCATGCTCGAGATGCGTATGCGCGCGCTTGCGGAACAGGCGCGCCGTTCGCTGCAGCGGGCGGTGGCCCGTCGTGGGCTGCGCCAAGCGCTCAAGTTGTGCCGGGGGAGTGTCGTTGAGGAGGTCCTCCGTCTGGCAGGCCCCGAAGACCTGGTGGTGATGGGGCGTGTCGGCTGGTCAGCAACGCCTGGATCCCGGTTGGGCTCTACTGCCCGGCGGCTTATTCGCCAGGCACCGGGTGATGTGCTGCTTTGGGCCGAGATCCAGCGCCGTCCGGGGTATGGCGTGGTTGTTCTCCTCAACGACGATCAGGGTGCCAACCATCGGGCGCTGACCGTCGGTATCGAACAGGCGCGGCGACATCATCAGCCGCTGACGGTGCTGGTTCGCAGCCACGGAGAGGGTGGTCAGGAGGTGGTCAGGGCGATCGAGGAGCAGCTGATCGCCCGGGGTGCCGGCGCCCGTGTCAGGCTTATTCCCCGCGCCAGTGCCGCCGAAGTGGCCCGGTTACTCCGCCGGGAACGCCCGGCCGAACTGGTTGTCAGCCGGCAGTGCCGTGTGTTCGATGAACAGGGTGCCGATCAGCTACTGGTCGAACTGAATCTTCCGGTGACCGTAACGCCCTGATTCAAACATTCCTTTCACGCTGTTGGCGCCGGATGTTTCTGGATGTTGCCTATATCGTTGTCCTGACCGCAGCGGCTGGTGCCTGTATCTGATGTCTCAGGAGATTGCGCCCCGGCCTCAGGCGATCTTGCGAGTATCTTCCTTGCGCAGGATTTCGTCGATTTCTTCCGCTGACAGCGTCTCTTTTTTCAGTAGTACCGTGGCCAGCGCGTCCAGGTGATTGCGGTGTTCGTTCAGGAAGTCCACGGTGGCTTTCTCCATCTCAAGCAGTTTGGACTGGATTTCACCGTCGATCATCTCCGCCACTTTTTCACTGAATTCTCGTGGAGCGCCCATTTCGCGACCCAGGAAAACGTGTTCCTCACCTATGCTCAGCCCCATGGGACCGAGCTTCTCGCTCATGCCCCATTGACCAATCATCTTGCGCAATAGCTTGGTGGCTTCCTTGAGGTCGTTCTGTGCGCCGGTGCTGACTTCGCCATAGATGATCTTTTCCGCCGAGCGGCCGCCGAGCATGACCTTGATGCGGTCTTTCAGGTAGCTCTCAGTGTAGGTGTACCGGTCTTCCCTGGGGGTCTGCTCGGTCACACCCATGGCCATGCCGTGGGGGATTATGGTGATCTTGGTGAGCGGGTCTGCCTTGGGCATGAAGTAGGCCATGATTGCGTGGCCGCTTTCGTGGTAGGCCACGGCCTGCTTCTCCTCCGGTGTCAGCCGGGCATCCCGTTCCTCACCCAGGATCAGGCGGTCCCGGGCCTCATCGAAGCATTGGGCGTCCACCTTGTCCTTGTTTTCACGGACCGCGGTCAGGGCAGCCTCGTTCACCAGGTTTTTGAGGTCGGCACCAGAGAACCCGATGGTGCGGGCGGCGACCTCGGTCAGGTTCACGTCATCGGCCAGTGGGACCTTGCGGACATGGACACTCAGAATGGCTTCCCGGGCATCCTTGTGGGGGCGGTCGAGGGTAATGGTGCGGTCGAACCGGCCGGGTCGGAGCAGGGCGCTGTCGAGCACATCCGGCCGGTTGGTGGCCGCAAGCACCAGGATATTCTCGTGTTCCTCGAAGCCGTCCATTTCGGTCAGGATCTGGTTCAGGGTCTGTTCCCGTTCGTCGTGGCCACCACCCAGGCCAGTACCCCGGGAGCGGCCGACTGCGTCCAGCTCGTCGATGAAAATCAGCGCCGGGGCTTCCTTGCGGGCATTCTGGAACATATCCCGGACCCGGGCCGCGCCCACACCGACAAACATTTCGATAAACTCCGAGGCGCTGATGCTGAAAAATGGCACATCGGCTTCACCGGCGATAGCCCGTGCCAGCAGGGTTTTGCCGGTGCCCGGCGGGCCGACCAGCAGCACGCCCTTGGGCATCACCGCGCCCAACCTGCGGAACCGTTCCGGGGCCTTCAGGAAATCAATAATCTCGGTGATCTCCCGCTTGGCCGACTCGATCCCGGCGACATCGCCCAGAGTGGTGTGGGAGGTTTCCGGACGAGCCCGCCGGGCCTTGGATTTGGCATAGTCGAACAGGCCACCGCCCTGGGTCATTCGCCGCTGGGCGGCACCCCAGAACCAGAACATCAGGGCCAGCAGCAGAATCCACGGCAGGAACGCCTGGATCAGCTGTTGCCACCAGGGCAGCTCGGAGCTGGTGGCGCGGATGGTGACGTTATTCTGCTCAAGCAGCGGCAGCAGTTCCGGGTCTTCCATTGGTGGTCGCACCGTATGGAAGCCCGTGGTCGGTTGCCGGGCCTGGCTTTCGGCGCTGAAGTCGGTCATGCCCTGATCGGTGAACGTGCCGACGATGGTCTCGGACTTCAGGGTGACTTCGGCTACCTGGCGTTCGGCCACGGCGGCCTTGAACTCGGAATAGGCGAGCTCTTGCTGGCGTGGCTGGTCCCCACCCTGAAACCACAGCACCATCAGGAAGATGGCGGCGCTCAACCAGAGAAAGGCAAACTGGTTGGGAATCGCCGGTTGCGGGTTGTTGTTGTCCGGTTTCTGCTGGTCTGGTCGTTGTGGTACTGTCATCTGGGCCTCCGATCGCCCTCCATGATTTTTGCGACGAATACCGATTTGCCGTAGGTCTCGAACGACCACTTCATGGTATCCGAGAGTACTTTCATGACTTCATCGTACTCGCCAAAGATTTCTGTGCTCATACGTCCCGAATACACCTCCAGCCCGGATTCTTCAAGTCGGGCAATGAGATCCCAGATCGGCTGTTTGTAATCATCCCTGAGCGGATAGCAGCTCAATTGTACTGAAAGATACATGGTACCTCCTTTCGGATCAGTGACCCGGCTCAAATGGATTCGTTCAATACCCCATGGCCGATGAGGTGCTCCGGCGCGGATCGGCGCCTCCATACAGCGTACCATCCGGCCCGATCAGAATGCTCTGGATGGCACCCATGGCAGATTTGGTCACCACAGTGTGGCCCTTGTCCTGCAGTCGTTGAACGGTATCGGGGCTGATGCCCTGTTCAATGCGGATCTCGTCCGGGAGCCACTGGTGGTGTATCCGGGGAACGCTCACCGCGGTCTGTATATTCATATTATGATCAATCACGTTCATTATCACCTGCAACGTGGTGGTAATGATCCGCGATCCGCCGGGGCTGCCGGTGACCAGGATGTTCTTGCCCTCCTTGCGGACGATGGTGGGCGACATGGAACTGAGCATGCGCTTGCCGGGTTCCACCTTGTTGGCCTCGCCGCCAACCAGGCCGTAGGCATTGGGCACGCCGGGCTTGGCGCTGAAGTCGTCCATTTCGTTGTTGAGCAGGAAGCCGGCGCCGGCCACGGTGATGCCCGAGCCGTAGCTGAAGTTGATGGTGTAGGTGTTGGAGACCGCATTGCCCCAGCGATCCACCACGGAAAAGTGGGTGGTCTCGGAACTCTCGTAGGCGGCGGGCTCTCCGGGGTCAATCTCGCTGGCGGGACGGGCCTGGTCCGGCCTGATGGTCTCACGCAGACCCTGTGCGTAGGCCTTGCTGGTGAGGCCGGCGAGCGGTACGTCCACGTAGTCGGTATCCCCCAGGTATTGCGAGCGGTCGGCGTAGGCCAGTTTCATGGCTTCGGCCATGTGATGGATGGTGCGGGCGGAGTTGTGCCCCCAGTCGGAAATGGGATAGCCCTCCAGGATATTCAGGATCTGGACGATGTGGGTGCCTCCGGAGGAGGGTGGTGACATGGAAAAGATGTCGTGGCCGCGATAGGTGCCATGGACCGGTTCGCGGATGGTCGGTTCGTATTCCCGCAAGTCCTGTTGGGTGATCAGGCCACCATTGCGTTGCATTTCCTCGGCGATGAGGCGGGCGGTTTCGCCCTCGTAAAAACCCTTGACGCCCTTATCGGCAATCCGCTGGAGCGTGGCGGCCAGTTCCGGCTGCCGGAAGCGCTCCCCCGGCTGCCAGGCCGAGCCGTCTTCCTTGTAGAAGGTTTCCCGGGTTGCGGGCCAGCGCTGCAGTCGATCCTTCGCCTGCTCCAATCCTTCGGTGAACCGGCGTGGCACGATAAAACCCTCCCGGGCGAGCTTGATGGCTGGTGCCAGGGCCTCCTCAAGGCTGATGGTGCCATGGCGATCCAGGGCCAGCGCCAGGCCGGCAACTGTTCCGGGCACGCCGGCGGCCAGGTGGGTAAACCGGCTGCGGTTGGTGACTACATTACCGTCTTCGTCCTGGAACATGGTTTCGCTGGCGGCGGCAGGCGCTTTCTCCCGGTAATCGATGGCTTCAGGAGCACTGCCGTCGCCCGGTGAAAACAGCATGAAACCGCCGCCGCCAATATTGCCGGAGCGGGGTTGGGTGACGGCCAGTGCAAAGCCGGCCGTGACTGCGGCATCAACGGCATTACCGCCATTCTTGAGCACCTCCAGCGCCACCTCTGTGGCAAGGGTGTGGCTGGTGGCCACCATGCCATGTTTGCCCTGGACCGGGTGGAAGCGCTCACCCTCGAGAATGGCCTGGGCCCATACCGTGGGCAGGCAAGTCATCAGCACTAAAAACACGATTATCCGCATGTGTCCATTCCTCGTTTTAGGCGTTCAGATAGGCTATGATAGCCGGTCATTTTTGATGGTGCGTACCGATTGCCCGCCTTGTGTTTTTTCCGCCGGGGCCCCGTTGCACCTGCTTTCCCGGATTCAAGTTAAGGAAAGGCTTTCATGGAGCATACCTATCGTCTTGTGATTTCCTGCCCGGACCGGGTCGGAATCGTTGCCAAGGTGAGTAACTTCCTGTCCACCTACAATGGCTGGATTACCGAGGCGAGCCACCATTCGGACACCCAGACCGGCTGGTTCTTCATGCGTCACGAGATCAAGGCCGAGTCTATCCCGTTCGGGCTGGACCAGTTCCGTGCCGCATTCGAGCCCATTGCCCGCGAGTTCAATATGAACTGGCACATCGCCGATTCGGCACGGCCAAAGCGCGTCATCCTGATGTGCAGCAAGGAATCCCACTGTCTGGCGGACCTTCTGTACCGCTGGCACAGCAAGGAGTTGAATGCCGAGATCGTCGCGGTGATTTCCAACCACGATGATCTGCGCCGCATGGTGGAGTGGCATGAAATCCCGTATCACTACGTGCCGGTGAGCAAGGAAAACAAGGCCGGGGCCTTCGCCCACATCGAGGAACTGTTCGGGAGGTACGAGACCGATGTGGTGGTCCTGGCCCGTTACATGCAAATCCTTCCGGCCGAGCTGTGCGAGAAGTATGCCGGCAAGGTGATCAATATCCATCACAGCTTTCTGCCATCCTTCGCTGGTGCGCGTCCCTACCATCAGGCCTATAGCCGCGGCGTGAAGCTGATAGGAGCGACCTGTCACTACGTGACCCAGGACCTCGATGAAGGTCCGATCATCGAACAGGACGTCATCCGCATCAACCACAGCGATTCCATCGAAGACATGGTCCGCCTGGGCAAGGATGTCGAGAAGAACGTGCTGGCGCGCGGCCTGCGGGCGCATGTTGAGGACCGGGTGATTACCTACGAAAACAAGACCGTGGTGTTTGGTTAAGACTCAGCCACAAGTGCCCCGGCAAAGGGCGGACTGTGGTATGCTTGGCGGCTTGTTGAAGAATAAATACGGGGCCCGGAAACGGCTCCCGCACGACTTCCAGATAACGCAAAGGAACCTTTCTCGATGGGTGAGTTAGCCAAAGAGATCCTGCCGGTAAACATTGAAGACGAGTTGAAACAGTCCTACCTCGATTACGCCATGAGCGTCATCGTCGGCCGGGCGCTGCCGGATGTGCGCGACGGCCTCAAGCCGGTACACCGTCGGGTGCTGTTCGCCATGTCCGAACTGAGCAACGACTGGAACAAGCCGTACAAGAAGTCCGCTCGTGTGGTGGGTGATGTTATCGGTAAATACCACCCTCACGGTGACTCTGCGGTCTACGACACCATCGTGCGTATGGCCCAGCCGTTCTCCCTGCGATACCCGCTGGTGGACGGTCAGGGCAACTTCGGTTCTATTGACGGTGATAACGCGGCTGCCATGCGTTATACCGAGATCCGCATGGAGAAGATTGCCCACTCCCTGCTGGCGGATCTGGACAAGGAAACCGTTGACTACGTCGACAACTACGACGGCACCGAGCGGATTCCCGATGTGCTGCCGACCCGGGTTCCGAACCTGCTGGTGAACGGATCCTCCGGTATTGCAGTGGGTATGGCCACCAATATCCCGCCCCACAACCTGACCGAAGTGATCAACGGCTGCCTGGCGCTGATCGATAACGGCGACCTGACCGTGGATGAGCTCATGGAGTACATCCCCGGCCCGGATTTCCCGACCGAGGGCATCATCAATGGCCGTGCCGGCATTGTTGAGGCCTACCGTACCGGTCGCGGCCGCATCTATATCCGTGCCCGCCACGAGATCGAGCAGGACAAGAAAACCGGTCGCGAGTCCATCATCATCACCGAGCTTCCATACCAGCTCAACAAGGCCCGCCTGATCGAGAAGATCGCCGAGCTGGTTAAGGAAAAGCGCATTGAGGGTATTTCCGAACTGCGGGACGAATCCAACAAGGAAGGTATCCGTGTTGTGATCGAGCTGCGCCGTGGCGAGAACGCGGACGTGGTGATCAACAACCTGTTCGCCCACACCCAGCTGGAAACCGTGTTCGGTATCAACATGGTTGCCCTGATCAACGGCGAACCCAAGACCCTGAACCTGAAGGAAATGCTGGATGCGTTCCTGCGCCACCGCCGTGAGGTGGTGACCCGCCGGACCATCTACGAACTGCGCAAGGCCCGCGAGCGTGGTCATATTCTCGAAGGCCTGACTGTTGCGCTGGCCAACATCGACGAGATCATCGAGCTGATCAGGCAGTCCCCGACTGCGGCCGAGGCCAAAGAAAAGCTGATGGGCAAGGGCTGGGCGCCGGGTGGTGTTCTGGCCATGCTCGAAAGGGCCGGCGAAGATGCCTGCCGCCCGGACGACCTGCCGGAAATCTACGGTCTGCGCGAAGGCTTGTATCATCTATCGCCGGAACAGGCGCAGGCCATCCTGGATCTGCGCCTGCATCGCCTGACCGGTCTGGAAACCGAGAAGCTGCAGAACGAGTACAAGGAAATCCTCGAAAAGATCGCCGATCTGCTCGATGTCCTGGGCGATCCGGAACGCCTGCTGCAGGTTATCCGCGATGAACTGGAAGCGATCGTGAACGACTACGGTGATGAGCGTCGAACCGAGATCACCAGTTCCCGCCGTGACCTGACCGTTGCGGACCTGATCGACGAAGAGGACCTGGTGGTCACGATCTCCCACGGTGGTTATGCCAAGACCCAGGCGGTAGAGGATTACCAGGCCCAGCGCCGGGGTGGCCGTGGCAAGGCAGCCACCTCCATGAAAGACGAAGACTTCATCGAGAAACTGCTGGTCGCCAACTCCCACGACACCATTCTGTGTTTCTCCAACCGTGGCAAGGTCTATTGGCTGCGGGTGTTCGAGATTCCGCGTGGCAGTCGTGGTTCCCGGGGTCGGCCGATGGTCAACATCCTGCCGCTGGATGAGGACGAGCGTATCACCACCTTCCTGCCGGTGAAGGATTACCCGGAAGACCAGTTTGTGCTGATGGCTACCTCCAACGGTGTGGTCAAGAAGACCCCGCTGCCAAACTTCTCCCGCCCGCGCAGCAACGGTCTGATTGCCCTGAACCTGGACGAGGGCGATACCCTGGTTGGCGCTGCCATCACCAGGGGGGATGCGGAAGTCATGCTGTTCTCCAGCGCCGGCAAGGCCGTGCGGTTTTCAGAAGATCAGGTGCGGCCTCTGAGCCGGACCGCCCGTGGTGTGCGCGGCATCCGGATGCCCGAAGGCCAGCACGTGGTGTCATTGATCATTCCGCAAGAGGGTGGTGTGATCCTGACCGCCAGTGAGCACGGTTACGGCAAGCGTACAGCAATCGACGAGTTCCCCACCTACAGCCGGGGCAGCCAGGGGGTTATCGCCATGCAGTGCTCCGAGCGTAACGGTGATCTGGTTACCGCACTGCAGCTGTTTGACGGCGATGAAATGATGCTGATTTCTGACAAGGGAACCCTGGTGCGGACTCGCACCGATGAAGTGCCCGTCCTGAGTCGGAATACCCAGGGGGTACGCCTGATTCGTCTGGCACAGGAAGACGAACGGCTGGTCGGTGTGGAGCGGATTGCAGAATCCGATGATGAAGAGATAGAAGGCGAGGAAAGCGAAGAATGAGCAGGGCGTTCAACTTTTGCGCGGGGCCGGCGACGTTGCCGGAACCCGTGCTGAAACAGGCGCAGGAGGAAATGCTGGACTGGCGCGGCACCGGAATGTCGGTGATGGAAATGAGCCACCGCAGTGACGAGTTCGTGGCCATTGCCGAAACGGCTGAAAAAGATCTCCGTGAATTATCCGGTATTTCAGATGATTACGCTGTCCTCTTTATGCAGGGTGGAGCTTCCAGTCAGTTCGCCACCATCCCGCTGAACCTGCTCGGCGACAAGACCTCGGCGGATTACGTCGACACCGGCATCTGGTCCGGGAAGGCGATTGCCGAGGCCAAACGCTACGGTGACGTGAACGTGGTTGCCAGTTCCGGGGACAGCGGCTTTACCACTGTACCGGAGCAGTCCATCTGGAACACCAATGCCGATGCCGCCTACCTGCATTACACCCCGAACGAGACCATTGGCGGTCTGGAGTTCGATTTCATACCGGACAGCGGTGATGTGCCGCTGGTGGCGGACATGTCCTCCACCATGCTGTCCCGGCCGGTGGATGTCTCCCGCTACGGGCTGATTTACGCCGGCGCCCAGAAAAACATCGGCCCATCCGGCCTGGTGGTGGTCATTATCCGCAAGGACCTGCTTGGTAAGGCCCGGAAGGAAACACCGACGATGATGAATTACCAGGTCATCGCCGATAACGGCTCCATGTACAACACTCCGGCGACCTATTCCTGGTACCTGGCGGGGCTGGTTTTCAAGTGGCTGAAAGCCCGGGGCGGCGTCAAGGCCATGGGTGAGATCAACTATCGAAAGGCGAAGAAGTTGTACGACTTCATTGACGCCAATGACTTCTACGCCAATCCGATTGAACCGCGCTTTCGTTCCTGGATGAACGTACCGTTCACCCTGGCCGATGATGCCCTTAATGGCGACTTCCTCAAGGGTGCGGACGCTCGGGGCCTCCTGAACCTCAAGGGCCACCGCTCCGTGGGCGGGATGCGTGCCAGCATCTATAACGCCATGCCTGAGGCCGGTGTCGACGCGCTGATCCAGTACATGGCGGAATTTGCGAAGGAGCGTGGCTGATCATGACGGACGAGAAGACCCGTCTGGGCGAACTTCGGGACAAAATCGACAGTATTGACCAGCAGATCATGGACCTCATCAGCGCCCGGGCCCGCTGTGCCCAGGAAGTGGCCCACGTGAAGATGGCCGCGAATCCGGATGAGGACGTGCTCTTCTACCGTCCCGAACGTGAAGTCCAGGTACTGCGTCGTATCAAAGAGCAGAACCCGGGGCCGTTACCCGCTGAAGAAATGGCGCGGCTGTTCCGTGAAATCATGTCGGCCTGCCTGGCGCTGGAAAAACCGATGCAGGTCGCTTTCCTCGGTCCGGTCGGCACCTTCACACAGGCGGCGGCGCTGAAGCATTTCGGCCATTCCGTCGTCAGCGTTCCGTTGCCGGCCATCGACGCGGTCTTCCGCGAGGTGGAGTCCGGCGCAGCCCACTACGGTGTGGTGCCGGTGGAAAACTCCACCGAAGGCATGATCAACCACACCCTGGATATGTTCATGTCCTCGCCGCTGAAGATCTGCGGTGAGGTCCAGTTGCGGATTCACCACCATCTGCTGGTATCTCCCGAACACAAGGGTCAGGAAATTACCCGCATCTATTCCCACCAGCAGTCCTTTGCCCAGTGCCGGCAGTGGCTTGATACCCATCGTTATGGCATTGAGCGGGTGACCGTGTCCAGCAATGCCGAGGCCGCCCGCCGGGCCGCCGAGGAGCCGGGCACGGCAGCAATCGCCGGGGATATGGCCGCGGAACTGTATGGTCTCGAGAAGCTTGCCAGCAGCATCGAGGATCGTCCGGACAACACCACCCGGTTTCTGATCATCGGCCGGGAAGAGGTTCCTGCCACTGGTCACGACAAGTCCTCCATCCTGGTGTCCATGCACAACAAGCCTGGAGCCCTGTATCAGTTGCTGGAGCCTTTCCACCGCCACGGCATCAGTCTGACCCGGATCGAGACCCGGCCATCGCCCAGCGGTACCTGGGCCTACGTGTTCTACATCGACTTCGAGGGGCACATGGAGGATGAGACGGTCCGCAAGGTGCTGGCCGAGGTGGAGGAAGAAGCAGTGGAACTCAAGTGGCTCGGTTCCTACCCGATCGGCGTTTTGTAAAGGAGACTTCATATGGCAGTTGATTACCAGAGTCTTGCGGTCAAAGGTGTGCAGGCTTTGTCTCCCTACCAGCCGGGCAAGCCGATTGAGGAGCTGGCCCGGGAACTGGGCCTGAGGCCCGCCGGGATCATCAAGCTGGCCAGTAACGAGAATCCGTTGGGGCCCAGCGAAAAAGCACTGGCTGCCGCCCGGGAAGCATTGTCCGAAATGTGCCTGTATCCGGATGGCAACGGCTTTGATCTCAAGCAGGCGCTGTCGGAGCGCTTCGGCGTGGGCATGGATCAGATCACCCTGGGCAATGGTTCGAACGATGTTCTGGAAGTGATTGCCCGTTGCTTCGCCGACGCGGATTCCGAAGTGGTGTTCTCCCAGTATGCCTTTGCGATTTACCCGCTGGTGACCCAGGCCATCGGCGCCAAGGGGGTCTCGGTGCCGGCGAAGGAGTGGGGGCATGATCTCGATGCGATGGCCGGTGCCGTGACCGAGCGCACCCGCCTGATCTTCCTGGCCAATCCGAACAACCCGACCGGTACCGTACACACCGCCGATGCGATCGAGGGCTTCCTGGCGAAGATTCCCGAAGATGTACTGGTGGTTCTGGATGAAGCCTATTGTGAATATTTCACCGGTACCGAGTACCCTGACGGCATTGAACTGCTCCAGCGTTTTCCCAACCTGATCGTCTGCCGTACCTTCTCCAAGGCCTGGGGTCTGGCAGCATTGCGGGTGGGGTACAGCATCAGTTCGCCTGCGATTGCGGATATCCTCAATCGCGTCCGTCAGCCGTTCAACGTGGATACGGTCGCGCTGGCTGCGGCAACCGCAGTGCTGGGGGACGAGGATTATCTGAACCGTTCCCGCGAGGTGAATGCTGCAGGGCTGAAGCAGCTGGCGGACGGTTTCGACCGCATGGGGCTGCCTTATATACCTTCTGCAGGGAATTTTATCGCGGTGGAAGTCGGAGAGCAGGCCCGGGCGATTTACCAAGCGTTGCTGGAGCACGGCGTCATAGTTCGGCCGATTGCCGGTTACGGCATGCCGGAACATCTGCGGGTTTCCGTGGGCCTTGCCTGGCAAAACGAACGATTCCTCGACGCCCTGGCCGAGGCCCTGAGTGCCGCCGGGGAGGGTGGCTGAAGTGGGCGACGGCGAGCCACTTTTCAAGCGCGTTGCCATTATCGGTCTGGGGCTGATCGGCGGTTCCCTGGCCAGTGCCATCAGACAGAACGGGCTGGCCGGCCAGGTGGTCGGTTATGACCGGCGGGCCGAAGAGCTTACCCTCGGCGAAGAGCTGGGCGTTATCGATGTGGCGGCCGAGACCCTGGAACAGGCGGTTCGGGGTAGTGATCTGGTGATGCTGGCGGTTCCGGTACGCGCGACCCGTGCGGTGCTGGCAGAGCTCAAACCATTTCTCGACAAGGACACGGTGCTGTCCGATGTCGGCAGTACCAAGTCCAGTTTTGTGGCAGATGTCGAAGCCGTGTTCGGCGAGCTTTCCCCCCATGTCATTCCCGGGCACCCGATTGCCGGTTCCGAAAAAAGCGGCATCCGCGCCGCCAACCCCGAGCTGTTTGCCAATCACAAGGTCATCCTGACGCCGGCGGACAACGCCCATCAGCCGGATGTTGAGCGGCTCAGAGCTCTCTGGGGAAGGTGTGGTGCCACCGTATTGACCATGTCCGCGGCCTACCATGACGAAGTGCTGGCCGCCACCAGCCACCTGCCACATCTTATTGCCTTTTCCCTCGTGGACACCCTGGCGGGGGAGGACCAGAATATGGATATCTTCCGGTATGCCGCCGGGGGCTTCCGGGATTTCACCCGTATCGCGGCCAGTGATCCGGTGATGTGGCACGACATCTTTCTGTCGAACCGGGAGGCGGTGCTCCGGGTTATCGACCACTTTACCCATGATCTGGACCAGTTGCGGACTGCCATTGCCGCCGGCGATGGCGCGACATTGCTCAGGGTCTTCAGTCGCGCCAAGGCGGCGCGTGAACATTTCACCAAGATGCTTTCAGGACAGGCGTACGTGACTAACAACAGCGAAAAGCAGGTAACCTTCCGGGTTCAGCCCGGCGGCTCCATCCGGGGTGATATCCGGGTTCCGGGTGACAAATCCATGTCCCACCGTTCCATCATGCTGGGCGCTCTGGCGGAGGGGATCACCGAGGTAAAAGGCTTCCTCGAGGGTGAAGACAGCCTGGCGACCCTGCAGGCATTCCGTGATATGGGCGTGACCATCGAAGGCCCGGAAGACGGTTTCGTTCGCATTCATGGCGTCGGCATGCACGGACTGCAGGCACCGCGAGGCCCACTGTATCTGGGGAACTCCGGAACAGCCATGCGCCTGTTTGCGGGCCTGCTGGCCGGCCAGCCATTCGATTCCGAGCTGACCGGTGACGCCAGCCTGTCCAAGCGCCCCATGGGGCGCGTTGCCGATCCGCTTCGCGCCATGGGTGCGGTGATCGACACCGCTGAGGGTGGCCGTCCGCCACTGAAAATCCGGGGTGGTCATAAACTGACCGGCATTCATTATGAAATGCCCGTGGCCAGTGCCCAGGTCAAATCCTGCCTGTTGCTGGCGGGCCTCTACGCCGAGGGAGTTACTTCGGTGACCGAACCTGCGCCGACGCGGGACCATACCGAGCGCATGCTGGAGGGTTTCGGCTATCACGTTCACCGTGACGGCGCGACCGCCAGTGTGACCGGCGGCGGCAAGCTGACCGCCTGCGCTATCGATGTGCCCGCGGATATTTCTTCCGCTGCCTTCTTCCTGGTGGCCGGGAGCATTGCCCCGGATTCCGAACTGGTGCTGCGCCATGTCGGCATGAACCCGACCCGGGTCGGTGTCATCAATATCCTGCGTCAGATGGGTGCCGATATCGAAGTGCTCGAGGAGCGGGAAATCGGTGGCGAGCCGGTAGCCGATTTGCGTGTGCGCTCTGCCGAGCTCAAGGGAATCGACATTCCGGAAGAGCAGGTGCCCCTGGCCATCGACGAATTTCCCGTGCTGTTTATTGCCGCCACCTGCGCACAGGGCCGGACCGCGCTACGCGGCGCCGAGGAACTGCGGGTGAAGGAAAGTGACCGGATTCAGGTTATGGCTGATGGCCTGGCAGCCCTGGGGGTAGAGACGACTGTTACCCCGGATGGCATTATTATCGATGGCGGCCAGGAAATCAGCGGCGGAACCGTGAACAGCCACGGGGATCACCGGATTGCCATGTCGTTTGCGGTGGCAGCTCTGAGGGCAACCGGCCCGATCGAGATCACAGACTGCGCCAACGTTGCCACCTCGTTTCCGAGCTTTGTGGAACTGGCGCAGCAGACCGGTATCCAGATCCGTACAGAAGGTGGTGAATAATGGCAGACAGCAAGGCACCGGTCATCGCGGTGGATGGCCCCGGCGGTTCGGGTAAGGGTACCATCACCCAGATGCTGGCGCAGAAACTGGGCTGGCACCTGCTGGACAGTGGCGCCCTGTACCGCCTGACCGCCCTGGCGGCGATACGCCAGGGTGTTTGCTTGGATGATGAAGCCGGGCTGGCCAGGGTGGCATCCTCTCTGGACGTGGCCTTCGAGCCGACCCCCGCCGGTCAGCCCGCAAAAGTGCTGTTGGCAGGTGAGGATGTTACTTCCCGGATCCGTACCGAAGCCTGCGGTGATAACGCTTCCCGGGTGGCGGCCATGCAGCCGGTCCGGGATGCCCTGTTGCAGCGGCAGCGGGACTTCCGCCAGGCCCCGGGCCTGGTCGCCGATGGCCGCGACATGGGCACGGTGGTATTCCCGGATGCGTCGGTGAAAATCTTCCTCACGGCCAGTGCCGAGGAACGGGCCCGGCGACGTTTTAACCAGTTGAAGGAAGCAGGTGTCGATGTTAATATTGATGCCCTTTTAGAGGAGATACGGGCTCGTGACGAACGGGATATGAACCGCTCCGCAGCCCCTCTCAGGCCCGCAGATGATGCGCAAGTCATTGATTCTACGGGGTTGAGTATAGAAGAGGTGTTGGACAGGTGTATGGCCGCAGCAGGTCAGGCCTGACTACACCTTTTTGTTGTTGAAATGCCGGGAACAGCGTTATTTGCCAGCCGCTGGCTGATTCCGGAAATCGTTAACAGACCGTGTTGCTGGCGGCACGGAGTACACTTGCGTTGATCACATAGGACACATAATGAGCGAGAGCTTTGCGGATCTTTTTGAAGAAAGCCTGAAAGAAATTGACATGCAACCGGGTTCCATCGTCCAGGGAACCGTAGTTGACGTCGACAACGACTGGGTCACCGTTAACGCCGGACTGAAGTCCGAGGGCGTTATCCCCGCCTCCCAGTTCCTCAACGAAAAAGGCGAGTTGGAAGTAGCTGTCGGCGATGTTGTCGATGTGGCTCTCGATGCTGTTGAAGATGGTTTCGGTGAAACCCGTCTTTCCCGCGAGAAGGCCAAGCGTGCCGAAGCGTGGAAAGTCCTGGAGAAGTCCTTCGAGGCTGAAGAAGTTGTTAAAGGCGTAATCAATGGCAAGGTCAAGGGCGGTTTCACCGTCGACCTGTCCGGCATTCGTGCCTTCCTGCCGGGTTCCCTGGTAGACGTTCGTCCGGTTCGCGACACTGCGCACCTGGAGAACAAGGAGCTGGAATTCAAGGTTATCAAGCTGGACCAGAAGCGTAACAACGTGGTTGTTTCCCGCCGCGCCGTTCTGGAAGCTGAAAACAGCGAGCAGCGTGAAGCTCTGCTCGAGACCCTGACCGAGGGTATGGAAATCAAGGGTATCGTCAAGAACCTGACCGACTACGGCGCGTTCGTGGATCTGGGTGGCGTTGACGGCCTGCTGCACATCACGGATATGGCCTGGAAGCGCATCAAGCATCCGAGCGAAATCGTGAACGTTGGCGACGAGATCAACGTCAAGGTCCTGAAGTTCGACCGCGAGCGCAACCGTGTTTCCCTGGGTCTGAAGCAGCTGGGCGAAGATCCCTGGGTGGATATCAAGTCCCGTTATCCGGAAGGTTCCAAGGTTACTGCACGGGTAACCAACCTGACCGACTACGGCTGCTTTGCCGAACTGGAAGAGGGTGTTGAAGGTCTGGTGCACGTGTCCGAAATGGACTGGACCAACAAGAACATCCATCCGTCCAAGGTTGTTCAGGTCGGTGACGAAATAGAAGTCATGATCCTGGATATCGACGAAGAGCGTCGTCGGATCTCCCTGGGTATCAAACAGTGTGTATCCAACCCGTGGGAAGACTTCTCCAGCAAGTACAACAAGGGCGACCGCATTTCCGGTAAGATCAAGTCCATCACTGACTTCGGTATCTTCATCGGTCTGGAAGGCGGCATCGACGGGCTGGTTCACCTGTCCGACATCAGCTGGAACGAGTCTGGCGAAGAAGCCGTTCGCGAGTACAAGAAGGGCGACGAAGTCGAGACCGTTATTCTGTCTGTTGATCCCGAGCGTGAGCGTATCTCCCTGGGCATCAAGCAGCTGGAAAGCGATCCGTTCGCCGAGTTTGTACAGCTGAACGACAAGGGCTCCGTCGTCAAGGGCACTGTATCCTCTGTTGACGCCAAAGGCGCAACTGTTGCCCTGAACGACGAGGTTGAGGCGGTACTGAAGGCCTCTGAGATCAGCCGCGACCGTGTGGAAGACGCACGCAACGCGCTGAAGGAAGGCGAAGAAGTCGAAGCGAAGATCATCAGCATCGACCGCAAGAACCGTGTCATCAACCTGTCCATCAAGTCCAAGGACGTTGAAGACGACAAGCAGGCGCTGGAAAGTGTCCGCAGCAAGACCGCTGAATCTTCCGGTGCGACCACCATCGGTGATCTCATCAAGGAGCAGATGCAGCAGCAGAACGCCAACAAGGAATAAAATTCCTTCCGGTGTGAAAAAAAACGGGCTCTAAGGGCCCGTTTTTTTTGTGTTTTTTTCTGGTTTGACTAAACTAGGACAAGAAAACACGGTAACTGACTACCGAATAACAAAGAAGAGGGAAGCGCCTCATGACGAAGTCCGAACTGGTCGAATTGATTGCTTCCAAGCAGACCCAGTTGTCTGTAAAGGATGTTGAACTTGCAGTGAAAACTATCATCGAGCACATGTCCCAGTCGCTCGCGGATGGTCAGAGAATCGAAATTCGGGGATTTGGCAGCTTTTCCCTCCATCACCGGGCGGCCCGGGTCGGGCGTAACCCCAAGACCGGTGAGGCGGTGAACCTGCCGGCAAAGTATGTACCCCATTTCAAGCCCGGGAAGGAACTCCGGGAACAGGTCAATGACAGCCTGAAAAAAGGTTTCTAGCAGCCTGTCGGACTTAAGGCTGTCAGGGTCTGGCAGACAATATGAAGGTTCGGGCCTGTTGAGCCCTACGGAGTGCTTACGCTATGGCAGGATTACAGAAAATCCTCATTATTCTGTTGGTGCTGGTCCTGATTTTATTGGCACTCGTATTTTCGCTGAATAACCAGATGGCGGTCTCCCTCAACTTCCTGCTGTTCGAGACCCGGCCCCATGGTGTGGCCGTCTGGATTATCATGGCGTTTGTTATTGGTGCACTTTTTGGTGTACTGATGACCCTGCTGGCAACCGTCCGGACATCGGTATCCCGGCGAACCCTCAAGAAAAGACTTGATCGTGCCGAGCAGGCATTGGAGAAATCCAGGGCTCAGAACGACCGGACTCTTTAATGGATATCGTGCTTCAATGGCTGCTGCTGACCGCGGCAGTCGCGGCCGGTTGGATGGCTGGCCGGCTTGGCAGCAACAGCCGCAGTTCCAGAACCGCCATCTCTGACGAAGACTCGGTCCGCGATCGCCTTCAATTCCTCTTTACCAATTACTCGGATCAGGCAGTCGAGAACTTCGTGCAGTCCCTGGCCGTCAACAAGGATACGGTCGGTCTGCACCTTTCCATTGGCAGTCACTTCCGCAACAAGGGGGAGACAGACCGTGCCATCCTCATTCACCAGAACCTGCTTGGTCGCCCGGAACTGCCCGGTCGCTTTTCGCGACAAGTGACGATGGAACTTGCCCTGGACTACCTGAATGCCGGCCTGCTGGACCGCGCCGAGGCGCTCCTGCACCAGATCATCGGTGACCGGGAATGCGGCCGCGATGCCGCGCTTCAGCTGATCGAGCTGTACCAGCAGGAACGCGAGTGGGGCAAGGCCGCCGAGGTGGCCCGCACCCTTGCCAAGGGCGACGCCGATGTGGCGCTGTTCAAGACCCTGGCCTATATCACCTGTGAGCTTTCCGAAAAGGCGCTGAAACACGACGACCGATGGACGGCCCAGAAGTTGGCCAGGGAGGCCCTGGAATACGACCGCTCCTGTGTCCGCGCCACACTGATCCTGATGAGCCTCCTGGTTCGACAGGGCAGCTTCCGGGAGGCCAGTAAGGAAGGTCTCAAGGTATTCGACCAGAACCCGGAGTTCGGGCCGGAAGCGATTGATCGCCTCATGAAGCTTGAACGAGAGCATGGCGACGTTGGCCGCCTGGTGAAGAAGCTCCGCAAACTCTACGAAAAATATCCCAGCACGAGTTTGCTGCTGGCTCTGGTAGAGTCCGTCGAGCGCTCCTCCGGGCGACCCGCAGCGATTGACCTGCTGCGCCAGGAGCTGGAAATCCGTCCGTCCGTGAGGGGGCTTTTGAGGCTGGTTGAAATGACCAGTTACGAAAAGGGCATGAGCACAGACGAAGGCCGGCTCGTCAGCCGGATCGGCCATCTGATCCTGTCAAATCGCCCGGTCTATCGCTGCGTAAACTGCGGCTTCTCCGGCCAGCAGATACACTGGCTTTGCCCGAGCTGCAAACAGTGGGAAACCATCCGTCCGATACAGGGCGTGGAAGCCGAATAAACCCGTTACGATTTACCCCAGGAACCGAACCGTGCAAAACCCCTCCGACCCCAAAATCATCGTCGCCCTCGACTTCCCCTCCCAGGACCCGGCACTGGCCCTGGTCGACCAGCTGAACCCGGCCAAATGCCGGCTGAAAGTCGGCAAGGAATTGTTTACCCGCTCCGGTCCGCAGCTGGTGCAGTCGCTGCAGGACAGGGGCTTTGATGTGTTCCTGGACCTGAAATTCCACGACATTCCCAACACCACCTCCGCAGCTGTTGCCGCAGCCGCGGATCTCGGTGTCTGGATGGTGAACGTTCACGCCTCCGGCGGTGAGAAGATGATGGTCGCCTGCCGCGAACGCCTGGAATCCTTCGGCGCTGACAAGCCCCTGCTGATCGCCGTCACGGTTCTCACCAGCATGGGCCCGGAAGACCTGGCCGGCATCGGCATCACCGACTCCCCGGAAGCCCAGGTCTCACGACTGGCAACCCTGGCCCGAAACTGCGGCCTCGACGGCGTCGTCTGCTCCGCGCAGGAAGCCCAAAAACTCAAGGCCGGGCAGGGCGCCGACTTCAAACTGATCACCCCGGGTATCCGGCCGCTGAGCGCCGACAAAGGCGACCAACAACGCATCATGACTCCCACGGATGCCCTCAAGGCCGGTTCCGACTACCTCGTCATTGGTCGACCGATTACCCAGGCGCCTGATCCTCTGGCTGCTTTGGAGGCTATCCATTCTGAGGTGATTGCCCTTTAATTTCGACGGGGCATCCAATCCTGACCCAGCCTGCATGTTTCGGGGGTGTGGCGCGGTGGGGGCTGCCTCCCAAAAACCGCTACGAGCACCCCTCCGGGGTCCAGCCTGCAATCAAAGATTGCAGTCGTTCGGCTATCGCATGAAGCTTCGCTTCATAAACTCTCGGCCTCACCCATGTGCGCTTGTTTCAGGCCATCCTTGGCCTTCAACATTTTTGGGAGGCAGCCCCACCACGCCATTCGGTAAAAGCAGTGATAGGAAACAGCTGAAAACGAGCGGCTGGAGACTGCAGATTTTGGCCTGTTTGATCAGGCTTGAATCGAAGGTTTTGTTCACTAAGTTGCTGACCCCTCCGGTATTAAGAGAGGGGCATCTGGCAGGGCTTTCAAAAACTGTTGAGGGCCAGGGACGGCCCGAAACAAGCGCACATGGACGTGCTCGTAGCGTGTTTTTGAAAGCCCTGCCAGATGCCCCTTCCCCCAGCACCTGAAGGCTAGGGCAGGACTAAAACAACAAAGCACCAAACAAAAACAAACACAAAAAAGCCCGCTAACTCACAGAATTAGCGGGCTTTCGAAATATTGGCTCCCCGAGCTGGGCTCGAACCAGCGACAAACGGATTAACAGTCCGTTGCTCTACCAACTGAGCTATCGGGGAAGGTCGTCGTGTGACGAGGCGCGTATATTAAGGTGGCTATACCGCCTCGTCAACCCCTGACAAAAACTTTTTAGCCGAGTGCCTTCTGCAAACGCTCAACCGCCTTCTGCAGGTTCTCCATGCTGGTCGCGAAGCTCAGACGCATGTGCCCCGGGGCACCAAAGGCAGAGCCAGGAACGAGGGCCACGCCGGCCCCGGTCAGCAGCTTCTCGGCGAACTCCACGTCTGTGCTGACGCTGTCATCGGCATCGATGGCGCCCTGGAAGCTCGGGAACACGTAAAAGGTGCCGTCGCCAGTCAGACATTCAACACCCGGTAGCTTGTTCAGGGCGTCTACCAGCCAGTCGTGACGTTCCCTGAACGCCTTGACCATCTCGCCCACACACGCCTGGTCACCATCCAGGGCTGCGGTGGCGGCGGCCTGGGAGATGGAGCAGGGGTTGGAGGTGCTCTGGGACTGGATTTTCTTCATGGCGCCGATGATTCTGGACGGGCCTGCGGCATAGCCGATACGCCAGCCAGTCATGGAATAGGCCTTGGAGACACCGTTCAGCACGAAGGTACGCTCGTACAGTTCCGGGCAGGCGTTCACGATGTTGCAGAACGGCTTGCCGGTCCACAGGATCGGCTCGTACATGTCGTCGGTGGCGATCATGATGTTCGGGTACTTTTTCAGCACCGCACCGATCGCCTTCAGCTCTTCCATGGAGTAGGCCATGCCACTCGGGTTGGACGGGCTGTTGATCACGAACAGGCGGGTGCGCTCGGTGATGGCGTTCTCCAGCTGCTCCGGAGTGATCTTGAAGCGGGTGTCGGTGCTGGTCTCGATGATGACCGGCTTGCCTTCGGCGACCAGTACCATGTCCGGATAGGAAACCCAGTATGGGGCCGGAATGATGGCTTCGTCACCCTTGTTCAGTGTGGCAAGTGCCAGGTTGAAAAAGCTCTGTTTGCCACCACTGCTTACCAATATCTGGCTGGCTTCATATTCCAGGCCGTTGTCCCGTTTGAACTTCGCAATAATCGCTTTCTTCAGGGCCGGCGTACCATCCACGGCGGTGTATTTGGTCTGGCCGTTGTTGATGGCTTCAATGGCTGCCTGTTTGATGTGCTCGGGGGTGTCGAAGTCCGGCTCGCCCGCACCCAGGCCAATGATGTCCTGGCCGGCTGCGCGGAGTTCCGCGGCCTTGTTGGTGACTGCGAGGGTGGGAGAGGGCTTGATAGCCTGTACTCGGCTGGAAAGTTGAAGGTCCAAACTTGAGCTCCTTAAAGCTGCGTCTTATTGGGCTGCGGTCGGCCGGGGAGGAGCCAGTCCTGGCTGAATTTCGCCCAGCTGTCGATCGTACTGATGGTATCATGAAGCCAGCGTAACGCTAAATGTCTCGATGGTATAAGTCCGCCTGTGGCGGGCACCGCGTAAATCCGGAGGTTATCCGCCAGTTATGGCAAAGAAAGAAACCAGTACATCCCGTAACAGCGGGGCTTTCAGAGTCGATTCTCCCTACCAGCCGGCCGGTGATCAGCCCAAGGCGATCGAAGGGCTGGTGGATGGCATCCAGTCCGGTCTGGCGCACCAGACCCTGCTCGGGGTGACTGGTTCGGGGAAAACCTTCACCATCGCCAATGTGATCGAGCAGGTGCAGCGGCCCACTATCATCATGGCCCATAACAAGACCCTGGCGGCGCAGCTCTATGGCGAGTTCCGCGAGTTCTTTCCGGACAATGCGGTGGAGTACTTCGTTTCTTACTACGACTACTACCAGCCGGAAGCCTATGTGCCGTCCTCGGACACCTTCATCGAGAAAGACGCCTCCATCAATGAGCACATCGAGCAAATGCGTCTGTCCGCCACCAAGGCGCTGCTGGAGCGGCCGGATGCGATCATCGTGGCCACCGTATCGTCCATCTACGGTCTGGGTGATCCCCAGTCCTACCTGAAGATGATGCTGCACCTGGACCGGGGCGACCAGATTGACCAGCGCTTCATCCTGCGTCGGCTGGCCGAGCTGCAATACACCCGCAACGATGTGGAATTTCACCGGGCCAATTACCGGGTCCGGGGCGATGTCATCGACGTGTTCCCGGCGGAATCGGAGAAGGAGGCCATCCGGATCGAGCTGTTTGATGACGAGGTGGAGAACCTGAGCTATTTCGATCCGCTCACCGGAGAAGTCCTGCGCCGGGTGCCCCGGGTGACCATCTATCCGAAGTCCCACTATGTCACTCCGCGCCAGACGGTGCTGGATGCGGTGGAACACATCAAGGTGGAGCTGGATGAACGCCTGCAGCAGCTGCGGGACAACAACCGGCTGGTGGAAGCCCAGCGTCTGGAAGAACGCACCCGGTATGACATCGAGATGATGCTGGAGCTCGGTTACTGCAACGGCATCGAGAACTATTCCCGCTACCTGTCGGGACGCCGGCCCGGGGAGGCGCCACCGACCCTGTTCGATTACCTGCCGCCCAACGCCTTGCTGGTGGTGGACGAGTCCCACGTGACCATTCCGCAGATCGGCGCCATGTACAAAGGCGACCGGTCCCGAAAGGAAACACTGGTGGAATACGGGTTCCGGTTGCCCTCGGCGCTGGATAACCGGCCGATGCGCTTTGAGGAATGGGAACGTATTGCGCCACAGATGATTTTTGTCTCGGCGACGCCGGGCAACTACGAGGCCGAGCACGCCGGACAGGTGGTGGAGCAGGTGGCCCGTCCCACCGGCTTGCTGGACCCGGAAATCGAGGTACGCCCGGCTTCTACCCAGGTCGATGATCTGCTGTCAGAAATCCACGCCCGGGTGAAGGTGCAGGAGCGCGTTCTGGTGACCACCCTGACCAAACGCATGGCAGAGGACCTGACCGACTTCCTGATGGAACACGACATCAAGGTCCGGTACCTGCACTCGGATATCGACACCGTGGAGCGGGTGGAGATCATCCGGGATCTGCGCCGCGGCGAGTTTGATGTGCTGGTGGGGATCAACCTGCTGCGGGAAGGTCTGGATATGCCGGAGGTCTCCCTGGTGGCGATTCTGGATGCGGACAAGGAAGGCTTCCTGCGCAGTGAACGTTCCCTCATTCAGACCATCGGTCGGGCTGCCCGTAACGTGCACGGCAAGGCAATCCTCTATGGTGACAAGATCACCGGCTCCATGCAGCGGGCCATCGATGAGACCCGGCGTCGCCGCGAGAAACAGGCTGCCTTCAACGAGGAGCATGGCATTACGCCCACAGGTCTGAACAAGAAGATCGCCGATATCATGGAGGGTGCGACTGGTGGCGGCGGCCGTGGCCGTCGCAAGGCCGAGCGTCCGGGTCAGAAGGCGGCCGAGGAAGCCGAGCAGTATCGGGCGAAGGCGGGCAACCGGTCGCCGGAGGAAGTGCTCAAGGAAGTGGCCCGGATAGAGGACGAAATGTACAAGGCGGCCTCGGACCTGGATTTCGAGACCGCCGCACGCCTGCGGGACGAGATTTCCGAACTCAAGGAGGCTGCGCTGCGGACCGGCTGATTGACCGGTCCGTTTCGGGCGGCTGTTACGGTTCGCCCTGCCAGATCCTGACGCTCCCGAACCATGGGTAGTGCTCCAGGGCCTCGTGGACCTGCTCGGTGGTGATGTCGCCGGATTTGTCCGGGGCTTCGAAGAACAGCTCCAGATGTACCTTGTTTTTCAGGTAGTGGAGCCTGAGTCTGCTGTGGGTCGGGAGTTCACCAATGGTTTCAGACAGCATCTGGCGAATTTCCTTTCGAGAAGGCAGTCGCTCTGAGGTCGGCGTCTGCTCTTGGTCGTTCTCTGCATCGATGTGGAAATTGATATCGCGGATGTTGTCCAGTTCCTCCCGCATGGCGGACACCACCTGGTTGCCGATCTGGTGGCCCTCTGAGACGCTGATATCCGGCCGCACCACGAGGTGAATATCCAGTAGGATGTCGTGCCCCATGCGGCGGCTGCGCAGTTCGTGGACATTACGCACGCCATCGGTTTCGCGGGCGATGGCTTTCAGCTTTTGCGTATCCTCCTGGGAAAGCCCGGTGTCCACCAGTTCCTTGACGCTGTCCCAGGTGAACTTCCAGCCGATGTGGATGATGATCAGCGCGATGATCACCGCAGCCAGCACATCCAGCCACTCCCAGCCCATCATGGCGCCCACGGTGGAGAGAAGTACCACAACCGACGAGAAGGCATCGGTTCGACTGTGCCAGGCGTTGGCAATGATCAGGTCCGACCGAATCGCCCGGCCGACCCGGTGGGTATAGTGATAAATCCACTCCTTGCCAGCGACGGAAAGCGCGGCTGCCACCAGGACCGGCCAGCCGGGCACCTGGCTGATTCCGCCCTCGATGAGACGCAGGATGTTTTCCCACGCCAGGGCGGCGCCCACGGCTATGAGAATGCTGCCGAGCAGCAGTGTGCCGAAGGTTTCGATGCGCTGGTGGCCGTAAGGATGGTCTTCGTCGGGCTCCTGCCGGGAGATGCGCATGACCCCGAGCACCACCAGGTCAGAGGCAACGTCCGTAAAGGAATGGATGCCGTCAACAAACAGCGCCTGGGAGTTGAAAAGTGCACCACCGATGACTTTTATCACGCCCAGTATCGCATCAAGAATCATTCCGATTATAGTGACCCGGGAGGCCGCTGTCATTTCCTTGTTCAGGGCATTCTGGGCGCTGGATGTTCTGGAAACGGGGTCTTGCATTCGGAATGGCTCCGTCGGTTGGGTGTCCCGGAAAGTATAACGGTAATCTCCGTTCCTGTGGTGACGGATGTTACCCTGCCGGTCGTGCAATTTGTGCACATGGTTGCATTCCGGTGACGGTGTAAAAAACTTTGACTATGTATAGCACTGCATACGTTTGCTGTTATAACTAACTGAAAAATAACACAAAATAAACTGGTTAAAAAATGGCCAATTTGTAGGCTGGCGCAGTTATCAAGGGATCTGAAAGTTTGCCCCGTGATTTTCAACAGGGTTATCCACAGATTCCGTGGAAAAGCTCACGAGGTGTTACGAAGACAAGTAGTTACAGGTGACAGTGCAGGCCGACAGGATGCTGTGGAAAACTTCCGGTATACTCCCGCCCACTGACATTCAGGGAGTTATCTGATGTACGGCGTTATTCGCAATCTGTTATTCCGTCTTCCACCCGAGCAGGCCCACAATATGGCGTTGGGCAGCCTTGATGTCGCCCAGAAGCTGGGATTGTTGGGCGCCTTTTCGCCAAAAATAGATGTGTTGCCGGTCAATGTTATGGGGCTGGACTTCCCCAATCCCGTGGGGCTGGCGGCGGGCCTGGACAAGAATGCCGATCATCTGGATGCCCTCGGCGCTCTGGGCTTCGGATTTATCGAGGTGGGAACGGTCACACCGCGGGCTCAGCCGGGCAACCCCGGGCCCCGTATGTTCCGTCTGCCCGAGCACCAGGCCATCATCAACCGCATGGGTTTCAATAATGAAGGCCTGGAACACCTGATAGAGCGGGTGGATCACCGGCATTACCGGGGCATTCTCGGGATCAATGTCGGCAAGAACAAGGACACTCCGAATGAAGAGTCCGAGACTGATTATCGCAAGGGAATCGCGGCGGTATACTCCCGCGCTGACTACATTACGGTAAATGTGTCCTCGCCGAATACCCCGGGGCTTCGGGACCTGCAGTTCGGAGATCCCCTGAAAGGTCTGCTGGAAGCCATCAAGGACCAACAGCGTCGGTGTGAGCAGGAAACCGGAAAGTATGTTCCGATTGCGGTAAAGATTGCACCGGATATGGACGATACCGGCATCCGGTTTGTTGCCAACGCCCTGCTGGAGTCCGGCCTGGATGGTGTCATCGCTACCAACACCACTATCAGTCGCGATGCCGTGGCCGGCCACCGCCACGCGGACGAGGCTGGTGGCCTCAGTGGTGCTCCGGTCCGTGAGGCGTCCCTGAGGGTTATCCAGGGGCTCTATGCAGAACTCGGGGATCGTTTGCCCATTATCGGCGTTGGTGGCATTACCGATGGCGAGAGCGCCGCCGAGAAAGTCAGGGCGGGGGCAAAACTGGTGCAGATCTACACGGGCTTCATTTACCGGGGGCCGGCGTTGATCAAAGAGGCGGTGGAGGCCATTCGGCGGGAAACGTCCGGAGGCTGAAAAAAGATGGGCCCGCTTAGCGGGCCCGTGCGGGGAATAAACCCCGTTGCGCTTCTTCGCATGGTACGGGGCGGGAGGCCCCGTTCGGGTTACTCTTGGTACTCTTGGTACTGCGTGAAATTGTGTAAAAAAAGATCAGATCAAGATTCGGGGTTGTTGGTGAATGTCCGTCACGCTGATGTGACATTGGCAAGTTTGTGAATACCGGAGACGCCGGTCAGGCCCTCCCAGTTATCTGTGCGACCTTCGCGCCACCCGTTCAGCCATTCCTGTCGCACTTCCGGTTGTTCGATCGGGCAGCTGTCTTTCGGCTTTCCGGACACTCCGGCGAGATAACCCCTTTTATATGCACGAGCGTACATGTCTCTTTTCTGTCTTTTCATGCCGTTCCTCACTAATGGATTAACAGAACAAGCGTGTACACATCTGCAGTGATCGTGGCGATCCGGGTTTCCCTCCGGGACAACCCCCTATTGCCAGCTTTGACCAGAGCAGTCAGGATCCTGTTAACGGAGGCTTTCAGACCTCCGGAACGACGCGTCACCTACAAGGTAGAACGAACCTTAAGCGCATGTACACTAATTATTTCATCTATGTGACCAATTCCTTATATTTTTATGAACTAAAAATGACGCAGTAAAATTGGAATTACTGCGAAAAACGGAAACTTACCCGGATAATTTTTTGCCCAGGAGCTCGCTTTGTCTAAATGTGTCTTTTTCGTAACCTGCCCGAAAGGTGTTGAGTACCTGCTGGGAGATGAGCTTCGGACGTTCGGCCTGAAGACGGTCCGTAATGCACCGGCCGGAGTGTGGGTTGAAGGCGAGCTGGAAGCGGGATACCGGGCCTGCCTGTGGTCGCGCCTGGCCAATCGCGTAATCCTCCACATCGCCGAGGCGGACGCGAGTAACGGGGACGCCATGTACGAAGGCGTACTGGGTGTGGACTGGACGCAGCACATTCCTGCAAAAGGCAGCTTCCGGGTAACCTTCCTCGGCCAGAACCAGGCGATCCGCAATACCCAGTTCGGCGCCCAGCGGGTCAAGGACGGCATTGTCGATGGCTTCCGCGCCAGGGGTGCGGCGCGGCCCGCAGTGGATGCCAGGAACCCGGATGTGACGATTTCCGCCCGCCTCAATCGCAACCGTCTTTCCATCGGTGTGGATCTCAGCGGCCACAGCCTGCACATGCGCGGTTACCGGACCGACAAGGGTATTGCGCCGCTGAAGGAGAACCTGGCGGCAGCGTTGCTGATGCGCTCCGGCTGGCCGGAGATTGCCGAACAGGGCGGTGATTTTGTAGACCCCATGTGTGGCTCCGGGACACTGCTGATTGAAGCTGCGATGATGGCCCTGGATATCGCTCCCGGACGCCGGCAGGAACGGTTCGGTTTCGAGAAGTGGCCGGGTCATGAGCCTGAGGTCTGGCTCGGGCTTCGGCAGGAAGCGGAACGCCGGGCCCATGAAGGCAAGCAGGGAAGGATTCCCAGGTTTGCCGGGTTTGACCAGGATTCCCGGGTTATCGCCACGGCCTGGAAGAACATTCAGCGTGCCGGCCTGGAGGGTGTGGTGCACGTGGAGGCCCGGCCGGTTCAGGAATTCAGCCTGGAGGGGCAGTGGGCGGAGCGTGGTCTGGTGCTGACCAACCCGCCTTATGGCGAACGCCTGAGTGAGCGCAAGGAACTGGCGGGCCTTTACCAGACTCTCGGTGATGTGGTGAAAGAGGCTGTGCCGGGGTGGCGCCTGGGAGTGTTCACCGGCGTGCCGGAGTTTGGCAAATCCATCGGTCTGCGCAGTTTCAAACAGTACAAGCTGTTTAACGGCAAACTGCCCGCCCAGCTGTTGCTGTTCGAGGTGGCCGAGGAGAATGCCATGACTCCGCGGGAACCGGATGTGCCCGGGGAAATCCGCCCCCGTATCGCCAACGAAGAGCGGGCGGCCATGCTGAGTAACCGCCTGAAAAAGAACATGAAAACCATCGGCCAATGGGCCCGGAAACAGGGCATTGGTTGTTACCGGCTGTACGATGCGGATATGCCCGAATATGCCCTGGCCATCGACATTTACGAGGGACGGGTGCATGTGCAGGAATATGCCGCACCCAAGTCTGTCGATGAGCGTGCAGCCCGGGAACGGCTGGCTGAAGCTCTGGCAGTGATTCCCGAAGTGCTGGGGATCGAGCGCCCGGATCTGGTGTGCAAACAGCGCCAGCGCCAGGCCGGCACCCGGCAGTATGAGAAGCAGGCGGCCAGTGGCGAGTTCTTTACTGTGCACGAGTATGGCTGCCTGTTGAAGGTGAACCTGAAGGATTACCTGGATACGGGGTTGTTTCTTGATCATCGGCCAGTGCGGCAATGGATCCAGCAGCATGCCCGGGGCCAGCGTTTCCTCAACCTGTTCTGTTATACCGGCGCGGCTTCGGTGCATGCGGCAGTGGGTGGTGCCAGCCGTTCCCTGAGCCTGGATATGTCAAAGACCTACGTGAACTGGGCCCGGGAAAACCTGGCGCTCAACGATGCGGATCCGGGAAAACATGTGGTCGAACAGGCCGACTGCCTGGCCTGGCTGGCGGCAAAGCCGACACCGGACCAGCGTTTTGACCTGATCTTCATGGACCCGCCGACCTTCTCCAATTCCGCCCGCATGGCCCGGGTGCTTGATATCCAGCGGGATCACGCCACACTGATCCGCCAGGCAATGGCGCGGCTGACATCAGACGGTTTGCTGATCTTCTCCAGCAACTTCCGCCGGTTCCGGCTGAATGAGGCCCTGGAGCAGGAGTTTGCGGTAGAGGAGGTATCCCGCAGCACCCTGGACAAGGACTTCCAGCGCAACCCGAGGATTCACCGTTGCTGGCACATCCGGCACGTTTGTTAAGGGGTACCAGTGTCCAGGTACCCCTCTTCCCGAGCCAGCAGCAACAACGCGTACACCCCGTTCTCCGGCAGCAGCGGCTCGAGCCCCTCCTCGATCAGCAGTTGATGGCGTCGATCCTCCAGGCTTTCAACATCGAGGCCGGTGATCAGATCACTGATCGGGGCAATCTCGAAAGGTGGTTCGTGGCCCACGGCACTGAAAATCAGGTCGATCAGGATCTCGTCCGGATCCAGACCGTCGACGTACACGCTCTGGTCGGGCAAGTCCTCGTGCAGTTCCCGGACCAGCTCGATCAGTGGCACTCCCTGTTCCATCAGGTAGCGGATATCGGTGTCTCCCGGATCGCCGTCGTCAGGCAGCCAGCTTTCATCCGGGGCAATGACCACGGCTTTCATCTGTCCATCGGCCAGAGACCACGCAATGGCCGTCGGGAACAGAACATCGTCGCTCTGGCAGTATTCGATATCGAGAAATCTGGGTAGGGACAAGGTAGTCTCCGTTCCGCCGTATAAGTGGATATAAGGAATGTCACTATGGCCTGTAGGAGCTGTTATCGCTTCATGCCATACTGTTACAATGCAATTATCAATCAATCAGGAACATCATGGAACACGTTGAATTTAACAAAGATTTGATTGAATTTCTGAACAGCTCACCGACTCCGTGGCATGCGGTGTCGACCATGAAAAGCCGACTGGATGCCGCCGGATTCGAGCAGCTGGACGAGCGTGATGACTGGTCACTGGACGGTAACCAGGGATATTACGTCATTCGCAACGGCTCCTCCATTGTGGCCTTCCGAAACGGCCGTAAAGATGTTTCCACCAATGGTATCCGCATGGTTGGTGCTCACACGGACAGCCCCTGCCTGAAGGTCAAACCCAACCCGGAACTGCGCCGCAAGGGGTATTTCCAGCTTGGCGTCGAGGTCTACGGTGGTGTGCTGCTGAATCCGTGGTTTGACCGGGATCTGTCCCTGGCCGGTCGCGTCACCCTGTTGGACGAAGCGGGCGAGGTGCAGGATGTCCTGGTGGATTTCCGCAAGCCGGTTGCGTTTATTCCGAGCCTGGCGATCCACCTCGACCGGGAAGCCAACAGCAATCGCTCAATCAATGCCCAGACCGATCTTCCGCCGGTGCTCATGCAGGTTCCGGAGGACGACACCACCAGTTTCGCGGATCTGCTGAGCCAGCAGGTCGCTGCGGAAAGTGGTACCAAGGCTCGCAAGATCCTGGGTTATGAGCTGAGCTTTTATGACGCTCAACACGCGGAATTCGTGGGGCTTCGGAATGAGTTTGTTGCCTCCGCACGGATGGACAACCTGCTGAGTTGCTACATTGGTCTGCAGTCACTGATCCACACCTCCGGTGACGAGGCTGCGTTGCTGGTCTGCAACGATCACGAGGAAGTCGGCAGCATGTCTGCCGAGGGCGCTCAGGGGCCATTTCTGACTGCGGTTCTGGACCGCTGGTGCGGTGCTGGCAAAGCCCGGGCCATTGCCCATTCCATGATGATCTCCGCCGACAATGCCCACGGGGTGCATCCGAACTACCCGGACAAACACGACGAGAACCACGGGCCGATCCTGAACCAGGGGCCGGTGATCAAGGTCAACCACAACCAGCGCTATGCGACCAACAGCCGGTCCGCGGCCCTGTACCGCCATATCAGTGATGAGCTGGGCCTGCCGCACCAGACCTTCGTGGTGCGCAGCGATATGGGCTGTGGCAGTACCATCGGGCCGCTGACCGCCGGAAACCTGGGCGTGACCACCCTGGATATCGGAGTGCCCCAGTTCGGCATGCACTCGATCCGCGAGCTGATCGGGGCAGAGGATGGCTTTACCCTGTTCCGTGTGCTGGCGGAGTTTATGCAGCGCGCAAAGGTGTTTTAGTATTGAACAAGAAAAAGGCCGCTGATCGGAAATCAGCGGCCTTTCGGAATGAGTGGCTCCCCGAGCTGGGCTCGAACCAGCGACAAACGGATTAACAGTCCGTTGCTCTACCAACTGAGCTATCGGGGAACAATGTCGAAGTGGCGCGCATAGTAAGCGCTTTGATTTGAGTCGTCAACCCCCTGAAATGAAAGGTTAAAAATTGTACGGAAGCAATGTGTTACGGTACCGACCGCCGGTGTGGCTGAGGAATGGCCACCTGCAATCGGTGTGGCCAAGCCTGTTCCGGACGGTGCCGATGCAGGAGCCGGTCCGGGAGGTATTGCCTACCCTGGATGAAGACGAGCTGCAGCTGGACTGGTACCGCCAGGGCAGTGATCGCCTGGCGATCATTTCCCATGGCCTGGAAGGGCACAGCCGCAGACCCTACGTACTTGGCCTGGCCCGGGCCCTGCTGGCCGGGGGTTGGGACGTGCTGGCCTGGAACTATCGATCCTGTGGTGGTGTGATGAACCTTCAGCCCCGTTTCTACCACAGTGGCGCCACCGAGGATCTGGCCCAGGTGGTCAATCGCGCCCTTGCCGGAGATTACCAATCCCTGTTCCTGTCGGGTTTCAGTATGGGCGGCAACCTGACACTGCTGTACCTGGGGCAGCAGGGTGAGATGGTGGACAGCCGAATCTGTGGCGCCGTGACCTATTCCGTGCCGTGCGACCTGGCCGGCAGCGCGGAGGTGCTCGCACTTCCCGGCCGTCGGATCTACATGCAGCGATTTTTGAAGGATCTGCACGTAAAAATTCAGGAGAAATCGAGAAAATTTCCGGATCTTATTGATGCAGAAGGGTTTGAATCGATCCGGAATTTCAGGGAGTTCGATGATCGTTACACCGCGCCGCTGCATGGGTTCCGGGATGCCGAGGACTATTGGGCCCGGTGTTCGGCCTTGCCGCGCCTTCGGGATATCCGGGTACCTGCCTTGATGATCAATGCCAGGGATGACCCGTTCCTGTCCACAAAATGCTTCCCGGAGTCACGAAAGCTGTTGGGCGGCCATGTCCGTCTGGAAGCGCCACGCTGGGGCGGTCATGTTGGCTTTGTTGAGCATTCCCGGGATGGCTTCTACTGGTCGGAACGACGTGCCCTGGACTTCCTCGGCCAGCTGTCATGAACCGGTAGCGGCCGCCGCACGAGCCTCCTCCAGCATGGGTTCGAGCACCGGCCAGACCTTGTCCAGAAGCATCGGTTGCGCCTGTTCGGTCGGGTGAATGCCGTCTTCCTGCATCAGGTTGTCATGGTTGTAGATGCCGTCCAGGAAGAAGGGAACCAGTCCGGTGTTGTACCGGTCCGAGAGAGTCGGATAGAGCTGCGCAAACATCTGCGTATAACGGGGCCCGTAATTGGGCGGGATCTGCATGCCTACCAGCAATGCTTTCGCGCCGGACTGCCGGGTATCTCTGATCATGGACGCCAGGTTGGATTCGATCACCTCGGGCGGAAATCCCCGTAGTCCGTCATTGCCACCCAACTCGATGATCACGACTTCGGGGTCGTGCTTCTCGATCAGCTCGGGGAGTCGTCTCGCGCCGCCATCGGTGGTTTCGCCGCTGATACTGGCATTGACCACCTGCCAGTGGCTCAGGCCATTCTCCTCCAGGCGCTGGTGCAGCAGCTGGACCCAGGCGGTTTCGGAGGGCACGCCATAGGCAGCACTCAGGCTGTCACCCATGATCAGGATGGTGTTCTGGCTGGCCAGTGCCGGCGCGGCCAGGGTAGTGAACAGCACCAGAAGGATTGATCTGGCGTGCAGCAATAGCGTATCCATAGACAATTCGTTTACCTTGATGAGACGTTTTAAACCATTGACCCGGGAGTACCCGTGAACCAGATGACCAATTCGACACCTGAGAGCCAGCCACCGATGTTGCGAGCGCAAGACCTGACTCATCGGGTGCGCCTGGAAACCGATACGTTGACGATCTTGCAGGGGGTCAACCTGGAAATCAATCGTGGAGAATCAGTAGCCATCGTCGGCCGGTCCGGTTCCGGAAAGACCACCCTGCTGGGCCTGCTCGCGGGGCTGGATATACCAACCGAGGGTTCGGTGGAACTCGACGGCGCCATTATCAGCGAGCTGAGTGAAGACGAGCGAGCGCAATTGCGGGCCAGCCGGGTCGGCTTCGTGTTCCAGTCTTTCCAGCTGCTGCCGGCGCTGACTGCTCTGGAAAACGTCATGCTGCCGCTTGAGCTGGCAGGCCTCGAGAATCCGGAGAAGCGCGCCCGGGAACTGCTGGAGCGGGTCGGCCTTGGTGAACGTCTGACTCACACGCCGCGGCAGTTGTCCGGCGGTGAGCAGCAACGGGTGGCGATCGCCCGCGCCTTTGCCTCTGAGCCCGTGGTGCTGTTTGCCGACGAGCCCACCGGCAACCTGGATAACCGCACCGGCAAGGCGGTCTCGGACCTGCTGATGGCGCTCAACCGGGAGCAGGGCACCACCCTGGTGATGGTTACCCATGACGAACACCTGGCGGCGCGGTGTTCAAGGCAGTTCCACATCGAGGCAGGAAAACTGACCGAGCCCAATGAGCTCGGGGAGCCGGTATCCTGATGGTGGTCGGACAGAAGCTCATGTCTGTACGCCGGGACTGGCGCGAACGGGATGTACGGGTCGTTCTCGCGGCTCTGGTAATTGCGGTCGCGACTGTAGCCACCATTGCGCTGTTTGCCAGCCAGCTGCAACGGACCCTGGTTATCTCTGCCAGTTCTTTCCTGGCGGCGGATCGTCAACTCGAAGCCGAAAATGGCCGGCCGATCCCGGATTCGTGGTTGCAGGAAGCAGACGCCCGGGGCCTTGAGACCGGTCTGATGGTGGAGTTCTCCACCATGGTGTTCGGGGGTGGGCGCTTTCAGCTGGTATCGGTCAAGGCCGTCAGCAATGAATACCCGCTACGGGGCGAGGTTGAAATCCAGTCCGGCCCGGACAGCCCCCGGAAATTGGTCCAGGCCGGTCCGCAACCCGGAGAGGTCTGGATTAATCCCCGGCTGCTGAGGCTGTTGGAGCTGGACATTGGCGATTCGCTGGAGGTCGGGAAACGCCAATTGACAGTGTCCGGGCTGCTGGTCCGGGAGCCGGACGGCGGTTTCCGCCTGTCCGCGCTGGCCCCGAGGGTGATGATGCACACGGACGATGTGCCATCCACGGGCGTGGTGCAGGAAGGCAGTCGGGTGGACTACGTTTATCTGTTTGCAGGTGAGGAAGCCGTTCTGGAGGGTTATTACGAGTGGCTGCAACCCAGGCTGGAACCCAGCCATGAATGGAAGAGTGCGCGGGACGGTGAGACCTTCTCCCGCTCCCTTCAGAGGGCCGAGCGTTTCCTCCTGCTCGGTGGCAGTCTGGCGGTGTTGTTGGCCGCCGTAGCAGTCGCTGTGGCCAGCCGGCAGTATGCGTTGTCCCAGCGGGACACAGTGGCGCTGCTGAAAACCCTGGGGCTCAATGGCGCCGGCATCGGGCGACTGTACCTCGGAAGATTGCTCCTGTGGGGCATCACTGGCATCGTCGGAGGCCTGCTGGTGGCCATCCCGCTGTTCTGGTTACTGGCGTCCATGCTCAGTGATGTGCTGGAGCGCCCGGTGGATATCTACCTGGATCCGGCTGCGCTTGCCCCCGCGCTTCTGACCGCACTGGTGTCCCTGTTTGCCTTCGCCTATCCGCCGATCCGGCGCCTGCGCAATGTTCCGGCCATGAGGGTGCTGCGCAGCCAGCCCGGAGAGAGTGGCCGCGAGGCCTGGCCGGATATGCTGGTGGCAGTTGTCGCTATTTTCGGCCTGGTCTGGCTCTATGCCGGTGAACTGGCCCTGGTGGTGTCACTGCTCGGTGGCCTGGTGCTGCTGCTTGCGGCCCTGGGGCTGCTCGGATGGGGGATGGTGATGGTATTGCGCCGGCTTAGCGGCGGCAGCAACGCCTGGCGCCTCGCTCTGATCGGCCTGTACCGGCACCGCAACGCCAGCCTTTCCCAGATTGCCGTCTTTGCCATGACGCTCATGCTGGCAGCCACCCTGGTGCTGGTCCGCACCTCGCTGCTGGATGACTGGCAGGCACAGTTGCCGGATGACGCGCCCAACCATTTCCTGATCAACATCGCGCCGGATACCGTGGATGAAGTGGCCGGATTCTGGGAAGAACAAGGGCTGCCACTGGAAGAACTGTATCCCATGGTTCGTGGACGGCTTACCGAGCTGAACGGCCAACCCGTGCAGGAGGCCGTCGGCAAGGACGAGCGCATTAGCGCCCTGAACCGGGAGCTGAACCTGACCTGGATGGAGTCTCTGCCGGAAGACAATGAGATCATCGAAGGCAAGTGGTTTGCCGCTGGTGACCAGGAAGGCGTTTCGGTGGAAGCAGAACTGGCCGGGCAACTGGGTCTGCAACCTGGTGACAAGTTGACCTTTACCATCGGCTCACAGACGGTGACCGAGGCCGTTACGAGCATTCGTACCGTCCAGTGGGACAGCATGAAACCCAACTTCTACATGGCCTTCCCCCCGGGCGGTGGCCTGGAAGGACTGCCCGCCACCTGGATCACCAGTTTCTATCTCCCGCCGGAAAAGAAGACAGCGCTTAACGCCTTCTCACGCCAGTTCCCGACCGTATCGGTGCTGGAGATCGACCATATCATCAGCCGGATACAGGAGATCGTGCAACAGGTGACCCGGGCCATAGAGGCGATTCTGGCCCTGATCCTGGCTGCTGCGCTGCTGGTAATGGCCGCCGTGGTCAGTGCCACACTTCGGGACCGTCAGCGGGAAGGTGCGCTGCTCCGGACCCTGGGCGGGCGCCAGTCGCTGTTGGTGCGCAGCACCATGCTGGAGTTTGCGGTATTGGGGGGCTTTGCCGGCCTGTTGGGTGTGGTTGCCGCCGAGGCAGCGGTTTATGCCTTGCAGTTGCGAATGTTCGAAGGCAGCTTCAGCTGGCACTGGCAGGTCATCATCCCGATCCCTCTGGTCAGTGCCGTCGTGCTTTCCGTGTTCGGACGCTGGCAGTTGCGCCCGGTGCTGAGCGTTTCGCCCATGCTGCTGTTGCGGCGGCTTGAGTGAGCCGGATCAGCGGTAATTCGCAAGGATGGCGTCCAGCTCGCCATTCTCGCGAATTCTGGCCAGTTCGCGATTGAATGCTTTGGCGAAGTCCTGCCAGTCCTTGCGCAGCATGATCCTGAACTCGAAGGTGCTGATGCTTTTCGCGGACGTACGGAAACGGTCCCCCAGACCTTCGTTTCTCAGGAACCATTTGCCCACCAGCCGGTCTGCGATGGCGGCGTCGAACCGGTCTCCGTGCAGCACATACAGGAACATATCACGGTCCCTGGCTACGTCGAAACGCCGGATCTTGCCGGACTCGAAGTAGGACTCCAGGGTTGGGTAGATGTAGCCCAGATGGGTCACGACAGTCTTTGAAAACAGGTCCTCCGGAGACCGGTAAGTCAGTTCCGAATCCTTCGGAATGAAGAACACTTCCTCGATGGCCACCACCGGATCGGTGAACAGGAATTTTCCCGGCTCATCCGTCCACTCCCTGGCCCGCGGGGTGGCATCGATATAGCCCTCAAGCAGCATCTGATCTACCCGTTTACGGGGCACCTTCTCGGCGATCAGTTGATAGCCAAGTCGATCCGAAATCATGGACATCACATCCCACATGATGCCCGAAGGCGTCTGGTTCTCAACGATGAGGTAGGGCGGATAACCGTTTGGTGAAACGTTGAAACGTACTGTCTGTTTTTCGGAGGCTGCGCTGGCTTTTGTGGGGAAAAGGAGGGCTGCGGACAGAAGACACAGAAAGGACAGGGACAGGAAGGAGGGTTTTCGGTCATTCATTTTCGGACTCTGATGGCGTCGTGAACGTTTTTCAGGGTAATCTGGCTACCTCCCTGCCAGCCTGCCGTGCAATTGTTACTGT
>JAXHVJ010000010.1:36946-50684 GCA_034189235.1 Pseudomonadota bacterium
ACTTCAATTATTTCAGTTCTTTCTTTTGCCCTGGATCAAACGGGCCCGAAGGCCCGTGGCTCAAGCCCAGGCCCGGCGCAATACTGCCCGCGCATCCTCCAGAGTGACTTCCTTCGGGTTGAACATGATCGAACCATCGTCCAGAGCCATCTCGGCAATATGGTCCAACTGGCTTTCCAGCACCTTGCCGGTTTCCTTCAGGGTCCGGGGCAGCTGACAGCGCTTGTAGAGCTGGTCCCGCAGCTTGCGGATGGCAGAAATGGTGGCTTCGGCACGTCGGGCGGCCGGTGTCGCCGAGTACACTTCCGGCCCCTCAAGATACAACAGCAATTCACCCAACGGCTCCCGGATTGATTCCAGGTTGTAATCCAATACGTAGGGCAGGTAGAGGCTCATACAAAGGCCATGGGGCAGATGGCAGATCGCCCCGGTGGCGTGGCCCAGGGAGTGCACCAGCCCGACCATGGAGTTGGAGAAGGCAATGCCGGCCATTGTCGATGCCTGGGCCAGCTCCAGTCGCCCTTCGGCATCCTTCGGGTTATCCATCACATTCAGCAGCGACTGACTGATTTTCCTGATGGCCGCCGTGGCATAGGCGTCGCTTAGCGGGTTCTTCGCCATGCAGGTGAACGCCTCGGTAGCGTGGGTCATCGCATCCATGGCGGTTGCCGCGGTGATGTGAGGCGGCAGTGTCAGGGTCATCCGCGGGTCGATGATGGCGGCATTCGGCAGCAGGAAGGAGGAGGTGAACGGCAGCTTCACACCCTTTTTCTCGTCGGTAATCACCGCCACGGCAGTGACCTCGGAGCCGGTGCCGGCGGTAGTCGGTACCACAAAGAACGGCTTGAGCGGGTGTTTGAGAATGCCGGCACCGCTGTATTTGGCAATGTCGTCACCGCCTTCGGACACCAGGATGTTCACGGCCTTGCCGGTATCGATGGCGGAACCGCCGCCTACTGCGATGATGGCATCGCATTTCTCCTGCCGGTACACGCCGGCGATGTCGCGCACCACTGACGTGGAGGAGTCCGGGGGCACGTCGTCATAGATGCTGACGATCTCCAGCCCGCTCTCCTCACAGGCGGCAATCACCGGGTCGAGCAGGCCTGCGGCGCGCACGCCCTTGTCGGTGACAATCATGGGCCGTTTGGCCGCCAGGCCGGTCAGTTCATAAGGAATATGCTCAAGGGCAGCCTTGCCGGCAATGACTTTGACCGGGCAGAAAAACTCGTAATATTTTGGGCTCATTCAGGGTCTCACTGTCTCGACAAAATTGGTGGCAACCTTCAGGTAGATCCGGGCGGCACTGATCAGCTTTTCCGGTAAATGCAGGTTGTCGGGGTACTCCTTCACCGCCCGCTCGGCAACAAGTTTGGGCAGGATAAAGGCCTCCAGCCTGTTCAGCACACGGGTCATACGTACCGCATAGCTGACGTCACCATCCAGCAGCATCCGGTCATTGGCAAACGCCTCCGCGGTCTTTTCCTGGAAGGACAGCACCAGGAAAGCATGGGCGATGTGTTTGAACTGGATCGACAGGTCCACCGGCCGCGGGGCGGACTGGCCGTGGTAGTGAAAATGGCCATCTCCGGTGTGCTCCACGATCAGACGGGGGCCCTCGGGCATGACCATCATTTCGAACAGCAGCCCTTCCGGAAGTACCCGGGCTTCATCCTGCACGGTTTCGTCCACTTCACTGACTGCCTGCAAGGCCCGCCCCATCACCTGGAACATTATGTCCACGTAGAGTCGGCGCGCCTGGAACATCATCGGCTGGATACGTTTGAGCAACATGGCCGTCGTCCATAGTCTGTTGTTGATACCGGTGATTTTTAGAGTTAATACTCTACAAGTCAATGCAGGCAGTGACGAAGATTTGCGGTCGCTGGAGCCACTGGAGGTTGGACAACAAAAAAACCGGGCCGCTTTCGCGGTTCCCGGCTTCGCCGGAGGCGGGGAGACGGTGGCTACCGGGTGATTGCGGCCAGCTTGCGCTGGGCTTCCTCGCCCACATCGCCTCCGGTCTTGGCAGCCTGGCTGTAATAAGCCACGGCTTCATCACGGCGGTTCTGCTTCACGGCGACATCACCCATGCGCAGGTAGCCGATGGATGTGGGTACCACCTCGTTGGCTCTGGTCAGGTGATTCCTGGCCTTCTCGACCTTGTTCAGGGCGAGGGCATTCAGGCCGTTGCGAAGCTGATACTCGAACATTTCCGGGTACAGGGAGACAGCCTTGTCGAAATCGGCTTCGGCCTGCGCCGGTTTCTTCTGTTGCTGGTAAATTCTGCCTCTCAGGGAATAGAACATGGCTTCCCGGGGCAGGATGCGGATGGCCTCGTTGATCTTGCCGAGGGCGGCATCATATTCGTTGTTCGAAGCCAGTTCCAGGGCCTCATCGTGGGCGTCATAGGCCGGCTGCAGCTCTCTCAGCCTGGCCAGCTTGCGCTGGTAGACATCCGCACCCCGATACCCGCCGGCACCGATTTTGCTGACCAGTTCCCGGTTTTCCGCCACACGCCTGGCTGAAGGCGGATGCGTGGCGAACAGGCCCTGGATAAAGCCCTGGTCACGGCCTTCACTCAGTTCCAGGAACAGCTCCTGCAGCTCCACCGCTGCCTGGGGGTCGTAGCCGGCCTTTTTCATGTAATTGATACCGTAGTGGTCCGACTCCAGCTCGTCCGCCTGGCTATACTGCGCCAGGGCGAGCTGTGCACCGAGGGCTGCACCACCCATGACCAGGCCGGCCCACTCGTTATCGGATACAGCAAACCCGAGGCCGGCCACACCAAGGCTGATCAGTTGGGCCTGCTGAATGCGTTGCACGCTGTGGCGTGCGGCGGCGTGCACAACCTCGTGGCCGAGTACTGACGCCAGTTGGGCTTCGTCGTCCAGCTTGGTCAGCAGGCCCCGGTTGACGGCGATCTTGCCGCCGGGCAGGGCCCAGGCATTGGGCACACTGTTGTTCAACACTACGAATTCATAGGGCAGGTCGGGGCGGTCGCTTACCTGAGCCAGCTTCCGGCCGACGTCACGGACGTAGAGATTCAGTTCGGGATCGATGTAGAACCGGCCACCCTGCGTCTGCTGGGTTGGCACATACTGTTCGGCACCTATGGCCAGCTCCTGGCTCTCGGAGATCAGCGACAGCTGTTTCTCGCCAGTGACAGGGTTAACAGAGCACCCCGCCATGAATGCAAGGGCAAGAAACACCAGCCCGAATCGGGATATAGAAACACGCACGGTTACCTCCTCCTGAGTGCCTGGCGGATATCGGTTCTCTACATGATTACACGGTTGGGTGGGCCTGAAAACGTCCGTTTTATGGAGAGACGCCCTGTCTTGACGTATTATAGGCGAATGATTCCTTTCCCGGCTGTTAATCAGAAGCTCCTTACATCCTGACTTAAGGCCTTCCCTGTATAATCTGCTCGAGCCCGTCTCGTTGCTCTGTTTATTCATCTGCTGGGTTGGCAAGGCCGAACCAAAGACCAAGACCAACTGATCAACTCAACAGGATTATGCTGAATGGATAATCAAACCCGAATAGACCAGTTGACCCGGTTTATTGAAACCCTGAACCAGGCTCGCGAGCTGGGCCTGTCAGTAACCGACGCCGGTGATGGCACGCTGACCCTGTGCCTGCCGTACAGTGACCGGATCATTGGTAACCCGGATACCGGGGTGATCCATGGTGGTGCGATCACCACCCTGATGGACACTACCTCCGGTTGCGTCATTCTTTGCGCCCTGGAGGATTTCGAGCTGTGCCCGACCCTTGACCTGCGGGTGGACTACATGCGCCCGGCGCATCCCCACAAACCGGTCTACGCCCGTGCGGAAACCTACCGGATTACCCCCAACATCATCTTCACTCGCTGTGAGGCGTACCAGGAGGGCGACGAAACCATTGCCAACTGCGTGGCCACCTTCATGCGCATCGGCAAAGAGGCCAGCCCCAAACATTACCGTGACCTGATCGCCGGAGGTGTCAAATGACCGATCCGGAAATTCTCCGTTACACCCAGGAAACCGGGGACTTCTCCCGCATGCTTGAAAGCATTCCCTACGCCACCTGGATCGGGCTGCAGTGCGAGCGCTTCGGAGATGACCTGATTTTCCGATTGCCGAAAAAGGAATCGAACCTGGGCAACCCGATCCTGCCTGCGATCCACGGCGGCGTGATTGGTGGCTTCATGGAGACGTCGGCCAACATTTACCTGATCATGTCCCGTGAATCCCTGCGCATGCCCCGTATCGTCGATTTTTCTCTGGATTACCTGCGTGCCGGCCTGAACCGGGAAACCTTCGCCGAGTGCCGCCTGACCCGGCAGGGCAACCGCGTGGCCAATGTGATGGTCACCGCCTGGCAGAAATCCCGTTCCCGGCCCATTGCCACCGCCCGGGCCCATTTTCTCCTCGAAGACTGAGCCCACCTGACCGATCCGGGGCTTGAAATGCTCCGGTGTGGCCCCATTTTTCCCTGCAGACTTAGCACGACAGTTGGGTGGCGCGGGCAGGAAGGCAGTTCCAAAACCGTGCGGAGCCATGGATGGCGGAGCCGAGCGTACATGGACGTATTCACAGCGTGTTTTGGAACTGCCTTCCTGCCCGTGCCGCTCCACCGATCCAAGACAGCAGGAGATAATTACGCCATGACGGTTGAAACGCAAAAAGAGACGTTGGGTTTTCAGACGGAAGTCAAGCAGCTGCTTAATCTGATGATCCATTCCCTGTATTCGAATAAAGAGATCTTCCTTCGTGAGCTGATTTCCAATGCTTCGGATGCTGAGGACAAACTGCGCTTTGCCGCCCTGAAGGACGATAAGCTGTATGAGGGCGATTCCGAGCTGAAAATCCGCCTGGATTATGACAAGGACGCGGGCACTGTCACCCTCACCGATAACGGTATCGGCATGAGCCGGGACGATGTCATCTCCAATCTGGGTACCATCGCCAGGTCCGGCACCGCCGAGTTCCTGAAGCAACTGTCCGGTGACGAAAAGAAGGACAGCAAGCTGATCGGCCAGTTTGGTGTCGGTTTCTACTCCGCGTTTATCGTGGCGGACAAGGTGGACGTGTTCACCCGTCGTGCCGGTGCGCCAGCCGAAGAGGGAGTGCATTGGGAGTCCAGGGGGGACGGAGAGTTTTCCATTGAGCAGGTGAACCGCGAGCAGCGCGGCACCCAGATTGTCCTGCACCTGAAATCCGACGCCAAAGAGTTTGCCGACGGCTGGAAACTGCGCAGCCTGGTGAAGAAATACTCCGACCACATTTCCTTCCCGGTGGTGATGAAGTCCGAATCGGAGGAAGAGGACAAGAAGGGCGAGGACGAGACCGTCAACGACGCCACCGCCCTGTGGACTCTGCCGCGCACCGAGATCAAGGACGAGGAATACAAGGAGTTCTACAAGCACATCGCCCACGACTTCGAGGATCCATTGACCTGGTCCCACAACAAGGTCGAGGGCAAGCTGGATTACACCAGCCTGCTGTATATCCCCAAACGGGCACCGTTTGATCTGTATAACCGCGAGGCGCCCCGTGGCCTGAAGCTTTATGTTCAGCGCGTGTTCATCATGGACGACGCCGAACAGTTCCTGCCGCTATACCTGCGCTTCACCAAGGGTGTGATTGACTCCAACGACCTGTCCCTGAACGTCTCCCGGGAGATTCTGCAGAACGACAGCACCGTGGACAGCATCCGCACGGCCCTGACCAAGCGGGTACTGGATATGCTGTCCAGGTTGGCCAAGAAACAGCCGGAGGACTACCAGGCGTTCTGGAACGAGTTTGGTACCGTTCTGAAAGAAGGCCCGGCCGAGGACTTCAACAACCGCGAGAAAATCGCCGGCCTTTTGCGTTTTGCCTCCACCCATACCGGTGAAGCTACCCAGAACGTCTCTCTCGATGAGTACATCGAGCGGATGAAGGACGGTCAGAAGAAGATCTTCTACATCACCGGTGACAACTTCGACGCCGCCAAGAGCAGTCCCCACCTGGAAGTGTTCCGGAAGAAGGGGATCGAGGTGCTGATCCTGTCCGATCGCATCGACGAGTGGATGATGGGTTACCTCAGCGAGTACGACGGCAAGCAGTTCCAGGACGTCGCCCGTGGTGACCTGGACCTGGGTGAGGTCGAGACCGAAGAGGACAAGAAGCACAAGGAAGAGGCCGCCGAGGAGCACAAGGACCTGGTGGAGCGCATCAAGAAAGCGCTGGACGACCGGGTTCAGGAAGTACGGGTGACCAACCGCCTGACCGATTCCCCGGCGTGCCTGGTGGTCGGTGAATTCGACATGGGCGCCCAGATGAAGAAGATCATGGAAGCCGCCGGCCAGAAAGTGCCGGAGAGCAAGCCCATCTTCGAAATCAACGTCGACCACCCATTGGTCCAGCGCCTGGAAACCGAGAAGGGCGAAGAGCGCTTCAACGAACTCTCCGCCGTCCTGTTCGACCAGGCCACCCTGGCCAGCGGCGAGCAGCTCAAAGATCCCGGCGCGTATGTGAGCCGGCTGAACCGGCTGTTGCTGGAGCTGGCTAACTGAGGGAATAGCCTTGAACATGGGGGTCAGATGAACGCCTTCATCTGACCCCTTTTTCATTAAATTGCGGTCAGAAGAAAGCGTTCTTCAGACCCCGCCCTACCTTCCCCCCCCCTCACAAGCTATTAATAAAATCTCTCAAAAACGTTTATTTTATTAATTATCCCTTTCTCCATCCCCGCGCTAAAGTGAAATCGTTCTCGTTAATGCAGGAGTTGTCCCATGTCATCCGGGAAGAGTATTCCCTCCGTAGCATGGCCAGGCGCTCTCGCTATTCTGACGGACTATTTCCGGAACTACGCCATCGCCCAATAGGGCCGACAGCGTAACGGGAAAAGCTATACAAAGCCGCTATGAAAGCGGGAAGAAACATTCAGGCAACACAATGCAGATGAACTATATTTGAGTGATGCTTCCATCCCGAAAAACGTTTGTTTGCCAATGCAGCAAAACCAGGAGAGTTCAATGACTGAGAATAATGCAGGCGGTAAATGCCCGGTCATGCATGGGTCCAACACTCAGGAGCAGGGGGATGTCACCGCCTGGTGGCCGGAATCCCTGAATCTCGACATTCTGCATCAGCACGACCGCAAGACAAATCCGATGGGCGAGGATTTCGACTATCGGGAAGAGGTCAAAAAGCTCGACTACGACGCGCTTGAAAAGGACATGCACGAGCTGATGACCAACAGCCAGGATTGGTGGCCGGCGGACTGGGGCCACTATGGCGGCCTGATGATCCGTATGGCCTGGCACACTGCGGGCACCTACCGTATCGCCGATGGCCGTGGTGGCGGTGGTACCGGTAACCAGCGTTTTGCTCCGATCAACTCCTGGCCCGATAACGGCAACCTGGACAAGGCGCGCAGGCTGTTGTGGCCGGTCAAGAAAAAGTACGGCAACAAGGTAAGCTGGGCCGATCTCTTTATCCTGGCTGGGAACATCGCCTACGAATCCATGGGCTTCAAGACCTTCGGCTTCTCCTTTGGCCGCGAGGATATCTGGCACCCGGAGAAAGACATCTACTGGGGAGCGGAAAAAGAGTGGCTGGCGCCGTCCGATAGCCGCTATGAGAACGTCAACAAGCCCGACACCATGGAAAACCCGCTCGCCGCGGTACAGATGGGTCTGATCTACGTGAACCCGGAAGGTGTGAACGGACAGCCCGATCCGATCAAGACCGCCGGGCAGGTGCGTGAAACCTTCGCCCGTATGGCCATGAACGATGAGGAAACCGCTGCGCTCACCGCAGGTGGCCATACCGTCGGTAAGGCCCACGGTAACGGCGATGCTGATGCCCTTGGACCTGAGCCGGAAGGCGCTGACGTGGAAACCCAGGGCTTTGGCTGGATTAACCCGAACATGCAGGGCAAGGCCACCAATGCAGTTACCTCGGGTATTGAAGGTGCCTGGACCACCAATCCGACCCGGTTCGACATGGGGTATTTTGATCTGCTGTTCGGCTACGAGTGGCAGCTGACGAAGAGCCCGGCGGGTGCAAACCAATGGGAGCCGGTGGATATCAAGGAGGAACACATGCCGGTGGATCCCACCGATCCCTCGGCCCGCCGCAAGCCGATGATGACCGATGCCGACATGGCGATGAAGATGGACCCGAAGTACCGGGCTATCTGCGAGAAGTTCATGGCGGATCCCGAGTACTTCAAGGACTGCTTCGCTCGCGCCTGGTTCAAGCTGACTCACCGGGATATGGGCCCGAAGTCCCGTTATATCGGCCCGGACGTACCGGCTGAAGATCTGATCTGGCAAGACCCGATTCCCCAGGGCGAGACCAACTACATCGAAGAGGCGGTCAAGGAGAAGATCGAACAAGCCGGCCTGAGCCTCAATGAGGTGGTCTGCACCGCCTGGGATAGCGCCCGTACCTTCCGGGCCTCTGACATGCGCGGTGGTGCCAATGGTGCCCGTATCCGCCTGGCTCCGCAGAAGGACTGGGAAGGCAACGAGCCCGGCCGGCTGGCGAAAGTGCTGAAGGTCTATGAGCAGATCTCTGCTGACACCGGTGCCAGCATCGCAGACGTTATCGTGCTCGGTGGTAACCTGGGCATCGAAAAAGCGGCGAAAGCTGCCGGTTATGACGTCCACGTGCCCTTCCTGAAGGGTCGCGGTGATGCCACCGACGAGATGACTGATGCCGAATCCTTCGAGCCGCTGGAGCCGCTGGCTGATGGCTTCCGCAACTGGCAGAAGAAGGACTACGTGGTCAAGCCGGAAGAAATGCTTCTGGATCGCGCCCAACTGATGGGCCTGACCGGGCCGGAAATGACTGTCCTGATCGGTGGTATGCGGGTGCTCGGCACCAACCACGGTGGCACCAGGCACGGTGTATTCACGGACCGTGTTGGCCAGTTGACCAACGACTTCTTCGTGAACCTCACCGACATGGCAAACCGTTGGGAGCCCACTGGCAAGAACTCGTACAACATCGTGGATCGCAAGAGCGGCAATACCAGGTTCACCGCGACCCGTGTTGATCTCGTGTTCGGCTCCAACTCCATCCTGCGCTCCTACGCGGAGGTGTATGCCCAGGACGACAACCAGGAGAAGTTCGTGAAGGACTTCGTTGCCGCCTGGACCAAGGTCATGAACAACGACCGTTTCGACGTTAAGAAGTAAGCCGGCAGTAACCGGCCGGGCATCCTCTGTCGGGAGGCCCGGCTACCAACTTCCCGCCAAATTCCTTACAATCCGCTCCGCCTGATTTTTGATCAGTCGCCACCTGATTTTCTTTTCTCAGCTGCCGGAGCCTCCATGCGAATCATCCTTGCCCCGATGGAAGGGCTGGTCGATGCACCCATCCGCGAAATCCTGACCAAAGTCGGCGGAATTGACCGGTGCGTGACCGAATTCATTCGTGTGACCCACGGCATGCTTCCTGCCCGGATTTTCTATAAATACGCACCGGAACTGCATCGCGCCTGTGAGACCGGGGCGGGCACTCCCGTGGCTGTTCAGCTGCTGGGATCAGACCCCGAACAGATGGGCCTCCATGGTCTGAAAGCGGCCGGGCTGGGTGCCACCCGGGTGGACATCAACTTCGGCTGCCCGGCCAAGACCGTGAACATGCACAAGGGTGGTTGCGTGCTGATGCGTGAGCCGGAACTGATGCACGAAATCACCGCCGCCGTGCGCAAAGCAGTGCCTGCGGAAATCCCGGTGACCGCCAAGATGCGCCTGGGCTATGACGACCGGTCCATGGGCGTGGCCTGCGGTCAGGCCCTGGAAGCCGCCGGCGCCTCCGAGATCGTGATTCACGCCCGCAGCAAGGTGGACGGCTACAAGCCGCCGGCCTACTGGGAGGAAATTGCCCGGGTGCGCGAGGCGGTGAAAGCCCACGTGATTGCCAACGGCGAGGTATGGACCGTCGAGGACTACTGGCGATGCCGGAAGGTGTCTGGCTGCGAGGATGTGATGATTGGCCGGGGCCTGATTGCCCGCCCGGACCTGGCCGCGCAGATCAAGGCCTCCCAGCGCGGTGACACCTTCACGCCGATGACCTGGCCGGAGGCGGTGGCACTGGTTCGGGAATATGCAGCTGCGCTACAGACCCGGCTTGAAGACAGGTATGTGACCGGTCGCATCAAACAATGGCTGAACTTCCTGCGTCAGGGCTTTGCCGAGGCAGAGTACCTGTGGCCGCAAGCCCGCAAGATCCGCGAAGTGGTCCCGATGCTCGCCTGCCTTGAGCAGGCCGCGTCTCCCGTGGACGTGCCTGCCCACATTCCACCCGGCGGCCACACCATGGCCTTCAATGGCAACTGCAAATGCGTGGATATCCGGGACCAGCCTTCAGTCCCCGACCTCCATCGACGGAGAATAGTTACCTGAGCGGGCCAGACCATTGAGCCAGGCGCGTTTGTGCAGGGCGGCCCGGGCCTTTTCGGCATTGGCCAGATCACCCGACCAGGCTTGCAGGGCCGGCTCCTGCAGGGCACGCCCGTAAGAGAAACTCAGCTCCCAGGGATGGTAGCCCATACTATTGATGGCATTCAGATTGGCGGTAGCCTCTGCCGGCGCCTGGCCTCCTGACAGGAAGAAGATTCCCGGTACTGCGGCGGGTACCGCGCGCCGGAAAATCATCAATGTGTGTTCCGCCACCTGTTCCGGGCTGGCGGAGGCGGATTCCTTGCCCGGGGTGACCATGCTGGGCTTAAGCACCATGGTTTCCAGATCCACATGATGCCGGTACAGCGCATTGAACACATCCCGGAGTACCGCTTCGCTGACTTCGCCGGCCCGCTCGATGCTGTGGCGGCCGTTGATCAGTACTTCCGGCTCGACAATCGGCACCATGCCTATGGACTGGCACACGGCCGCATAGCGGGCCAGCACCTCAGCGTTGGCCTTGATCGCCTGCCGTGAGGGCAGGGTATCGGAGATGTGGAACACATCCCGCCATTTGGCGAACCGTGCGCCCAGCTTCTTGTACTCCTCCAGGCGGGATTCCAGGCCATCCAGGCCATAGGTGATCTCGTCTCCGGGCGCATTAACCAGCGGCCCCTTGCCCTTGTCCACCTTGATGCCCGGAACAATATCCTGGCTGGCAATCAGCTTGGGCATGGCCACGTCTTCAAGATTCAGCTGTTCCAGGGTTTCTTCGTAGAGAATGACGCCGCTGATGTATTTTCCCAGTTCGGGGGTGGAGAAAATGATGCTCCGATATTCCCGACGCTTTTCTTCCGTGGATTCCACCCCAACCGCCTTGAAACGTTTGGTGATGGTGGGGGTACTCTCATCGGCGGCCAGAATGCCTTTGCCGGGCTGGATCAGGTCCGCGATGGTTGCGGTCAACTCTTTCTGAATACTCATCGGGTTCTCCTTTACCTACCGGCAATGCCGGTGACGGTTTGGGTTATTCAGGATAATTGTAGACTCTGTACGAACGACGTAAATTTGACCTACGCTAAGACATACCGAATCAGTCTGGATTAGGTTGACTGCAATAATAGTAGTTACAGGAAGGGTGTAAGATCGCTATGAAAACGGTTGTGAGCGTAAGCCAGGGATCATCCGAATACGACTACGAGGTGGAAACGGAATTCCTCGGGCAGGCATTCCGGATCATCCGCATCGGGACGGATGGCGACCTTGAAAAGGCCGAAGCCGTTCTGGAGTCGGTATACCCGCAGGCGGACGCCATCGGCCTGAGCATGATTCACGACCACTATCAGGTAGGCCGGGAACAACTGGAACACCCGGAGACCGCCAGGCTGGAAGCCTGTGTATCCGCCAAACCGGTCACCACCGGCGCCGGCTTGCGCGGTATCCTGCAGGAGTGGGCCGTTCGCCACACGCAGAGTGAGCTGGGCCATTTCTTCGACAATGCCCGGGTACTCTTTCTGAACGGTCAGGCCAGTTACCGGATTGCCAAATCACTCTCCGAACATACCGAGAACCTGCAGTTCGCGGATCCCTACCTCGATTTCGGGGTTCCCCGGGTACTTACTTCCCTGGACCAACTGGAGACCTACACCCGGCTCACTGCGCCGTTGATGTTCCGGCCGATGGCGGTCAAAGCCATCAACGCGTTGCACCGGAGCCCGTTGTACAGGTTGGGTGAGAAGTTGGTGGCCGGTTCCCTCCATAGAGCGGTCCGCGACTCCCATGTGATCGTGAGTGCGATCGGTGACCTGGAGTCCTTCACCGAGAAGGACCTGGACGGCAAAACCGTTATCACCTCGAGAGTTACAGACTCGGTACTGGACTGGATGCGTTCCCGGCGCGTGGCCATGGTGGTGGACTACAGCCCGTGGCTGGAAGGACGGCCCATCGGCGTGAATGTGATGGAGGCGATGATCAGCGCCGCCCTGTCACGCACGCCGGAACAACTGGGCGCGGATGATTTCCTGGACGTCATCCAGAGCCTGGGCATCGAGCCCCGGATCCTGTACCCGAACGGCTACCGGCGGGTAAACCGGTTTGCCTTCGTGATTCATCCGTTGTCCCAGCAGTACCTGACCAAGACACCGCCACTGGACTGGGTGGCCAGTGTAGCGCCGCCCGGAGTGATGGATCTGGTCGAGAAGGCGATTGCCTATACGCCGCCCTTCATCTATTCGAAAGTTTCCGGCGTCCGCTCACCCACCGGCGATGAAGCAGAGGGATGGCTTATCACCGTGGGCGGTACCCCCCGGGAAATCATGGCCCATGGTCCGGAATTCACCTACAGCCGGTTGCTCGCGGCCGCGAAGCTGGCCAAGAAGCTGGGCGCCCAGATCATGGGGCTCGGCGCCTTCACCAAGGTGGTGGGGGATGCGGGCATCACCGTGGCCAGGCGAGCGCCGTTACCGATCACCACCGGCAACAGCTACAGTGCCTCAGGAGCCCTGTGGGCCGCCCATGATGCGGCGAAGAAAATCGGCCGTATCCATGTTGGCGAAAGCGGCAAGATGGCCGGCAAGGCCATGGTGGTGGGCGCCACCGGGGCCATTGGCTCGGTCTGTGCCCGCCTGCTGGCCAAGGCGGTGGATGAAATCTATCTGGTGGCCCCGGAGGCCGCGAAATTGCTCGCCCTCAAGGAAAGTATCGAACTGGAAACCCCGGGCGCGGTGGTTCACGTGGCCGCCACCACAAACCGGGACCTGGCGGATATGGACATGATTGTGACCGCCACTTCGGGCGCCGGCAAACGTATTCTGGATATCATGAAAGTGAAGCCCGGTTGCGTGATCACCGATGTTGCCCGGCCCCTGGATATTCCGGCGGAAGACGTGGCCAGACGCCCGGACGTGCTGGTGATCGAATCCGGGGAAATCCAGCTGCCGGGGAACCCGAAGATGAAGGACATCGGGCTGCCGAAAGGCATCGCCTACGCCTGCCTGGCGGAGACCATTGTTCTGGCGCTGGAAGGGCGATTCGAGAACTTCACCCTGGGCCGGAACATCGAGTGGGAGAAGGTCCGCGAAATCTACAAGCTCGGACTGAAGCATGGCATGAAACTGGCCTCGATTTCCGGCGTGAACGGGGTCTTTACCGAAGAAGATTTCGAGCGGGTGCGGACCCTGGCGGCAAAAGCAACAGAGCCCGCGTGAGGCGAGTTCCAGGGATTCAGACGACAATCCCCGATTCTGCTTCACGGGCCAGCAGGGTCCGCTTGCGTTCCACACCCCAACGGTAACCACTCAGGTTGCCGTCGCTGCGCACCACGCGATGGCAGGGGATGACGACCGCGAG
>JAXHVJ010000100.1:0-6370 GCA_034189235.1 Pseudomonadota bacterium
CTCCTGGCCAGTGCTCGCGTCGTTTCCAGGTCCCCGGTCAAACCGTGGAAGTGTTCCCCGAAGAACCCGGTGTAATTCTTCAGCTTCTGCGGCGTGTCATGTTCCGGGTCAGCACTGATCAACAGGTAATCAGGCTGTGGCAACTCGGGGGGCAGCCTCTGATCCATCTGCCGCAGATTCGCCATGGCCGCCGGGCAGATGTCCGGGCAGTTGGTGTAACCGACAAAAGCGAACGTCCAGCGCCCTTTCAGGTCTTCCCTCGTTACCGTCTCACCGTTCTCGTTGGTCAGCGTAAACTCCGCCAGTGGTTTCGCCTGATCGTAAACGTAGGTATTGAATTCGGAGAGCTCCGGCGCAGGCAGCGGGTCCCCACCCACCAGATAGGCCTGACGGGCAACCACAAACCCAAAGATCAGAACAACGATTAACAGCAGAGCGAAAAGGGTACGACGGATTGAGCTGGAGCTATTCATGCGTGGTCCAAGTCAACCTGGGAGAAGCGGGTGGGGCGGGCTTTCCGAAACACGCTGTAAATACATCCATGTACGCTCGGCTCCGCCATCCATGGCTCCGCACGGTTTCGCAAAGCCCGCCCCACCCACTCGGCCAGAGTGGTGGCTTCAAAAGAATACGAAATGGTCTACAAGCAATACCACAAACAGGGCCATGAGATAAACGATTGAGTACTTGAAGGTATTCAGGGCGACACGGCGATCATCGCCCTTAAGCAGCCGGATAGCGTATTGCAGGAAGCGCAGGCCCAGGGCCAGGGCGCCGATGAGGTAGATGCCGCCGGACATGCCTGTGACAAATGGTAGCAGGCTGACTGCCAGCAGCATCAGGGTGTACAGCAGGATATGCAGTTCCGTGTACTTGTTGCCGTGGGTAACCGGCAGCATGGGGATACCTGCCTTGGCGTATTCTTCCTTGCGGTGGATGGCGAGGGCCCAGAAATGCGGTGGCGTCCAGGCAAAGATGATCAGCACCAGCAGCAGCGCATGCCCCTCCACCTGGCCGGTCACGGCGGTCCAGCCCAGCAGCGGCGGCATGGCGCCGGCGAGGCCACCGATGGTGATGTTCTGGGGCGTGGCTCGCTTGAGGAACAGGGTGTAGACCCCGGCATAACCAACCAGGGAGGCAAGGGTCAGCCAGGCAGTCAGTTGATTGACCATCACCATCAGGATAGCCATACCGACGCAAGCCAGCAGGGTTGCGAATACGATGGCATCCACCGGAGCAATCTTGCCGGTGGCAACCGGGCGTTTACGGGTGCGGGCCATGACGGTGTCAATCTTCTGGTCCACCACGTGGTTGACCACGGCCGCAGCACCGGCCAGCAGGGCGATGCCGAGGTTGCCGAACAGCAGCACGCTCCAGCCGGGCACACCCGGGGCCGCCAGCAGCATGCCGATGACGGAGGTAAGGATCATCAGCGCGACCACCCGGGGCTTGGTCAGCTCCAGGTAATCCCGCCAGGAAATGGTCTTGCCGGAAGCACTCTCAGTATTCCGGGCCGGCAGCGCCTTCACTTGCTCGCTCATGCCGTTACCTCTCGTTTTATCGCTGTAGTATGGGTTGTGCTTGCGGTCCGGGTCCGGAGCAGCAGGTGATGGCGCCAGACCAGGTGAATCACGGACAGCAGCAATCCGGCGCCCATCGCGTTATGGGCCACCGCCATGGACAGGGGGATGTGGAGTATCACGTTAGCCAGCCCCAGAGCGATCTGTGTGGCCAGAACCCCCGCCACCAGCTGCATCGGGCCATTCAGGCCGCTGTCTGCGCTGCGCCGCCACATCAGGGCCAGCAACACGGTGAAGTACGCCAGCACCACCATGGCCCCCAGGCGGTGGGTCACGTGAATGGCTACCCGGCCATCGGCTGTGAGCTGGCCACCGAGGTAGTTCGGGCCCACGTGCTGGGCGACGTCAAAACCGTGGCGGAAGTCCATGCCATCCGGCCACCACTGGCCCTGGCAGGTGGGCAGGTCAGTGCAGGCCACGGCGGCATAGTTCGCGGCCGTCCAGGCGCCCAGGGCAATCTGCAGGACCACCAGCAGCAGCCCGCCATAGAGCCAGGGCCGGAACCTTGCCAGGCCGGGTGCGGCTGGAGGTCTGGGCAAGGCTCTTGCCTTTCGCCACAGGCGCAGGCTGAGCAGGGTCAACAGGCTCAGGGTGGTGAAGCCGCCCAACAGGTGCAGGGCGACCACCTGGGGCCAGAGTTTAAGGGTCACCGTCCACATGCCGAACGCGCCCTGGAGAACGATAAAACCGGCGATGAACAGCGGTAGCTTGACCGGCACGCCGGTCCTGCGATGCCGGACTGCACAGGCCGCCAGGCCAAAGACCACCAGACCCAGGGTTCCGGCGCCGTAACGGTGAATCATTTCCGGCCAGCCCTTTTCCACATCCACCGGAGTTTCCGGGAAGCGGGCATTGGCAATGGCAATGCTGGATTCGCTCTGGGGCACGCCAAGGAAGCCGTAACAGCCGGGCCAGTCCGGACAACCGAGGCCGGCGTGTACCAGCCGCGTCCAGGCACCCAGCATGATGACCACCACCGCGAGGCACGCAGCAACAGTTGCCCAGCGCGCCATGTTTCGGTGGATACCGGAACTCGAAACCTCGGGACGGACAGACGGGTTCACTGGGACTACCTCCGGGCTCAGCCAATCCGGGACAGTTTGAGAAGGTGCTTGAGGTCCTCAAGCATGTCCTTGCCACTGTGCTCCGGTCCGTAATGCATCATCACGTTGCCGAACGGGTCCACCAGCAGGATCCGGGGCTCCCTGGCGGGATTGACCCCGGCAGGCCAGGCGGGAGTCGAGCCTTCCGCAGGTACAAGCCGCTCCATCAGGCTGTATTCCCGTGACCATTTTGCCGAGAGATCCGACGGCACAGACCCCAGAGCCGCCGCCCGGGATACCCGGTTGGCATTCTTGCCCAGGGCAATGTTGACCTGCCGGGCCAGGTACAGCAGTTCCTGGCAGTCACTGCCACACTCACCGGCGACCACCATCAGCAGCCACTGCGGGTCGACTTTGTCAGGCCCGAATCGCGCTTCGACCGGTTCACCGGCCTCGGTCCGGAGGTGCAGTGCCTGAACCGGAACCACCGGCTGAACCAGGGTGCCATTGTTGGTGTGTCCCGCCGGGTTGAGCCAGCCGGTGTAGAACATTATGGTGGCAACAATCATCGGGCCGAAGCCGAGGGCAAACAGAAGAAAAGCAGTACGACGCCCCCTGCGGACCTGTTCAGGGGTCGGTTGGTCAGACTCGTGGTGTCGGGTACCCTTGTCAGCCATTGTCATTGTCATTATTGGCTCCTGTCTTTCGGTAACTCGCCGCTACAGTCAATATAGTCAGTGCCACGGCAAGCGCAAACCATTGAGCTGCATAACCATAGTGGGTTCCGGGCCCCATCAGGTCCGGCGCCCAGTCGGCCCTGAAGGCCCCGGGCTGTTGGCCACTGTCGAGGCGGATCATCACGCCCGGTAATCCTTCCACCTCATTCGTGGCCGCCTCTCTCGGGAGACGCTGAACCCTGCGGGGCCACCCCTGTTCTTCCTGGTCCTGCCCGGCAAGCACCGGTGGCACCGGGTAGTCCGCCAGTCGGCCTGCCAGGGTAAATAGCCCCCCCGGGGTGTCGATCTGTGGCAAACGCTGCCGGCTCCCGGGCGCGTGGATCCAGCCACGATTGACCAGTACCGGCGGACCTTCCAGCGGATAGAAATCCGTGATCACTTCGTATCCGGGAACACCGTCGCGGGTCCGGTTATCCAGCAGCCAGGAGTGATCACCATACCTCCCGATAATCCGGACGGGCTTGCCGGAACGCACCTCGCCTTCAATCAGTTGTTGCCAGGGAAGGTTTTCCGCCTGTTGCTGCCAGCTGTTCAGCATCGCCTCTTTCTGTCCGGCCCGGTCCAGCTGCCAGATGCCGAGGCCAATGAGTACCGGCAGGAAGAACCCGCTGAACAGCATCAAACGCCAGTCAAAGTGCCATTTTCGTTTCGGTATCTGCGGATCAGCCATATTTTGCTATATTGACTCCACCGGCACCGCAAATTTCGGGTTTCGGGCAACCCTGAAACCTATAACAACAGGGATTCCCATGTTCAAGGCAGTCATCGTTGTACTGATGCTCGCCGTTGTCGTCAGCCTGTTCAGCGGGCTGTTCTTCCTGATCCGGGACGGCGGCAAAACCAACCGGGTTGTCAATTCCCTCGCTGTCCGGGTCGCGCTCAGCATACTGCTCCTGGTGGTTATCCTGATTGCCTTGTGGCAGGGCGGCCTGACACTGAACCCGACGCCCTGACCAATCACCCCGTCAGATAATGTAGACAGACACGAACAGGCCAAGCCATACCACATCCACAAAGTGCCAGTACCAGGCCGCCGCCTCAAAGCCGAAGTGGTTATCAGCGGTGAAGTGGCCCTTGAAAAGGCGCACCAGCGTAATGGTCAGCATTATCGATCCCAGCAGCACGTGCGCGCCATGGAAACCGGTCAGCATGAAGAAGGTGGTGCCGTAGATCCCGGACTGCAGGGTCAGGTCCAGATCGTGGTAGGCGTGGATATACTCGTATCCCTGAACAAACAGGAACACGACCGCCAGCACGATGGTGGCGCCGAGCCAGAGCTTGGTCCTGGCCCGGTGGCCTGCTTTGAGAGCATGGTGGGCGATCGTGATCGTAAAGGAGGAGGTGACCAGCAAGATCGTGTTCATCAAAGGCAGGCCCCAGGGACCGATGGCTTCATGAGGCCCGGGATAGGCCTCGGGATTCGGGTTCCGGATCAGCGGCCAGGAGGCGTTGAAGCCCTCCCACAACATGGCTGAGGAGCCCCTGTCCCCTTCTCCGCCAAGCCAGGGCACAGCAAATACCCGGACATAGAACAGCGCACCGAAGAAAGCGGCAAAAAACATGACTTCCGAGAAGATGAACCAGCTCATGCCCCAGCGGAAGGTGCGGTCCATCTGGTCGCTGTAAAGGCCGGCACGGCCTTCCCTGATAACACTTCCGAACCAGCCGAACAGCATGTAGGCCATGATCAGGGCGCCGATAAAGAACATTACCCATGAGCCGGTAGTGCTGTTGCCCTGGTTACTGTTGACCATGATGGACGCAAGTCCGTACAGGGTCACTCCCAGGCCGACCGTTGCAACGATTGGCCATTTGCTCTGTTCCGGAACGTAGTAGGTCTGGTTTTCCGCCATGACAGTCTCCGATGGCTTAGTCGTTTCCGTTTGTTTTTGTTCTCGCCTTCACCGGTCCTGCCGGAGCCTCAATTCACCTCCGGCGGTGTGGCGAAGGTGTGATAGGGCGCCGGCGAAGGTACCGTCCATTCGAGGCCCTCGGCACCATCCCATGGTTTGGCCGCGGCCTCCCTGCCGCCCCTGACACACTTGATCACGATCAGCAGGAACAACAGCTGGGTCGCGCCGAACAGGAACGCGCCGATACTGGAGACCATGTTGAAGTCGGCAAACTGCAGGGCGTAATCCGGAATCCGGCGCGGCATGCCCGCCAGCCCCAGGAAGTGCATGGGGAAGAAGGCCAGGTTCATGCCGATGAAGGACAGCCAGAAGTGGGTTTTGGCCAGGGTCTCGTCATACATGTGTCCGGTCCACTTGGGCAGCCAGAAGTAGGCTGCGGCAAAGATGCCGAAGATGGCGCCGGGCACCAGCACGTAATGGAAGTGAGCCACCACAAAATAGGTGTCGTGATACTGGAAGTCCGCCGGAGCAATGGCGAGCATCAGGCCGGAGAAGCCACCAATGGTGAACAGGATCACGAAGGCCACGGCAAACAGCATGGGCGCCTCGAAAGTCAGGGAACCACGGAACATGGTGGCCACCCAGTTGAACACCTTTACCCCGGTAGGCACGGCGATCAGCATGGTGGCGTACATGAAGAACAGCTGGCCTGCCAGCGGCACGCCCACCGTGAACATGTGGTGCGCCCAGACAATGAACGAGAGCAGGGCAATAGCACCGACCGCATAGACCATCGAGGCATAGCCGAACAGGGGCTTGCGGGAGAAGGTGGGGATAATGTGGGAAATCGCACCGAAGGCCGGCAGGATCATGATGTAGACCTCGGGGTGCCCGAAAAACCAGAACACATGCTGGAACAGCACCGGATCACCACCGCCGGAAGCATCAAAGAAGCTGGTACCGAAGTTGATGTCCATCAGCATCATGGTGACCACCCCGGCCAGCACCGGCATGACCGCAATGAGCAGGAACGCGGTGATCAGCCAGGTCCAGACGAACAGCGGCATCTTCATCAGGGTCATGCCCGGGGCCCGCAGGTTCAGGATGGTGGCGATGACGTTGATTGCGCCCATGATCGAGGAAATGCCCATGATGTG
>JAXHVJ010000101.1:0-6283 GCA_034189235.1 Pseudomonadota bacterium
TCCTCCATGAAACCCGTCGCCGACTACCTGACCAAAGCCCTCAACCAGGAAGTCCGCCTGATCAAGGACTACCTGGAAGGCGTGGACGTAGCCGACGGGGAAGTCGTCCTGTTCGAAAACGTCCGCTTCAACAAGGGCGAAAAGAAAGACGACGAAGAACTGTCCAGAAAGTACGCCGCCCTGTGCGACGTGTTCGTCATGGACGCCTTCGGCACCGCCCACCGCGCCCAGGCCTCCACCCACGGCGTCGCCCGCTTCGCCCCCGAAGCCTGCGCCGGCCCGCTACTGGCTGCCGAACTCGAAGCCCTCGGCAAGGCCCTGGACAACCCGGCCAAACCGGTCGTCGCCATCGTCGGCGGCTCCAAGGTCTCCACCAAACTGGACGTCCTCAACGCCCTGGAAAAAGTCTGCGACCAGATCATCGTCGGCGGCGGTATCGCCAACACCTTCCTGGCTGCTGCGGGCTACCCGGTGGGCAAATCCCTGTGCGAACACGACCTGATCGACACCGCCAAAGACATCGCCAGCCGCGTTGAAATCCCGCTGCCGGTAGACGTAGTCGTCGCCAGCGAATTCGCCGAAACTGCCACCGCCACCACCAAGAACGTCTCCGACGTTGCCGAAAGTGACATGATCCTCGACATCGGGCCCGAAACCGCCGGTAAATTCGCCGAACTGCTGAAAAACGCCAGGACCATCCTCTGGAACGGCCCGGTCGGCGTCTTCGAATTCGACCAGTTTGGCAACGGTACCAAAGCCCTGGCCGAAGCCATCGCCCAAAGCGACGCTTTCTCCCTCGCTGGCGGTGGCGACACCGTCGCCGCCATTGACAAGTACGGCGTCGCTGACAAAATCTCCTACATCTCCACCGGCGGCGGCGCGTTCCTTGAGTTCGTGGAAGGCAAAACCCTGCCGGCAGTAGCAGTACTGGAAGAACGCGGCGCGTAAGCTGCTCCCCCTCCATCCGCAGCAGACTCAAAAGCAACAAACGAACAGAATTCAACTAGCCAAAATCCAACGAAGGAGACAACCCATGGCCCTGATATCGATGCGGCAACTTCTGGACCACGCCGCCGAGCATGGTTACGGTGTGCCAGCCTTTAACGTAAACAACCTTGAACAGATGCGCGCCATCATGGAAGCCGCCGACAAGACCGACTCCCCGGTCATCGTCCAGGCCTCCGCCGGTGCCCGCAAATACGCCGGTGCCCCGTTCCTGCGCCACCTGATCCTGGCCGCCATCGAAGAATTCCCGCACATCCCGGTAGTCATGCATCAGGACCACGGCACCAGCCCCGCCGTATGCCAGCGCTCCATCCAGCTGGGCTTCAGTTCCGTCATGATGGACGGCTCCCTGGGTGAAGACGGCAAAACCCCGACCGACTACGAATACAACGTCGACGTTACCCGCCGCACCGTCGAAATGGCCCACGCCTGTGGCGTCTCCGTGGAAGGCGAGCTGGGCTGCCTGGGCTCCCTGGAAACCGGCCAGGCCGGCGAAGAAGACGGCATCGGCGCCGAAGGCACCCTGGACCACAGCCAGATGCTGACCGACCCGGAAGAAGCCGCAGACTTCGTCAAGAAGACCCACGTGGACGCCCTGGCTATCGCCATCGGCACCAGCCACGGCGCCTACAAGTTCACCCGTCCGCCCACCGGCGACATCCTGGCCATCGACCGCATCAAAGAAATCCACGCCCGGATTCCTGACACCCACCTGGTCATGCATGGCTCCAGCTCCGTACCCCAGGAATGGCTGCAGATCATCAATGAATACGGCGGCGAAATCCCGGAAACCTATGGCGTCCCGGTTGAAGAAATCGTCGAGGGTATCAAGCACGGCGTGCGCAAGGTCAACATCGACACCGACCTGCGCCTGGCCAGCACCGGCGCGGTCCGTCGCTTCCTGGCCCGGAACACCGCCGAGTTCGACCCGCGCAAATACCTGAAGGAAACCATGAAAGCCATGACCGAAGTCTGCATGGCCCGCTATGAAGCCTTCGGTACCGCCGGCAATGCCAGCAAGATCAAACCGATCAGCCTCGAGCGCATGTTCGAGCGATATGCGGCCGGCGAGCTGGATCCGAAGATTAAATAAGGTCTGGAGTAGGTTGTCCCTGTAGCCTGTGGGTTGCGGGGGCAGATTGGGGCGGAGGCCCTGTTCAAAACACGCCCGCAAGTACGTCCCTGTAGGGCTTGGCTGTGGCCATCCTTGGCCACAGACAGTTTTGAACAGGGCCTCCGCCCCAATCCCGTCTGGCCTCCCGATATATCCGGAATGCCTGAATGAGCCGGGGTGGACAGAGCGTTCAGAAATCTGGAGCGCCAGGGATGGCGCGACGAAGCCCTACAGGGATGTATTCACGGGCGTTTTCTGAACGCTCTGTCCACCCCGGCTCTACCCCCCGACTCGCAGGCTACGGATGAAAACTCCAAACCCTGACCCACCTCAAGTAAGTTCCAGCCGGCCCTTGTAATTTCCCGAATCCCATCAAATATAGTGATTAGCAAACGAGTAAAAACTCAGAAAGACTAACCACTGGCGAGGACCGTAATGGAATTCAAAGACTATTACGCCGTACTAGGTGTGAGCGAGTCTGCCACCCCCGAGGAAATCAAAAAGGCCTATCGCAAGCTGGCCCGGAAGTACCACCCGGACGTCAGCAAGGAAGAGAAAGCCGACGAAAAGTTCAAGGACGTTGGCGAGGCCTATGAAGTCCTTAAGGATCCGGAGAAGCGCGCGGAATACGACCAGTTGCGCAAATACGGCGCCCGGGGTGATGGCTCGTTCGAACCACCACCTGGCTGGCAGAGTGCCTCCGGTTTTGGCGGTGGTGGTTTCACCGACGCCGATGCCAGCCAGTTCAGTGACTTCTTCGAGGAAATCTTTGGCGGCGGTCGTCGTGGATTTTCCAGTGGCTTTGGCGGCGGCGGATTCCGCCAGAGCATGCGCAGGCGAGGTGAGGACGTGCACGCCCGGCTTGCGCTGTTCCTTGAGGAAGCATTCCACGGCTGCGACAAGCAGGTGTCATTTACTGTGCATGAGGCGGACGAGCACGGCCGAGTGATTCCCCGCCACAAGACCCTGAAAGTGAAGATTCCCGCCGGTATGCGGGAGGGCCAGCATATTCGCCTGAAAGGGCAGGGCTCTCCGGGCATTGGCGGTGGCGAGCCGGGTGACCTGTTCATCGAGATCGAGTTCGCGCCGCACCCGCATTTCACCGTGGAAGGGCGCGACGTGCTGATCACGGTGCCAGTGGCGCCCTGGGAGGCGGCGTTGGGGGCAACCATAACTGTTCCCACCGTCGGTTCCAGGGTGAATGTGAAGGTGCCCAAAGGATCCACCAGCGGCCGCAAGCTTCGGCTCAAGGGTAAGGGCCTGCCCGGCAAACATCCGGGTGATCAGATCGTGAGCCTGCAGGTCGCCATGCCCGAGAAACACACCCCGGAAGCCGAAAAGCTCTACGAGCAGTTGGCCGAGGCCGAAAAGAACTTCAATCCACGCAGCAAGCTCCATGTCTGAGCGGAGGTAGAAAATGACCAGGCAAGACCAGATTCTGACGGTGGAAGTGGTGGACTCCGAGGGCGACACCTTCACGCTGCGTGAAATTTGCGAGCGGGGTGACTGCCACGCCGAGTTCGTTATCAAACTGGTGAACTACGGCATTATTACGCCCGTGGAAGATGCTCCCGAAGCCGGACAGTGGCAGTTTGATGTGGCCGCCCTGAACCGCCTGCGCAAGGCCATGCGGCTGCAGCGGGATCTCAAGATCAACCTGCCGGGCCTGGCGATGTCGCTGGACCTGCTGGACGAAGTGCAGGAAATGCGCCGGGAAGTAGCCCGTCTCAATCACCGGATCCGGCAATTGATGGGGGAGTGGTAGCTCCCCCGGTTATTTCTTCTCTTCCAGCGTCCGAATCGCGCCATAATAATGAACCTGTTTTGGTCGACGGCCTCGGCCTCCGTGCAAGCGACGGATGGCCCATCGGACCGGAACATTCAACAATCAAAACGGAGCCCTGACATGGGTGAAGCGAAACGCCGCAAGCAAGCCGGAACACCATCCTCCCGCAGGACCGGCAATCGTGGCCTCATCATCGGTATCGCCGCCGTCGTTGCCATCGCCGTGGTCGCCGGCCTGTATTTCCTGACCTCGGCGCCAGAGCCCGCCTCCGACACCTTGCCCGTAGCCGCGCCTGACGCACAACCCTTCCCGGCACAGCTCGACCGGTACGGTGTCTCGGTCGGTGACGAAAACGCCCCCGTGGTCGTCCGGGAATTCGCCGACTACCAGTGCCCCGCCTGCGGCCGCTTCTCCGAAGCGAGCCAGCGCCTGAAACAGGAATACGTCGAAACCGGCAAAGTCCGCTTCGTCTACTTCGACCTGCCGCTACAGCAACACGACAACGCCATGCCCGCAGCCCTCGCCGCCCGCTGCGCCGGCGACCAGGACGCCTACTGGCAGATGCACGACCAGCTTTACGGCAACCAGACCGAATGGAGCGGCTCCAACGACCCCGTTGCAACCTTCACCCGCTATGCCGGAGACCTCGGCCTCAACGACCGCCGCTTCCGGAACTGCATGGAATCCGAACTGCACCGGGAGGATGTGGAACAGAGCCGTCAGGCAGCTACCCGGCTGCGGGTCATGGGCACGCCGACTGTGTATGTCGACAACATCCCGCTGACGCGTCCGGGCTGGGGGCAGCTTTCTGCCGTCGTAGAGCGCGAACTGAACAAGCAGGCTAACTGAGAAGTAGCCTGCCGACGGTCATTGCCAAAATCGTGCGGAGCCATGGGTGGAGCGCGAAAGCGCTTCACGGGCAGGTCAAGGACGGCCTGCCCAGGACCCTCACTGCGACGCAGGAGCATTTAGCAGTGAGGGGCGGAGCCGAGCGTACAGGGATGTATTCACAGCGTATTTTGGCAGGGGATGACTGTTGGCAGGCGGTCGTCTACTTCGAGGCTGCGTGTATTCCGGACTTGCTTGCGGCTCTGAGTTGGTTAAACTTTGCGCCCTCGCGAAACCCGCGATTGAACCAAACCCATGCTCCGGATTTACGATCCGGCCCGCAGGAGAAAACCATGAGTAATGAAGTAGTTGTCTGCGCACTTTACAAGTTCGCAGTCCTGAACGATTACAAAGACCTACGCCAGCCCTTGCTGGACCTGATGCTGGAACAAGATGTCCACGGCACCCTGCTGCTGGCCCGCGAAGGCATCAACGGCACCATCGCCGGCAGCCGCGAAGGCATCGACGCGGTCAAAGCCTGGATTGCCAGCGACGAGCGCTTCGATGGCATCGACTATAAAGAGTCCTTTGTCGACATCCAGCCGTTCAAACGCACCAAAGTGAAGCTCAGGAAAGAGATCGTCACCATGGGCATCGAAGGCATCGACCCGAAGCGCGTGGTCGGCACCTACGTTGACCCGAAACAGTGGAACGACCTGATCTCCGATCCGGAAGTGCTGCTGATCGACACCCGCAACCAGTACGAAGTGGAAATCGGCACCTTCCAGAATGCCGTCAACCCGTCCACCGACACCTTCCGCGAGTTCCCGGAGTACGTGAAGGAAAACCTCGATCCTTCAAGGCACAAGAAGGTCGCGATGTTCTGCACCGGCGGTATCCGCTGCGAGAAATCCACCGCCTATCTCAAGGAACAGGGCTTCGATGAGGTCTATCACCTCAAGGGTGGCATCCTGAAGTACCTGGAAGACGTACCCGAAGAACAGAGCCTCTGGCACGGGGAGTGCTTTGTCTTTGATGACCGGGTAACGGTGAACCACCGGCTTGAGCGCGGTGAGTATGATCAGTGCCACGCCTGCCGTCGCCCTGTTACCGAGGAAGACAAGCAGCGCCCGGAGTACGAGCAGGGCGTCAGCTGCCACCAGTGCATCGAATCCCTGACCGGGAAGCAGAAGGCCCGGTTCAAGGAGCGCGAGCGCCAGATGCGCCTGGCAGAGGAACGTGGTGAAGTACACGTCGGCGGCGAAGCGGCCCGGATCATCGCTGAGCGCAAGGCCCGCAAGAAAGCAGAGCGTGAAGCTCAGGCCAGAAAAAGTCTGGAGGGAGAAAAGGCTCGTAAAACCGCGGGAGCCTGAGATTCAACCGACAGGAGCTTCCATGGGGTTCAGACACGCAGTCGCAGTAACGTTCACGGCGCTTGCGCCGTTGGTGCAGGCACAGGATGCCTCGGACTGGAAAGGCGAGGCCGAGTTGGGCGTGCTGGTGACCTCGGGCAATTCCGAGGAAACCAATATCAACGGCCGGCTGGCCCT
>JAXHVJ010000102.1:0-6201 GCA_034189235.1 Pseudomonadota bacterium
TGGAAGCCCAACTCGAAGCCCGTGCGTTGATGATGTCCACCAACAACGTGCTGTCACCGGCCAACGGCGAGCCGATCATCGTGCCGTCCCAGGACGTGGTACTGGGTCTGTACTACATGACGCGGGAGCGTCACGCGGCGCTCGGCGAGGGCATGGTGTTTTCCGATGTGAAAGAAGCCCATCGTGCCTATGGTGCGGGCAGGGTGGACCTGCAGGCCAAGGTAAAAGTCCGGGTCAAGCAGGTAGTCATCGGTGAAGATGGCGAGCGCACTGAAAACTACAGCATTGTGGATACTACCGTTGGTCGTGCCCTGTTGTTTGATATCGTGCCCGATGGCCTGCCGTTCGAACTGGTTAACAAGCCGATGGTCAAGAAGGCGATCTCTGCGCTGATCAACACCTGTTACCGCGATGCCGGTCTCAAGGACACCGTTATCTTTGCAGACCAGCTGATGTACATGGGTTATCACTACGCGACCCGCTCCGGTATTTCTATCGGTTTCAACGATTTCGAGATTCCCCCGGAGAAATACGAAATGGTCGATGCCGCCTCTGACGAGGTAAAGGACATCGAGAACCAGTACGCGTCCGGTCTTCTGACCCAGGGCGAGAAGTACAACAAGGTGATCGACATCTGGTCCCGGGCCAACGACAAGGTCTCCAAAGCCATGATGGAGCGCCTCGCGAAAGAACAGGTAATCGGCCCTGATGGCCAGCCTGTGAAGGGTGAGGACGGCGAGTACCTGATGCAGGAATCCTTCAACTCCGTCTATATGATGGCCGATTCCGGGGCACGGGGTTCCGCGGCCCAGATCCGCCAGTTGGCGGGTATGCGGGGCCTGATGGCCAAGCCGGATGGCTCCATCATCGAGACTCCGATCACCGCGAACTTCCGTGAAGGTCTGAACGTACTGCAGTACTTCATCTCGACCCACGGTGCCCGTAAGGGTCTGGCGGATACCGCCCTGAAGACGGCGAACTCCGGTTACCTGACCCGCCGTCTGGTGGACGTGTCCCAGGATCTCGTGGTGACCGGGGAAGACTGTGGCACTGACGAAGGTCTGCTGATGACGCCGCACATCGAAGGCGGTGACGTTGTTGTGCCGCTGGGCGATCGTGTCCTTGGTCGTGTGACGGCTCGTGACGTATTCACGCCGACCGACAAGGAAAATGCGGTGGTTCCGGCCGGTACGCTGCTGGACGAGAAAGCCATCGAGGTGATCGAGCGTGCCGGTGTGGACGAGGTCTGGGTACGCTCCGCGATTACCTGTGAGACCCGTTACGGCATTTGCTCCAAGTGTTACGGCCGTGACCTGGCCCGTGGCCATCAGGTCAACGTGGGTGAAGCGGTTGGTGTCATCGCCGCCCAGTCCATCGGTGAGCCGGGTACCCAGCTGACCATGCGGACCTTCCACATCGGTGGTGCCGCAAGCCGGGCGTCTGCCGTGGACAATATCCAGGTCAAGCACGGTGGTACGGTTCGGCTGCACAACCTGAAGTCTATCGAGAAGACCGACGGTTCGCTGGTGGTGGTTTCCCGTTCCTCCGCATTGGCCATTGCCGACGACCAGGGTCGTGAGCGTGAATGGTACAAGCTGCCTTACGGTGCCGTGCTGTCCGTGAAGAACGGCGATGCGGTCGAGGCTGGCATCGTGGTGGCCAAGTGGGATCCACATACCCACCCGATCATCGCCGAGGCCGAAGGTGTGGCGAAGTTCGTCAACATGGAGCAGGGCATTACCGTCCGGACCCAGACCGACGAACTGACCGGGCTGTCCACCATGGAAGTGATCGATCCGAAGGATCGTCCTGCCGCTGGTAAGGATATCCGTCCGGCCATCCAGTTGCTGGATGAGGCGGGCAATGACGTGGAGCTGCCGGGTGGTGCTGCCGCCATGTACTTCCTGCCTGCCAACGCCCTGGTCACCATGGCTAATGGCGCCAGGGTCGAGCTGGGCGATGTGGTTGCGCGGATTCCGCAGGAAAGCTCCAAGACCCGGGATATCACCGGTGGTCTGCCGCGGGTTGCCGACCTGTTCGAGGCCCGTCGTCCGAAGGAGTCCTCCATCCTGGCGGAAATCAGCGGCACCATTTCCTTCGGCAAGGAAACCAAAGGCAAGAAACGCCTGGTGATCACTCCGAGGGACGACGATCCATACGAGGTGCTGATTCCCAAGCATCGCCAGCTCAACGTGTTCGAAGGCGAAACCGTTGAGAAAGGCGAGGTGATCTCGGACGGCCCGTCCAACCCGCACGACATCCTGCGACTGCTGGGTGTGGTCGAGCTGGCCAAGTACATCACCAACGAAATCCAGGACGTTTACCGTCTCCAGGGTGTTGTCATCAACGATAAACACATCGAGGTTATCGTTCGCCAGATGCTCCGCAAGGTGGAAATCACCGATCCGGGCGACACCACCCTGCTCTCCGGCGACCAGGTGGAAATCACCCAGGTGCTGGAGGAAAACGAGAAGGCGGAGGCCGCAGACAAGGAGCCGGCGAAATTCCAACGCCTGCTGCTGGGTATCACCAAGGCCTCCCTGGCCACCGAGTCATTCATTTCCGCGGCTTCGTTCCAGGAGACCACCCGCGTTCTCACCGAAGGTGCGGTTACTGGCAAACGTGATTATCTGCGCGGCCTGAAGGAAAACGTGGTCGTTGGTCGACTGATTCCGGCCGGTACCGGTCTGGCTTACCACAGTGAGCGCCGTCGCAGGCGCGAACTGGAAGAGCAGGGCGTGACTGCGGCGGATGTCGAAGAAGCTCTGAGCGCCGAACTCAACCGCGAAAGGTGAGTTCCGGCGTTGCCGCCTCCGGGTAGATACCTACCCGTGAGGTGGTTAAAAAGAGATCAGTCATATTGACTGACCCGGGGCGCGGGCTTACACTTGCGTCCCTTAAATTTTACCCCCTGCACAGGGGGTAAGTTTCATTGGTATGGTTTTTTGGAGTTTGCTTACATGGCAACGATTAATCAGTTGGTGCGTAAGCCTCGTAAGCGCAAGGTAGCCAAGAGCGACGTTCCCGCGCTCCAGGCCTGTCCTCAGCGCCGTGGTGTGTGCACTCGTGTGTACACCACAACGCCGAAGAAGCCGAACTCAGCACTACGTAAAGTGTGCCGTGTTCGTCTGACCAACGGCTACGAGGTTTCCTCATACATTGGTGGTGAAGGTCACAACCTTCAGGAGCACAGTGTTGTGCTGATCCGCGGCGGTCGGGTAAAGGACCTTCCGGGTGTGCGCTATCACACTGTTCGCGGTACTTTGGATACCCAGGGTGTTCAGAACCGTAAACAGGGCCGCTCCAAGTACGGTGCAAAACGACCCAAGTCCTGATGTCCCGCACGGGTGTCTTTTATCGTTGCTTGTCAGAACGGTAAGAGTAAGGCTGAGTAGCATTTTGCTATCTCAGGGGTTCCTGAAGACCTTTTAGATATATAAGGGCTTATCGATGCCTAGAAGAAGAGTTGCAGCTAAACGGGAGATTATTCCCGATCCCAAATTCGGCAGTGCACGTCTTGCCAAGTTCATCAACCACGTGATGGAAAGCGGTAAGAAGTCTGTTGCAGAGCGCATTGTTTATGGCGCGCTCGATATTGTTGCCGAAAAATCCAGGGAAGAGCCGATCGAAATGTTCGAGAAGGCCCTGGAAAACATCCAGCCGATGGTCGAGGTCAAGTCCCGTCGTGTGGGTGGTGCTACTTACCAGGTGCCTGTAGAAGTACGGCCTTCCCGTCAGAACGCGCTGGCTATGCGCTGGCTCGTCGAATATTCACGGAAGCGTGGTGAGAAATCCATGGCGCAGCGTCTGGCAGGCGAGATCCTTGACGCGGCAGACAGCAAAGGTGCCGCTGTGAAGAAGCGTGAAGACGTTCACCGCATGGCAGAAGCCAACAAGGCGTTCTCTCACTTCCGTTTCTAATCAGCCGAGGTTTTTATCGTGGCACGCAAGACTCCGATCAAGCGATACAGAAACATTGGTATTTGTGCGCACGTTGATGCGGGCAAAACCACTACCACCGAGCGGATCCTGTTCTACACAGGTATTTCCCACAAGATCGGTGAAGTTCATGATGGCGCCGCCACCATGGACTGGATGGAGCAGGAGCAGGAGCGTGGTATCACCATTACCTCTGCTGCGACCACCACTTTCTGGCAGGGCATGGACAAGCAGTACCCTGAGCACCGGATCAACATCATCGACACCCCGGGGCACGTTGACTTCACTATCGAGGTAGAGCGTTCCCTGCGTGTGCTCGACGGTGCTGTGGTCGTGTTCTGTGGTTCTTCCGGTGTTGAGCCTCAGTCTGAAACTGTATGGCGCCAGGCCAACAAGTATGAAGTCCCCCGCATGGTGTTCGTCAACAAGATGGACCGTGCCGGTGCCAACTTCCTGCGCGTTGTTGACCAGATCAAGAATCGTCTGGGTGCGAACTGCGTTCCCATCCAGCTGCCGATCGGCGCTGAGGACGAGTTTGCCGGCATTGTGGATCTGATTCGTAACAAGGCCATCTACTGGAACGAAGCCGATTCCGGTGCAACCTACGAACAGAAAGATGTTCCGGCTGAAATGGTTGACGAAGTCGCCATGTACCGCGAGCAAATGGTTGAGGCTGCCGCAGAAGCCAACGAAGAGCTGATGGAAAAGTACCTCGAGGAAGGTGAGCTGTCCGTTGACGAGATCAAGCAAGGGCTGCGCATACGCACCCTGGCGAATGAAATCGTCGTGGCAACCTGTGGCTCTGCCTTCAAGAACAAGGGTGTTCAGGCGGTCCTCGATGCTGTTGTTGAATTCCTGCCGGCTCCGGATGAAGTTAAAGCCATCCGTGGTGAGGTTGACGACGAAGGCACCGAAGAAACCCGCCCGGTTGACGACGACGCTCCGTTCGCGGCGCTGGCGTTCAAGATCGCTACCGACCCGTTCGTTGGCACCCTGACCTTCTTCCGGGTCTACTCCGGCAAGCTGGAATCCGGCAATGCCGTTTACAACTCCGTGAAGGGCAAGAAGGAGCGCGTCGGCCGTATGGTTCAGATGCACTCTAAAGAGCGTCAGGAAATCAAAGAGGTTCTGGCCGGTGATATTGCCGCAGCCATCGGCCTGAAAAGTGTGACCACCGGTGACACCCTGTGCGACGAAAAGCACAAGATCATTCTCGAGCGCATGGAGTTCCCGGAGCCGGTTATCTCCGTTGCGGTAGAGCCGAAGTCCAAGGCTGACCAGGAGAAGATGGGTGTTGCTCTGGGCAAGCTGGCTCAGGAAGATCCGTCTTTCCGCGTTCGCACCGACGAAGAATCCGGCCAGACCATCATCTCTGGTATGGGTGAGCTGCACCTGGACATCATCGTTGACCGTATGCGTCGCGAGTTCAAGGTTGAGGCCAACATTGGTAAGCCTCAGGTAGCCTACCGTGAGTGCATTCGCAAGCCGGTTGACGTCGAGGGCAAGTTCGTTCGTCAGTCTGGTGGCCGCGGTCAGTACGGTCACGTAAAAGTGAAGTTGGAGCCGCTGCCTCTGGATGATGAAGATGGCGAAAACTTTATCTTTGTGAACGAGATCGTTGGTGGTGTGGTTCCCAAGGAATACATCCCGGCGGTTCAGCAAGGTATCGAGGAGCAGATGCAGAACGGCTGTCTGGCCGGCTACCCGCTGCTGGGTATCAAGGCGACGCTGTACGATGGTTCCTACCACGACGTCGACTCCAACGAAATGGCGTTCAAGATCGCCGGTTCCATGGCGATGAAGAAAGGCGCCCTCGAAGCAGATCCTGCCCTTCTTGAGCCGATCATGAAGGTAGAGGTTGTTACCCCTGAAGATTACATGGGTGACGTTGTTGGCGACCTGAACCGTCGTCGCGGCCTCGTGCAGGGCATGGAAGAAGGCCCGGCGGGCAAGGTCATCCGTGCTGAGGTTCCGTTGTCGGAGATGTTCGGTTACGCCACTGACCTGCGTTCTGCAACACAGGGTCGGGCGTCTTATGCGATGGAGTTCTCCCGCTACATGGAAGCTCCTTCGAACATTGCCGAAGCGATCATTAAAAAGGGTTGATCCCAGGACTTAAGTAACAGGAAGAGGTGTAACCGTGTCTAAAGAAAAATTTGAACGTAGTAAACCGCACGTAAACGTGGGTACTATTGGTCACGTTGACCATGGTAAGACCACTCTGACCGCTGCTCTGACTCGTGTATGTCACGAAGTGTGGGG
>JAXHVJ010000103.1:0-6150 GCA_034189235.1 Pseudomonadota bacterium
GAAACAGAGGGACATGCATGATTGGAGTGGTCGTCGAGTCAGCAGGGAGTCAGCAGGAATTGTTGGCTTGTTCCGGACAGAGAATATCAGAAGCATATCTTGTTTACAGTCACCTGGCGCGACAAAAACAACCATGCACGGCGGGCCTGATCTGGTATCCTCTGTTTGTACGGATTTTGTCAGGAAACCAAAGAGAGACCAGAACACATGCCTCAGTATCGTTCGCGGACATCCACAGCCGGCCGCAACATGGCCGGTGCCCGCGCCCTCTGGCGCGCTACCGGTATGAAAAACGAGGATTTCGGCAAACCGATCATTGCGGTCGCCAACTCGTTCACCCAGTTCGTACCCGGCCATGTGCACCTGAAAGATCTGGGGCAACTGGTGTGCCGCGAAATTGAAGCGACCGGCGGGGTAGCCAAGGAATTCAATACCATCGCCGTGGACGACGGCATCGCCATGGGCCACGACGGCATGCTCTATTCCCTGCCATCCCGGGAGATCATTGCCGACTCCGTTGAGTACATGGTCAATGCCCACTGTGCCGACGCCCTGGTGTGCATTTCCAACTGCGACAAGATCACCCCGGGTATGTTGATGGCCGCCATGCGCCTCAACATCCCCACCATTTTTGTATCCGGCGGTCCCATGGAAGCCGGCAAGACCAAGCTGTCCGAGCACAAGCTGGACCTGGTGGACGCCATGGTCATCGCAGCGGACCCCAATGCCAGCGATGAGCAGGTGGAAGAGTATGAACGCAGTGCCTGCCCGACCTGCGGCTCCTGTTCCGGCATGTTTACCGCCAACTCCATGAACTGCCTGACCGAAGCCATCGGCCTGGCCCTTCCCGGCAACGGCTCACTGCTGGCCACCCATGCTGACCGCGAACGGCTGTTCCTCAATGCCGGGCGACAGATCGTCGGGAATGCCCGCCGCTATTACGAAGAAAACGACGCCAGCGTGCTACCCCGCAGCATCGGCTCCCGGGCTGCCTTCGAGAACGCCATGACCATGGATATCGCCATGGGCGGGTCCACCAACACCATCCTGCACCTGCTGGCCGCGGCTCAGGAAGGCGGGGTGAATTTCGACATGGCCGACATCGACAGGCTGTCCCGCCACGTGCCCCAGCTGTGCAAGGTGGCGCCCAACTCCCCGAAATACCACATGGAAGACGTCCATCGTGCCGGCGGCATCATGGGCATTCTGGGTGAGCTGGAGCGGGGCAATCTGATCAATACCGACCTGCCCACGGTTCACAGCAAGACCATGAAAGAGGCCCTGGAAACCTGGGACATCATGCGCTCCCCGACCCCGGAAGTAGTGGAGTTCTACAAGGCCGGACCGGCAGGCATTCCCACCCAGACCGCCTTCAGTCAGAACGCCCGCTGGCCGAGCCTGGACGGTGACCGGGAAAACGGCTGCATCCGCTCGGTGGCCAACGCCTACTCGACCGAAGGTGGCCTGGCGGTGCTGTACGGCAATATCGCCCGGGACGGCTGCGTGGTGAAAACCGCCGGTGTCGATGAAAGCATCTACGTGTTCGAAGGCAAGGCCCGGGTGTTCGAGAGCCAGGACTCGGCAGTCGCTGGCATCCTCGGTGACGAAGTGAAACCGGGCGAAGTGGTCATCATCCGGTACGAAGGCCCTCGCGGCGGACCCGGGATGCAGGAAATGCTCTACCCCACCAGCTACCTGAAATCCAGGGGCCTGGGTAAGGATTGCGCCCTGCTCACGGACGGCCGGTTCTCCGGCGGTACCTCGGGACTGTCCATCGGCCACGCATCTCCGGAAGCGGCCGCCGGCGGAGAAATTGGCCTGATCGAGAATGGCGATGCCATCCTGATCGACATTCCCAATCGCTCCATCAATGTCCAGGTGGATCAGCAGGAACTGGACCGTCGCCGCGAGGCCCGCAACGCCAAGGGCTGGAAGCCGGACCTGCCTCGGGACCGAAAGGTTTCGGCGGCCCTCAAGGCCTACGCATTGCTGGCCACCAGTGCCGACAAGGGTGCGGTTCGGGATCTGTCGAAACTCGACTGATACCCCCCGGTCAGCCGTCGCATCCTGCGATCGGGCCCGGGCCTGGCGCGGCCGCAGCAACCTGAACAGCGATCATTCCGAGCGCCTTCCGGGTTTCCTCATTGAGGGTACCGGTAGCCTTGAGGCCGTGATCTTTCTGGAATCGGGAAAGAGCGGGTCGTTTTCTTCATGGTACTCACCTGCCTTACTCCTGATGCCTCGCCGGCATCGGTCTTTTCTTGTTGTGTGGTGCCTGGCTCCACAGGCAGGGGCAAACAATGAATACCCTATCACAGTTTGCCGTCATGTCGGTTGCCGGTGTTCTCTTTTTCAGGTTCCGGGCCAGTGCCCGGATGACGGACCGTTTGCGCCTCGTGCCCGAATTCCCGGATAAAAATGCCCCAGAAAGCCACGAACAGGGCTGCAACCAGAGGCCCCATGACGAACCCGTTGATCCCGAACATGACAATGCCGCCAAGGGTCGACAGCAGGACTATGTAATCCGGCAACCTGGTATCCCGTCCAACCAGCACTGGCCGCAGCAGGTTATCGGCAAGACCTATCACCACCACGCCGAACCCGGTGAGCACAATGGCGGAAACAATATCGCCGACCGCCACCAGGTATATGGCTACCGGCACCCAGACCAGGGCAGCGCCGACCGCCGGCAGCAGAGACACGATGGCCATCACCACGCCCCACAACAGTGCGCCGGTTATGCCAAGAATCCAGAAGATCAGGCCGCCCAGGGCTCCCTGGATAATAGCGATCAACAGGTTGCCCTTGACCGTGGCACGGGTGACCTCGGCGAACTTGGCAAACAGCAGGCGCTCACGTTCATCGCCCAGGGGCAGCGCCCGGATCATCAATTCCACAAGATGGTGGCCGTCCCGTAACAGGAAGAAGGCCAGGTACACCATCAGGGCCAGGCCCATGAAGAACTGGAAGGTATTCTGGCCAATGCCCAGAGCCTGTTTGGCCAGGAACTGGCTGCCGCCTACGAACAGGCTGACAGCCTGGTCCCGCAACCAGGTGAAGCTGATATCAAACTGCGCCAGGAATGCCTGGACCGCGGGGAAGGACTGGTTGACCTGGTCAATGTACTCCCCCGGACGGATCTCGCCGCGCTGGATCTGCTGGTACAGATCAACCCCCTGGGCCACCAGCGACGTCACCAGCACCAGTACCGGAATCACCACAATTACCATGCAGATCACCAGGGTAATCAGGGCATTGGTATTTGGCCGTTCGCCGAACCAGCGGACCAGCAGGTTCTGAACCGGGTGAAAAATAAGCGCGATCGCCACTGCCCAGAAAATGGGACCGAAGAACGGTTTCATCAGAAACACGAACGCGAGGGAAACGCCGACAAGCAAAGCCAGAAAAGTCCGTGTTTCAAGTTTTGCGTACATAGCTCAGATCTTCCCAAAGCAGTGAACGGTAACCGGGGACTGTGCGGTTACTCCGTCCCGATAGCCTACCACGATGACATGGCCACTGTAGCCTGCTTCAGGTTATAGTGGTCGGTTACGGATTAACCGACAAACGAGTCACATTATTGGAACTGGAAACCTTTACCACCGAAACTGCGCTTGATGCGGCGACAGAACTTCAGCGCGTGCTGGCGGCCAGGACCCATCGCCGCAAGGTGATGGGGCAGGAGGTGCTGGTACCTGGCCAGCTCGGAGAAGCTCTACAGCTGCCGAGAATCATCAATCGTCTGCAGAGCAAACAGCAGAAGCAACGGGAGCAGGGCCTGGACGATTTCCAGGAACTCTGGCCCACGCTTTCCCCGCGCACCCGCCAGAAGGTGCTCGACGCCATCGGCTGGTACGACCCCAAAGAGCTTGACTGGGACGACAAACGCTCCAATCGGAGGCCGGTGGCCGATCCGGATAAAGGATCCGTATAGAGATGGAAATCTCAGCGAAAGGCCTACTCTGTATTGTCATACTCGGGCCCTACTCTGAGACTATCAGGAGGACACTTATGACTGAACAGACCCATTATAACGCCATTCTTGTCGAAGGCAGCGCGGTACCGACCCTGCTTTGCGGCCATTGCCGATCCATTCTCTCCCGCGCCCGGATGTTCCGCAACGAGGGCGAAAATCAGCAGGACATCCCGTGCCGTGTTCTCGCCCTGTGCTCAGCTGACGATTGCGGAGCCGTGAACTGCTGTGACGACGCCATGGCAGAGATCGAAAACCCGGATCGCCTGCTCGATCTTGCCTGCTGATTCAAACGGGCTACGCACTGTTACGCAACTCAGACACATGAAACAGCCATCTGATTTATCCTGATTTGCGAGAGTTGTCATAATGGCAATTGCGCAAACTATCAGTCAGCACAGTCGATGGCATGCGTATTCTGAGAACCGACGAAGCCCGCTTCCAGGGTCTGCCGGATTACCCGTTTTTTTCCCAACTATCTTGATGTAGGACCCGGGCTGAGAATGCACTACGTCGATGAAGGCCCCCGCGGCGCTTCACCCGTACTGATGCTGCATGGCAAGCCATCCTGGTCCTATCTTTACCGGCACATGATTCCGCTCATTGCCGCCGCCGGCCACCGGACACTCGCCCCGGACCTGATCGGTTTCGGCAAGTCGGACAAGCCGGCAGCCATGGCGGTTATCTGTTTACCCTGGCCGATTCCGCCTTCGCGTTTGCCTGCAACAGCTATGACCGGGCCACCGTGGCTTCCGGCTGCAGCATTGACTACATGTCCGGCGCCAAAGAGGGGGATCTGTTGACCGCTACCGCGGAAGAGCGTTCCCGTGGCGGCCGTACCGGCATTTACGACATTACCCTGACCAACCAGGAGGGCCGCACCGTGGCACTGTTCCGCGGCCGCTCCTATGAAGTTCGCGGCACCGTCCGCAATTCGGAGGACAATTCATGAGCACTGACAACCGCCTGCTGGACGCTTACATCGTCGACGCCATCCGCACCCCCATCGGTCGTTACGGTGGCGCGCTTTCCCCGGTCCGGGCTGATGACCTGGGTGCGATTCCGATCAAGGCCCTGGTCGAGCGGCACCCGGACCTGGACTGGTCGAAAGTGGACGACGTGCTCTACGGCTGCGCCAACCAGGCCGGCGAGGACAACCGGGACGTAGCCCGCATGTCCCTGCTGCTGGCCGGCCTGCCAGTAGACGTACCGGGCAGCACCATCAACCGCCTGTGTGGTTCCGGCATGGATGCGGTGGGCAGCGCCGCCCGCGCCATCCGTACCGGTGAGACCCGCCTGATGATTGCCGGCGGCGTCGAGTCCATGTCCCGTGCGCCCTTCGTGATGGGCAAGGCCGACAGCCCCTTCAGCCGCAAGGCGGAGATCTTCGACACCACCATCGGCTGGCGCTTCGTCAACCCGGTGCTGAAAAAGCAGTACGGCATCGACTCCATGCCGGAAACTGCCGAGAACGTGGCCGAGCAGTTCAACATCTCCCGGGAAGATCAGGATGCCTTCGCCCTGCGCAGTCAGCAACGTACCGCTGCGGCCCAGGCTGCAGGCGTTTTTGCCGACGAGATCACGCCGGTCACCATCCCCCGACGCAAGCAGGATCCGCTGGTGGTTGATACCGACGAGCATCCGCGTGAAACCAGCCTTGAAAAGCTGGCCAAACTGCCGACTCCGTTCCGCGAGAACGGCACAGTCACCGCTGGCAACGCCTCCGGAGTCAACGACGGTGCCTGCGCCCTGCTGATGGCCGGCGCGGATGCCCTCAAGGAATACGGTCTCAAGCCGCGGGCCCGGATCGTTGCCATGGCCACCGCGGGCGTTGAGCCACGGATCATGGGTTTTGGCCCGGCACCAGCCACCCGCAAGGTCCTCAAGACTGCCGGCCTGGAATTGTCTGACATGGACGTGATCGAACTGAACGAAGCCTTTGCCGCCCAGGCGCTGGCCGTTACCCGGAATCTCGGTCTGCCGGACGACGCCGAGCACGTCAACCCGAATGGTGGTGCCATTGCACTGGGCCATCCCCTGGGCATGAGTGGAGCACGCCTCGTGACCACCGCCCTGAACGAGCTGGAGCGGCGCCACAAAGCGGGCAAGAAAGCCCGTTACGCCTTGTGCACCATGTGCATTGGCGTTGGCCAGGGTATCGCATTGATCCTCGAGCG
>JAXHVJ010000104.1:0-6053 GCA_034189235.1 Pseudomonadota bacterium
GCAGCCGCCTGCCGGAGCTGCCGGACGCCCGCAAGGCGCGTTTCAGGGAGCAGTATGGCCTGAACGACTACGACGCTGGCCTGCTGTCCGGTGACGCGAAACTGGCCGCGTTCTTTGAGGACGCGGTTGGCACCGGTGCCGATGCCAAGCTCGCGGCCAACTGGGTTCAGGGGGAGTTTTCCGCCCGCCTGAATGCGGAAGAGAAAACCGTCAGCGACGCTCCCATCACCGGTGCCCAGCTGGGCCGGTTGGTGACCCGGATTGCTGACAACACGGTTTCCTCGGCCGGGGCCAGGAAGGTCTTTGAGGCCCTGTGGAGCGGTGAGAGCGCCAATGTGGACAGCATCATCGAAACCAGGGGCTTGAAACAGGTGTCCGATACAGGCGCCCTGGAGGCAATGGTTGATGATGTTCTGGCCAGCATGCCGGAGCAGGTTGAACAATATAAAAATGAGGACAACCCGAAGAAGCGCAAGAAGATGCTGGGCGGGTTTATGGGGCCACTGATGAAAGCCTCCAAAGGCCAGGGCAACCCCAAACTGTTCAATGAGATTCTTGTCCGTAAGCTTGGCGATTAACAGCCCGGGCACCGGATCAGCCAATCAGAGCCCCGAACCCCGCACGGAAGACAGGGCTCAGGCACTCATTTGCCGAAACAGGCGTTCGAACTGGGCGATGTTTTGCCGGATGTAGTCGATAAAGGCCTGCATGGCCGGTGTCGGATGCCTGGCCTGTGGGTAAACCACGCACCAACTGCGGCGCAGAGGGAAACCCGGGATGCTTAACGCATGAATGGTGCCCAAAGCCAGCTCGGAAAAGACACTCAGCTTTGGCACCACCGCCACACCCAAGCCAGCGAGCACCGCATGTTTGACGGCATCGTTGGAACCTAACTCCAGCCCGGGGCCCATTTTCAGACGATGCTGCTGGCAATAGACTTCCAGTGCCAGACGACTGCCCGAGCCGGCTTCACGGGTCAGCAGCTGGCTACCCAGGAAGTCTTCAGGGCCCACTGCTTGCTGCTCCAGCAGCGGGTGACCGGCGGGAACCACAGGAATAAGCTCGTTGTCCAGGAAGGGCAGCGAAGTCAGCGGCCGGTCCGGCGGCACCATGCCCATGATGGCCAGGTCATCGCTGTTATCGTTCAGGCGTTGCAATGCGGTGGCACGGTTGACCACAGCAACCGAGATGTTGACCTGGGGGTTCAGTTGCAGGAACGAGCGTAGCAAGTAGGGCACCACGTATTGTGCGGTGCTGACGGCCACCAGTTTCAGATCCCCCGCCACCCGGCCTTCCAGGGCTGCCAGGCGGTTCTGCATATCCACCAGTTCCCGGAAAACCGACTGCACGCAGGCGGCCATTTCGTCCCCTGCAGCGGTGCAGTAGAGCTTGCGCCCCAGATACTCGAACATCGGGGTGCCCACAGCCTGCTCAAGGTGACGTACCTGGCTGCTGACGGCGGGTTGTGTCAGGCCCAGCAGATCGCCGGCTTTGCTGTAGCTTTTCAGGTCATAGACCGCCTTGAACACTTGCAGCTGCCGGAAGGTCAGTCGGCTGGCAAGTTTCTGGACACTCAAGGGCATAGACTTTCCCCCACCGGCTTATTCATAAGATATTATTTATACATAATCCAAATAATATCAATTTTTCCTCATCAATAATCCCCGCTACTCTTCTTCCTGACTTCATTCGGGACGACGAGACGAGGAATCGCCCATGTTGAAGAAAGTTCTGATCGCCAACCGTGGTGAAATTGCGGTGCGCATCGTGCGGGCCTGTGCCGAGGCGGGCATCCGCTCGGTGGCCATTTACACCGAACCCGACCGCTATGGGCTGCATGTCAAACGTGCAGACGAAGCTTACTCCCTGGGCGAAGACCCCCTCGCCGGGTACCTGGACCCGGCCCGGATTGTAAACCTGGCGCTGGAGACGGGCTGCGATGCCATCCATCCCGGCTACGGTTTTCTGTCAGAGAATGCCCGCTTTGCCCAACTATGTGAGAAGCATGGGGTGACGTTTATTGGTCCGAAATCCGACGTTATCCATAAAATGGGCGACAAAACCCAGGCCCGGGACAGCATGCGCGCCGCTGGCGTGCCCATCACCCCTGGCTCGGAAGGCAATCTGGCAAATCTCGACGAAGCCCTGAATCTGGCCAGCGAGATTGGCTATCCGGTGATGCTGAAAGCCACCTCGGGTGGCGGGGGCCGGGGCATTCGCCGTTGCGACACGCCAGGCGAACTGAAAACCCAGTATCCGAGGGTCATTTCCGAGGCCACCAAGGCCTTTGGTTCGGCCGAGGTTTTCATGGAGAAGTGCATTGTTAACCCACGCCACATTGAGGTTCAGGTGCTGGCCGACAGCAGGGGCAACGCCATTCACCTGTTCGAACGGGACTGCTCCATCCAGCGTCGGAACCAGAAGCTGATTGAAATTGCCCCGAGCCCCCAGCTCACCCCCGAACAACGCCAGTACATTGGCGACCTCGCGGTGAAAGCGGCGCAAGCCGTGAGCTACGAAAATGCGGGCACAGTGGAGTTTCTGCTCTCCGGAAACGAAGTCTACTTCATGGAGATGAACACCCGGGTGCAAGTGGAACACACCATTACCGAAGCGATCACCGGGGTGGATATTGTGCGGGAACAGCTGCGCATTGCCGCCGGAGAGCCCCTGAGTTTCAGGCAGGAGGATGTTTCCTATCGGGGTTACGCCCTGCAATTCCGGATTAACGCGGAGGACCCGAAAAACGACTTCCTGCCAAGCTTCGGCCGGATTACCCATTACTACGCACCGGGCGGCCCCGGGGTACGGGTGGATACCGCCATTTATACCGGTTACGAAATTCCGCCCTACTACGACTCCATGTGCCTGAAGCTGGTCGTCTGGGCTCTGACCTGGGACGAGGTCATCGCCCGGGGTAAGCGGGCCCTGGATGACATGCGCCTTCATGGCATTACGACCACCGCCAACTATTACCAGCAGATTCTGGATCACCCGGACTTCCGGGCCGGGGTGTTCGACACCAGCTTTGTACCGGACCATCCGGAGTTGCTGAATTATTCCGTCAAACGCCACCCCAGTGAAATTGCACTGGCCATCGCGGCCACGATTGCGGCCCATGCCGGCTGGTAACCCGCAGGAGGATTGAACATGAGCAATACCAGAAAAATTGAAATCACTGACGTTATCCTTCGCGATGCGCACCAGTCTCTGATCGCTACCCGAATGCGCACCGAAGACATGCTGCCGATCTGCGACAAGCTGGATCAGGTGGGCTATTGGTCACTGGAAGTCTGGGGCGGTGCCACCTTTGATGCCTGTGTGCGCTTCCTGAAGGAGGACCCCTGGGAACGTCTGCGCAAGCTGCGCAAGGCGCTGCCTGACACCCGTCTGCAAATGCTTCTGCGGGGTCAGAACTTGCTGGGCTACCGGCACTATGCCGATGACGTGGTTGAAGCGTTTGTACAGAAAGCGGCTGATAACGGAATCGACGTTTTCCGGGTATTCGATGCCCTGAACGACCTGCGCAACCTGGAAACCGCGATGAAAGCGGTCAACAAGGCCGGCAAACACGCCCAGGGTACTATTTGTTACACAACCAGCCCGGTGCACACGCCGGAGTTGTTTGTGCAGCAGGCCCGGCAGTTGCGAGACATGGGCGCAGACTCCATCGCCATCAAGGACATGGCCGGCTTGCTGACGCCGTATGCCACCTACGAACTGGTCAGGGCCATCAAGTCGGCCGTTGACTTGCCACTGGTCATTCACAGCCACGCGACCGCTGGCCTGGCCGCAATGTGCCAGCTGAAAGCCATTGAAGCGGGAGCAGACCGCATTGACACCGCAATTTCGGCGTTCGCCAACGGCACCAGCCACCCTGCCACCGAGTCGCAGGTGGCAGCCCTCAAGGGCACCGAATACGATACCGGCCTGGACCTTGAGCTGTTGAGCGGGATCGCGGATTACTTTCGTGAGGTACGCAAGAAATACCACCAGTTTGAAAGTGAGTTTACCCGCGAAGACGTATCCGTGCAGATCAACCAGGTGCCCGGAGGCATGATGTCCAACCTGGCCAACCAGTTGAAAGAACAGAATGCCCTGGACAAGATCCGTGATGTGTTCAACGAAATCCCGCAAGTAAGGGCCGATCTCGGGTATCCCCCGCTGGTCACACCCACATCACAGATTGTAGGCACCCAGGCGGTATATAACGTACTGGCCGGGCAACGCTACAAGACCATCACCAACGAAGTGAAACGCTACCTGCAAGGCGGTTATGGCCAACCGCCGGCGGAAGTGAATGCCGATATCCGCAAGAAAGCCATCGGCAACGAAGCGGTGAACGAGGGTCGACCGGCGGACCTGCTTAATCCGGAGCTGGACAAATTACGGGACGAAATTGGCGATCTGGCGACTTCTGAGGAAGATGTGCTCACCTACGCCATGTTTCCGGACCTTGGCCAGGAATTCCTGCAGCAACGCATGGACGGCACACTCCAGCCCGAAGAACTGCTGCCGGCCGGGCCGGGGGACCGGGAACGAATGGGGACCGCCGTCGCCACCGAGTTCCGCATTGATGTACATGGAGAAACCTACGACGTGGCCGTCACCGGTGTGGGTGCCCCGGCCCCTGGCAAACGCAAGCTTTACCTGTCACTGGATGGCATACCACAGGAAGTGGTGTTCGAATCGCTGAACGAGTACCAGGCTTCTGCCGGCGGCAGTGGCCGCAAACAAGCCACCGACCCGGGCCACATAACCACTACCATGCCCGGTAACGTAGTGGATGTATTGGTCAGGGAAGGTGACACTGTCACCGCTGGCCAGTCAGTCCTGATCACCGAAGCCATGAAAATGGAAACTGAAATTCACACCAGCGTGGACGGCACCGTGCAGGCGGTCCACGTCTCCAAGGGCGACCGGATTACGCCGGGCGAAGTATTGATCGAAATTGCCTGACGGGCAGGAGGAAAAACGATGGATCACATAGTTCGCGGAGTACTGGATTTCCGCAGGAATGTTTACCCGGAACACAAGGAGCTGTTCGGAGCCCTGGCGGACAGCCAGAATCCGGATGTGCTGTTTTTTACCTGCTCGGATTCGCGCATCGACCCGAACATGGTGACCGGCTCACACCCCGGGGACTTGTTCATCTGCCGCAACGCAGGCAACGTGATCCCGCCCCACAGTAATGAGACCGGCGGCATGACGGCCTCCATCGAATACGCGGTGGCGGTACTGGGGGTAAGACACATCATTGTCTGCGGGCACACCGACTGCGGTGCCATCAAGGGTGCGCTGGACATCCCGGCCCTGAAAGGCCTGCCCCACGTAAAGGAATGGCTGGGGCATTGCCGCTCCGCCATGGAAATTGTGCGGGAACGCCACAGCATCGACGGTGATGCTCCGGTAAGCCCGGAGTTTCTCAACGAAGCCATCGAGGAGAACGTGTTGCAGCAGGTCCAGCACCTGCGCACTCATCCGGTGGTCGCTGCCAAGCTGGCCACCGGCAGGATCGAGATCCACGGCTGGGTGTATGACATCAAGTCCGGCAGCATCCGCTGTTGCGGGCGGGACAGCATCCAGTTCCGGGACTTTGACGACTATTACGCCGACATTATCGCCCGGGTTTCCGACGACTGACCGGGGTGTCCGGGCGGGGTGGGGGTGCCTTCCCTCCGGGAAAAGAACTCGCTTCGCTCAGACACCTTTTCCCTGCGGGAAGGTACCCCCACCCCAACCTCACGAGCCCTGACCCTATACTCCCATCAGGTCAGCACTGCCCAGAGGTCGTGTTCGTCGGCATGCTCAACCACCGCCCGGACAATCTGGCCCGGCTGCAGTTCCGTTTCACCGTTCAGGTACACCATGCCGTCGATTTCCGGGGCATCTGCTTTGGAACGACCGATAGCACCTTCCTCGTCCACTTCATCAATCAGTACATCCAGGGTCTGACCAATCTTTGCCTGCAGGCGTACTGCGGAGATTTCCGCCTGTCTGGCCATGAACCGGGCCAGGCGCTCCTCTTTGATTTCCTCCGGCACCGCGCCCTC
>JAXHVJ010000105.1:0-6017 GCA_034189235.1 Pseudomonadota bacterium
GGCGCAGCGCTGGCATCCACGGCGACAGGCCTGACCCTGGGCGCCTCCAGCATGGCCCGAGCCGCCACGTCCAAGGAATCCTTCAATCTGAAAATGACCAACGCCTATCCGCCCGGCGCGCCGTTTTACGTGCAGGGCCCGGGTTCGCCGATGGACTTCTGCAAAAAGGTTAGCGAGATGTCCGGTGGCCGGCTGAACATTCAGCACTTCGCCGCCGGCGAACTGATTCCCGCCCTGGAGGGCTTCAACGCCGTGTCCTCCGGCACCGTCGAGATGAACGCCGCCAACGCCTATTTCTGGGCCGGCAATATCCCGGCCGCCCAGTACTTCACCACGGTGCCGTTCGGCATGAACACCCAGGGCATGAACGCCTGGCTGTATCAGGGCGATGGCCTGAAGCTCTGGCATGAAATCTACAAAGAGCACGGCCTGATTGCCTTCCCGATGGGCAACACCGGCGTACAGATGACCGGCTGGTTCCGTAAACCCCTGGAAACCGTGAAAGACCTGGACGGTCTGAAAATGCGGATTCCGGGGCTGGCGGGTAAAGTCTACAGCCAGCTGGGGGTCACCGTCCGCCTGTTGCCGGGCGGCGAAATCTTCCCGGCGCTGGAGCGCGGCGTTATCGATGCGGCCGAATTCGTTGGCCCGTATCAGGATCGTCGTCTGGGTCTGCACAAGGCGGCCAAGTACTACTACACCACCGGCTGGCACGAACCCACAAACGTCACCGAGCTGCTGATCAACCTGGAAACCTGGGAAAGCCTGCCCAGGGACCTGCAGATGATCATTCAGGCCGCCGCGCAAGCGAGTGTGGTCGAGAGTCTGTCCTGGTCCGAGTCGGTGAACTCCGATGCGCTGAAGGACCTGGTCGAGAACGAAGGGGTTATCGCCCAGCCACTGCCCACACCCATTGTTGACCGCCTGCGTGAGGTCACCTTCGACACCCTGGAAACCATGGCCGCGGCCGATCCGCTGACCCGTAAGGTGCATGACTCGTTCATGGCGTTCCGCAAGAAGCACGAGGAGTGGGCTTCACTGAGCGAAGAACCGTTCCTGAAACTGTAACGGGGGCCAAGCCATGACCGTGTTGATCAAGCGTATTGAATGGCTGGTGGAACTGATGGGCGGGCTGGCACGGGTTTGCGTGCTGGCCCTGGTTCTGCTGGTTGCCACCAATGTCATTCTCCGTTATCTGTTTTCTATCGGTCCGGTCTCTCTGCAGGAGCTGGAATGGCATCTGATCTCGCCCATTGCTCTGCTGGGGCTCTCCTACTCGATGAAGCATCGCGCCGATGTGCGCGTGGATTTTCTGTATGACCATTTCAGTGTCCGGACCAAGGCGATAGTCGATCTGCTGGCATCGGTGCTGACGGTCGCCATCGGCCTGATCATTACCAGACTGGCGCTGGATTATGTCGCCCAGTCCTATCAACTGGGCGAGGGATCGCCGGACCCGGGTGGCCTGACCATGCGCTACCTTCTCAAGGCATTCCTTCCACTCGGGTTCATCCTGCTGGCCCTGCAGGGCATTGCCGACTGCCTGAACTCCATAAAGCTGCTGCGTCATCCCGAAAAACCACGGACCACCATAGAAACCACGTCAACGGCAGGCAATGCATGACCGGTGACGAGTGGCTGGTGCTGGGTATGATTGGCGGCTTCCTGGGACTGATGCTGCTGGGCATTCCGGTGGCTATTTCCCTGGCAGTCTCAGGCTTCGTTGCGGGCTACCTGGGCTTCGGCCCGAGTCTGTTCAACCTGATGCCCGCCCGCCTTTATGGCGTGGTCACCAACTACACGCTGCTGGCGATTCCGCTGTTCGTGTTCATGGGCGTGACGCTGGAGAAATCCAAAGTCGCCGAGGACATGCTGGAAACCATCGGCAAGGCCATGGGTGGTCTCAACGGCGGCATGGGGCTGGCGATTATTCTGGTCGGCGTGCTGATGGGGGCCTCCACCGGCATTGTCGGTGCCACCGTGGTGACCGTCGGCCTGCTGACACTGCCGGCGCTGCTGCGGCGGGGCTATGCACCCAGTGTTGCCTGCGGCACCATTTGCGCCTCCGGCACCCTGGGACAGATTATCCCCCCGAGCCTGGTGTTGATCCTGCTGTCGGACATTGTCGGCAAATCCGTGGGCACCCTGTTTGCGGCTGCGTTCATTCCGGGCCTGGTGCTGGCCATCATATACATGCTGTACATGCTGCTGCTGGGCGGGTTCAAGCCGAACATGGTCCCGGCCATCCCCGCTGAGGAACGGGCGCAGACCAGTGGCAAACAGCTGGCCAAAAACCTGGTCATGCATGTAGCACCGCCCCTGTTGCTGGTCTTTGCTGTCCTTGGCTCGATTGTCGGCGGTGTCGCCGCGCCCACCGAAGCGGCCTCCATGGGTGCCCTCGGGGCGCTGCTGATCGCGCTGGTTGCCCGGGGCCTGGATCGCAAGCTGATCCGGGAGACCCTTCACGGCACGCTGGTGATCTCGGCGATGGTATTTTTCATCCTGCTCTGCGCCCAGCCCTTCTCGCTGTCGTTCCGGGGGCTGGGGGGTGAACAGATGGTTCACAGCCTGTTCGAGATGCTGCCGGGTGGCGAATTCGGTGCCATCCTGTTCCTGATGGCCCTGCTGTTTGTGCTGGGGTTTTTCCTGGAATGGATCGAAATTTCCTACATTGCGCTTCCCATGTTTCTGCCGGTGTTTATAAACTACGGCACCGACATGGTCTGGCTCGCGATCATGGTGGCCATGAACCTGCAGATGTCGTTCCTGACTCCGCCATTCGGCTGGGCCCTGTTTTTCCTCAAGGGCGTGACCCCGCCGGGGGTGACGACCCGCGATATCTATGTTGGCGCGATACCGTTTGTGTTGCTTCAGTTGCTGGCTTTGGTCGTTATCTTCCAGTTTCCGCTGCTGGTCACCTGGCTGCCGGACGCCATCGGCTGGTAGCCCCCAATTGAGGACTTATATCATGGCTATACTGTCTGACCACTCCATCGGCTGGCTGCTGGCGCTGGCGCTGTCGCTGGTCACAACGGGCATCATTGCGGGCATAATGGCAGGCCTGCTCGGCGTGGGCGGGGGTATCGTGATCGTGCCTGTGCTGTACCACCTGTTCACTCTCCTGGGCATTGATGAGGCCGTCCGCATGCATGTGGCGGTGGGCACTTCGCTGGCCACCATCATCCCCACTTCGATCATGTCGTCACGATCCCACTTCAAACGAGGCAGTCTGGATCCGGCGTTGCTCAAGCAACTGATTCCCGGCGTCATTGTGGGGGTCATCCTTGGCGCGATTCTGAGTGGCTACGCCAGTGGCGTGGAACTGACCGCGGTATTCGCCACTATTGCTCTGCTGGTGGCCCTGAACATGGCGTTTAAAAAAGATGGCTTCAACATACGTGACGGCCTGCCAGGCCCCTTGGGCACGGGTATCATTGCATTTTTCATTGGCGGCATTTCCACTCTGATGGGCATTGGTGGCGGTACCCTCAGCGTGCCCGTTCTCAGCGCCTTTAAAACGCCAATGATCCGGGCGGTGGGCACTGGTGCCGCACTGGGCCTGGTCATCAGCCTGCCCGGTGCGATTGGTTTTCTGATCAATGGCATGGGCGTAGAAAACCGACCACCGTTATCCGTGGGCTACGTTAACCTCATCGGGCTGGCACTGATTGTCCCGGCCACCATGTTCATGGCGCCCAAGGGGGCCCGTCTGGCACATGCCATTAATGCCAAACGGCTGCGGCAACTGTTTGCACTGTTTCTGTTGATCACCTCGATCCGTATGTTTTACGGCCTGATTTACTGAGTGGGGTCAGCCAGGCCTTGCGGGCCTGGCAAACGGAACACCGGATTAAGGAGAGATGAAAAATGCTGAAAACCGTTTACTCGAACAAGGGCCTGTTTGTAGCCCCGCATCATCTGGCGGCTCAGGCAGGACGGGACATTCTCAAAGAAGGCGGCAACGCTGTTGAGGCCATGGTGGCGGCAGCAGCAAACATTGCCACCGTCTATCCCCACATGAATTCCATCGGTGGCGATGGTTTCTGGCTGATCCACGAACCCGGCAAGGAGCCGGTGGCCATTGATGCCTGTGGCCGTGCGGCCGGTGCGGCCACCCTGGATTTTTACGCGGGTCACAAAACCATCCCCTCCCGCGGCCCGCTGGCTGCGCTGACCAGCGCCGGCACGATTGCCGGCTGGCAACAGGCCCTGTCGGTAGCCGCACCCTGGGGCAAGGCGTTGCCCGTATCCCGCTTGCTGGAGCCGGCCACAGCCCATGCCCGCGACGGTATTGTGGTCACCGAGAGCCAGTCGCGGCTGACCGCAGAAAAGCGCTCGCAGCTGGAATCCGTGCCCGGTTTCGCAGAGACCTTCATGCCCGGCGGTGGCAGCCCGGTGACCGGGTCACTGCTGAAGCAAACGACGCTTGCCGGTACCTTCGAACAGCTGGCACGGGCCGGCCTGGACGATTTCTATCGCGGGGAACTGGCGACCGCCATTGGCGCGGAACTGTCCCGTCTGGGCAGTCCCCTGACCCGTAACGATCTGGCGAGCTATCAGGCCATGCGAGTGGATCCGCTTCAGGTTCAGTTACCCGGCGTACGGATTTTCAACCTGCCGCCGCCGACACAGGGCCTCGCGGCATTGATGATTCTGGGCATTTTCGAGCGTCTGGGCGTATCCCGGGCCGAAGGTTTTGATTATGTTCACGGCCTGGTGGAGTCCACCAAACGTGCCTTCCGGGTCCGTGATCGGATCGTAACCGACCCCGATCGGGTGCCCGAGGCACCTGCCAGCTTCCTGACCGCCGACCTTTTGTCCAGGCTGGCTGGCGAGATTGATCCGGCACGGGCGTTGCCGTGGCCTGATCCGGCCCAGCCCGGCGATACCATCTGGATGGGCTGCATGGACAGTGACGGTCGTTCCGTCAGTTTTATCCAGAGTATCTTCTGGGAGTTTGGCTCCGGGGTCGTGCTCAGGGACACGGGGATTCACTGGCAGAACCGGGGCATCAGCTTCTCCCTGGCTCCGGGCTCCTTACAGGCTCTGGAGCCCGGCCGCAAGCCTTTCCACACGCTGAACCCGGCCATGGCCCTGTTCGATGACGGTCGCACCATGAGCTACGGCACCATGGGCGGCGAAGGCCAGCCGCAGACCCAGGCCATGGTGTTCAGCCGGTATGCCCTGTTCAAACAGCCTCTGCAGCAGGCGGTAACCGCGCCGCGCTGGCTACTCGGACGAACCTGGGGCGATGTAACCACCTCGCTCAAGCTCGAGCGCCGGTTTGATCCGGCGTTGGTGGATCAGCTTCGCAGTGCTGGTCATGTGGTGGAGGTTCTGGATGAAGACTTCAGCGACACCATGGGGCATGCCGGCGCGCTGGTAAGACGGCCCGACGGCATCCTCGAAGGCGCGGCCGACCCCCGCAGCGACGGTTCGGTCGCGGCGCTTTAGTGTCCCGTCTGGTTAATTCGCTGATCTACTGAGCCACTGAGAGCCTTGAGAGCAAGGCGCGATGGCGAAGGTTTGGTGGTTCCAAATCGAGTCAGCGCAACGCGGCTCTCAGGGGGAAATAAATCTGTCCCGGTTTCGTGCCGGTTTCGGACATCAAACAGGATAAGCGTCTTGCGGACGCAATTCCCGGTACGCCTGAGTGGAGACCTTTCCCAACCGTGGTGTCAGCCGGCAGGTGCGCTTATCCCAGGGGTAGTCCGCCTGACGCTTCAGCCATTCAGCGCCTTCGTCCTGTTGCCAGGCTTCCAGGTCCAGATCCCGCCAGAAGCGGGGGTTGCGTCCGGTTTTCTGGTCGTGTTTCGCCGTTACCGGGTCCAGATGGCGGAAGGGCTCCAGCCTTGGCATGTCCGGCAATGGCTGGGATTTGTCCATATACCGCTGCAGCATATCCCAAAGGGCCATGACTTCCTCTTTGGTGGGTTCAATGCGGCTCAGGGAGGTCTGGGTAAACTGCCTGGACGTGTAGCGGTGAACAAAGATCAGGCGGTAGAAAATACCACCAT
>JAXHVJ010000106.1:0-5974 GCA_034189235.1 Pseudomonadota bacterium
CAAGGCCAGCGTCTTTGTGCCCATGGCAGAGCGGTTCGGGCTGGTTGAGCAGATCGACCGGCTGCTCATGCAAAGAGTGCTGAAAAGACTGGCCGCCAAGCCCGGCCAGGAGCTGGCGGTATCTCTGGCAGGGGCATCGGTGGCCAGCGAGGCGTTCCGCGAGGATCTGCTGGCCTGGCTGGAGCAGGCCGGTGACAGGGCTCAGCAGCTGTGGATCGGGATCTCCGAGCAGACCGTCCATCACCATCGTACCGCGGTGGGTCTGCTGGTGCGGGCCCTGGGGAGGATCAATGTGCCGGTGCTGGTGGACCGGTTCGGGGTCGGAGGCGTACCCTTCAGCTATCTCAGGAATCTGAGGTTTCAGGCGCTGCGTATCGATAACAGCTTTATCCACAATATCGACAGTCACGAGGAAAACCGTTTCTACCTGGAATCGGTGATCGCCATAGCGCACCGGCGCGGTGTCCGGGTCTTTGCCACCGGCGTGGAAACGGCTGCGGAGTACTCGGTGCTCTGCAAGCTGGGTATCGATGGCGCCATGGGGTACCATTTGGGTCGACCATTCGCTGCTGACCAACAACCGTAAGGGGATTAGGAGTCTTATGCCAGGCAAATTCAGACAGTTCTTCCGGGATCGGAAAGAGGACATTCAGGATTACGCCGGGGGCAGCGGCGTAATCGGCCGGTTCATCATCGCGGTGCTGGTGATCTACCTGCTGGTGGCCATTGTCGTCGGAATCTACTGGAGCCGCGAGCCTGACGCCTTTTCCGTGCGCGAGAACGCCCGGGTCGTCGCCAACACTATGGGGCGTGAACCGGTCACCGGTTTCGTCACCACAGCCACTATGATCCGGATTGCAGAAACCCTGCTGGACAAACCCGGGGGCTACATCTCCAACGATATTTTCCCGCCGGGATTATGGCTGGATAACATTGCCAACTGGGAATACGGTGTGCTGGTCCAGCTCCGGGACCTGTCCCGGGCCATGCGACGGGACATCGCCCGTTCCCAGAGCCAGTCCGCCGAGGATCCTGATCTGGTCATTGCCGAGCCCCGGTTCCACTTCGACAGCCAGAGCTGGGCGATCCCGTCTACCGAATCCGAGTATCGTCGCGGCATCACCGCCCTCAAACGCTACCTCAACCGTCTGTCTGCGCCAGAGCAGGCGAACGCCCGGTTCTTTGCCCGTGCGGACAATCTGAATAGCTGGCTGGCGGACCTGGAGACCCGGCTGGGAAGCCTGTCCCGCAACCTGGGGGAAAGTGTTGGCAAGGCCTCGGTCTCCGACGCGGTTGCCAATGTGGATGCCGCTAATCCGCTGGCGGAAGAGACCGGCGCGGTTGAAGTGCAGAAGACACCCTGGACCAAAGTCGATGATGTGTTCTATGAGGCTCGGGGCAGTGCCTGGGCGTTGTTGCACATCTTTCGCGCCATTGAAGTGGACTTCCGCGAGGTATTGCAGGACAAGAACGCCATGGCCAGCGTGAAGCAAATCATCATCGAGCTGGAGGGCACCCAGGGGCAGATGTGGAGCCCGGTGATCCTGAACGGCAGCGGTTTCGGCGTGCTGGCCAACCACTCCCTGACCATGGCCGCCTATTTGTCCCGTGCCAATTCTGCGATCCGTGATATGCGGGATCTGTTGTCACGGGGTTGAGGCAGTCCCGTTTCCGAGCAAAAACCGGGTCCTGGAACCCGGTTTTTGTATCTGAAGCCTCTTGCCGATCAGCCCTTGTAGGCGTTGATGGCGTCTTCGATGGCTTTCCTGGCGGCTGTGGCATCGTCCCAGCCCTGGACCTTGACCCACTTGCCCGGCTCGAGAGTCTTGTAGTTCTCGAAGAAGTGCGTGATCTGGTCGCGCAGCAGTTCGGGCAAATCAGTGATTTCCTTGACGTCGTGGTAGGTGGTGGTCAGCTTGTCGTGGGGCACGGCAACCAGCTTGGCATCGCCACCAGCTTCGTCTTCCATGTTCAGAACACCAACCGGGCGGCAGCGAATCACGGAGCCAGCCTGGATCGGGTAGGGGGTGACAACCAGCACGTCCAGGGGGTCACCATCGTCCGCCAGGGTGTGGGGGATGAAGCCGTAGTTGGCCGGGTAGAACATGGGGGTGGCCATGAACCGGTCTACCAGCAGGGCGCCCATGTCTTTGTCCAGTTCGTACTTCACCGGGGAGCTGTTGGCCGGAATCTCGATGGCAACGTAGATGTCTTCGGGCGGGTTCTTGCCTGCGGGGATGTTGTCGAATTGCATGTGCGATCCTTCCTGGTACGTTGAGGTGCGGTTAACTGTGGCTAAAAAGTGGGCGCAATTATACGGGAGTCTCTTGCAGTTCGAAACTAAACCTTGGTCGTTGAGTTCGGTGCATGCGGGTATCAGGAAGAACCTTCCGAAAAACGCCCGAACCCCCCAGCATGCCCTTTGCACCAAATTAAAGGCTACAACCTGATCTGCCTGGCAATCAGTTTCTTCATGATCTCGGGGATGCCCCGCTCGATGAGCAGCAGGCTGATCCCGCCATGGCCGTCGCCGATCACGATCAGGCGCCCTTGCGGGGAATGCTGTTGACGCCCTCGCTGGTGCCCAGCAGCAACAGGTCGGCCGGGCGGCGGGCGAACAGGCCGTTGGTGACCACGCCAACGATATTGTTGAGCTGCTCTTCCACCTGTATCGGTCGGGAGATGTCCATGTTGTGAACGTCGATAATGATGTTGCCGTTATCGGTAACCACCCCTTCCCGATAGACCGGGTCACCGCCCAGTTTCACGATTTCACGGCCAACATGGCTGCGGGCCATGGGGATGACTTCCACCGGCAGCGGGAATTTGCCCAGAATGCCAACCATTTTGGAATCATCGGCAATGCAGATAAAGGTCCTGGCGACCGCCGCCACGATTTTCTCCCGGGTCAGGGCGCCGCCGCCGCCCTTGATCAGTTCCAGGCGTTCGTTGGTTTCGTCGGCACCATCCACGTAGAACTCCAGTTCACCCGCGCTGTTGAGGTCATAGACCGGGATGCCATGGCTTTTCAGGCGTTCGGCGGTGGCTTCGGAGCTGGCCACGGCGCCGTCGAACTCGTTCTTCAGCTCGGCCAGCATGTCGATGAAGAAGTTGGCAGTGCTGCCGGTGCCCACACCGACGATGCTGTCGCTGTCGAGGCGGGGGGCGATGTAGTCCACGGCGGCTTTGGCCACGGCCTTCTTGAGTTCGTCCTGGGTCATGTCGGGCTCCGTTTGCAATTCCGTAGGAAATTTAAGGTCATTATAGCGGCCTGTGGGGTCTGCTTATAGACGGCTGCCGTGCAAACTTTCTACACTGTCGGTTTTCCCCGCACACTCACCAAGCAATCGGAACCACTATGCCGCAACGCTATATCAAGAAGATACTCGATGCGCGCGTCTATGACGTGGCCATCGAAACACCCCTGACTGAAGCCCATAACCTGTCCAAGCGCTTTACCAACAACATTATGCTCAAGCGCGAAGACCTTCAGCCGGTGTTTTCCTTCAAGATTCGCGGCGCCTATAACCGGATTGCGCAACTGTCCGAAGAACAGAAAGCCAAAGGGGTGATCTGCGCCTCGGCGGGTAACCACGCTCAGGGCGTGGCTATGTCTGCGAAAGAGCTGGGCATCAAGGCAGTAATTGTGATGCCACAGACCACGCCGGACATCAAAGTGAAGTCGGTGCGCGACCGGGGGGGCAAAGTGGTGCTCAGGGGTGACGCCTTTGATGAGGCCGCCGCCCACGCTCAGGAGCTGATCAGGAAGCACGGCTATACCTACATCCCGCCTTACGATGATCCCGATGTCATCGCCGGGCAGGGCACCGTGGCCATGGAAATGATGTGGCAATTCTCCCAGCCCCTGCACGCGGTCTTTATCCCTGTGGGTGGCGGCGGCCTGATCGCTGGCATGGCCGCGTACATCAAGTACCTGCGCCCCGAGATCAAGGTTATCGGTGTCGAGCCGGAAGACTCCAATTGCCTGCAGGCAGCCATGAAAGCCGGTGAGCGGGTGATCCTGGATGAAGTCGGGATCTTTGCCGACGGGGTGGCAGTACGCCAGGTCGGCGAGGAGCCCTGGAATGTCTGCAAGGATCTGGTGGACGAGGTAATCACGGTTACCACCGACGAGATCTGCGCCGCCATCAAGGATGTGTTCGAGGATACCCGCTCCATCGCGGAGCCGGCCGGCGCGCTTTCCATCGCCGGGCTCAAGAAGTACGTGGAGCGCGAGCAGCTGGAAGGCGAGAACCTCGCAGCGGTTCTCAGCGGCGCCAACATGAACTTCGACCGTCTGCGCTATATCTCCGAGCGCACCGAGATCGGTGAGAAGCGCGAGGCCATCCTCGCCGTCACCATCCCGGAGAAGCCAGGGGCGTTCAAGACCTTTATCAACGCCCTGCACAAGCGCAGCATCACCGAGTTCAACTACCGGTATGCCGACGCCCGGAAAGCGGTGATCTTCGTGGGCATCCAGATACAGGCCGGCGGCCATGGCCGGGACGAGCTGGTGCAGGAACTGCGGGAAAGCGGCTACTCCGTGGTTGACCTGACCGACAGTGACCTGGCCAAGCAGCACATCCGCCACATGGTCGGTGGCCATGCCCCGAGCATCAGCAACGAGAAGGTCTATCAGTTCGAATTCCCGGAGCGTCCGGGGGCGTTGCTCAAGTTCCTGATGTCCCTGGGGACCCGCTGGAACATCTCCATGTTCCATTATCGCAACCACGGTGCCGCGTACAGCCGGGTTCTGCTGGGAGCCCAGGTCAACGACGACGAGGATAAAGACTTCGAGAAGATGCTCGACAAAGTTGGTTTCAGGTATGAAAACATGACCGACAACGAGGCCTACCGGTTGTTCCTGGGTGCGGGCAACGGTCAGACCTCCTGATTGGGAGTAGGATCCAGGCTGCGAGGGGCGTTCCGAAACACGCTCCTTGCGGCACGTCCCTGTGACGCTTGAGCTCCGCCATCCATGGCTCCGCACAGTTTCGGAACGCCCCTCGCAGCCTGAATCCCAGAGTTTGGCGATTCTTACCGAATTTTAATCAGTCAAAAATTGTAAAATCAGCGTTAAATGTTAGTCTTTCGTCTAATTCTCGGAAGCGAGAATAGCTCACTGATTTTCCGATAATTTACCAACCGCGTTCGAGGAAGAATAAAAATGGGTGGCAAGCCTGACATCATCAAAGCCCTCGTGCTGATTTTTGCTGTCGGCCTTGTAATAACCGGATTTACCTCTATCCACGCCTCGGAAGACAGGCCCCGCTATCAGGATAACGTGACCATCAGTGCCCTTCAGGCCGGAGAAGACCTCCTGAACCGGTAACAACGCCGGTCAGTCACCACGCTGTGCAGGGGTACATCCCAGGGCTCTACAGGCAGCGCTTTCACTTTCTGGAAATCATGGGCCAGGCCGATCAGCTTGGGGGCCAGTCGTGGCCGTAGCCGGCTGAAAGCAAAGGTCCGGTCATAGAATCCTCCGCCCATACCCAGGCGCCCGCCATTCTCGTCAAAGCCCACCAGTGGAAACAGCACCGCATCCAGCGCCCAGGCCGGGCGACGCAGCCCTTTGCTGAAGGCAGGCTCGGGAATGCCGAATCGGTTTGCGGTCAGTTCCACGCCGTCGTAGTAGGGGCTGAACACCAGTTTGCCGGTATGAATCGGGTGCAGGACCGGCAGGTAGAAGTGCACGCCCTTGCGGCGGGCGATGTCCATGTAGATATGGGGATCGATCTCACCGTCGTTGGGCAGGTAAACGGCCACGTGCCGGGCACGGTGCAGGTCCGGGTTCTTCAGCAGATTCAGCGCCAGGTGTTCCGAGGCCTGCATCTGTTCTTCAAATGACAGCGAACGTCGCCTCTGGCGCAGGTGTTTGCGCAGCTGGCTTCGGTTCAGGCTATCAGGGTGGGATTCGAACGGTTGGGGAGGAACAAACTTGCTCAAAATAAAGCTTCCCGGGCTGCCGTTA
>JAXHVJ010000107.1:0-5760 GCA_034189235.1 Pseudomonadota bacterium
CATCGCCATTGGAATCGACGCGCGAGAAAATGCGCTGTCCCGATCCCTGGAACGCGCCCTGGGCGCAACCAACGGCCGGGGCCATCACAGCGGCCAGCACCAGGGCCAATATTGCTCGTCCTGTCATACCAAGCTCCTTTTTCAATGCTTCAATGCTCCGGAGCCAGCCATTCCGGCTCTCTTTATTTCTTACACACAGCCACATGCCAAAACCCTGCGCAGAAAGCAGAAACTTTTAGTGCTTCACCCGATGTTTGATGCCTGCGGCAAGGGCACGAAGATGGGCTTCTGATGACCCCTGGGCACGAAGCACACCTCGCGGCGCTGGCGGTTGAAGCGGGTGGGAACGACCTTCTTCAATTTCGAACAGCCCTGCCATCGGGGCAGTGAAAACAAGGAAGCTGGGGGCATTCGTTATATCCGCCTTGGGCGTTTCCAGTGTCATTCGAAGATATCCAGTTCCATAAAGGGATTGCGTACCTGGTACCAGAAGGTCCTGCCTTCCTTATCCCGGGGAGGTTCCCGGACGGGCGTCACCGGCCAATCACTGTCCGGCGTTACCTTGAGCATGTATACCTCCCGGGTGTAGCGCTCCTCCGAATACAGGGTGTCCGGCCGGACCATCAGCGCCAGGTCACGGGTTTCGGGATTCGGAGCGCTCTTGCTGTGGTCCGGGGGCGAGAACGCCAGTTGCAGGTGCCCGCTCCCTTCCCGGATTTCCAGGTTCGTCAGGATATCATGGCAACAGCGCACCCAGGTTTCCGGGGTATCACGATGGGCTGGTCCGGGGTTGTCGTGTTCGGTGAGTTCCATCCATTTGTAAACCGGGTCCATTCAGTCTGGCAAAGTCAGGAGTCCCGCATCCTGCGGAGCCTGTCAGCTTTGCAGCAGCAAGCATTAGCAAAGCTGGTGGCCCGAGTCCACGTATCGCCCGGAAACATACTTCCCGGCCAAACAGGTTCAGGCCAGACCATGGGTGCGCCTGCCGGCGGGGCTGTTGTTCCCGGACAGGTTCTGCCTGCTACCGAGCCGGTGGCCGGGCAGCAGGGCTGGCTGCCTCACCTGGGCCACCACACAATACCGATGCTGGCTGATGGACCATACCAGCACCCATCACAGCCTCGCCAACGCCACCTCCGTTGCCTTGACAAAAGCCAGCACATCCGAGCCCTTCTTCAGACCAAGCTCCTTGACAGAGCGTGTGGTGATTACCGAGGTGACAATGCCGCCCGGGGTTTCCACATCGACTTCGGACAGCACCGGGCCCTCGTTGATGGCCACCACCTGGCCGCGGAACTGGTTGCGGGGGTTCAGTTGTTGAATGCTCATATCGGTTTCCTCTCGCTATTAAAAAATGAGTTGCAGATCGATTAATTGGAAATCGCCAGGTAGCCGGATTCCGGCAGTAACGTGGCTCGCTTATGCTTCGACACCGTTTCGTCCGGCGCCTCTGCCGGCACACCGGTTAGGTATTCCAGCAAGCGCGCCTCATAGCCCACGAACGCCGGATCCGTAGCCACTCTCGGGCGTGGCAACCGGATGTTTACATCCAGACCAATGGCACCGTCATCGAGCACGATCACCCGGTCCGCCAGCATCACCGCTTCGCTGACATCGTGGGTCACCATCACCAGGGTGAAACCATGCTCCTGCCACAGAGTCTCGATCAGCCGGTGCATGGTGGAGCGCGTGAGCGCATCCAGCGCGCCCAGGGGCTCATCCAGCAACAGCAGTTCCGGCCGGTGCGCCAGCGCCCGGGCCAGAGCGACCCGCTGTTTCTGCCCGCCGGACAGGCTTGCCGGCCACTCCTGAGACTTGCTGTCCAGTTCCACCTCGTGCAGCGCGAATTTGGCCCGGGCGGATTCCACCTTGCCGATTTCCACGTTCCCGATCACGGTTTTCCAAGGCAGCAGGCGCGGCTCCTGGTACATCATCCGGACACTGTGATCGCTGGTTCCGGACGTTTCCCCGGTAAACTCGAGTTGTCCGCCATCCGGTTGATCAAGCCCGGCCAGCAATCGCAACAGCGTGCTCTTGCCGCAGCCGCTGCGGCCGATGATGACCAGGCTTTCACCGGCCCGGATATCCAGATCCAGGCCCTTGAGGACCGTGAGATTGCCGAAGTGCCGTTGAAGATTGCGGGCGCGGATGCCCACACCCCAGCTTGTGGATTGTTCAGTCATACCCCTTCTCCCCGCTGATAGGCCGGATGCCAGCGCAACCACCAGAGTTCCAGGCCCTTGGCGCACAGGTCCGCCAGTTTGCCGAGCACCGCGTAAAGCAGGATGGCCACCAGCACCACGTCCGTCTGCATGAATTCCCGGGCATCCATCGCCAGGTAGCCGATGCCGTCGGTGGCCGAAATGGTTTCCGCGACAATCAGCGTCAGCCACATGAAACCCAGCGCAAAACGCACACCCACCAGAATCGAAGGCAAGGCACCCGGCAGAACCACATGCCAGAACAGGGCAAACCCTTTGACACCGTAGGAGCGGGCCATTTCCAGCAGCTGCGGATCAACGTTACGAATGCCGTGGTAGGTGTTCAGGTAGATCGGGAACACACTGCCCAGCGCCACCAGAAAAATCTTCGCGGTTTCATCAATCCCGAACCAGAGGATCACCAGTGGAATCAGAGCCAGGTGCGGAATGTTCCGTACCATCTGCAGCGTGCTGTCCAGCAGCAGGGAGAGCCAGCGGGACAGGCCGGTGGCAAAACCCAGGGCCAGGCCGATTCCACCGCCGATCACAAAGCCAACGGCGGCCCGTTCAAAACTGCTTTTCAGGTGAAACCAGAGTTCCCCGGATACCGTCAGCCGCCAGCCGGCAGCCACCACATCGGTCGGCGCCGGCAGCACTCTGGCGGTAATCCAGCCCAGCTGTGCCCCGGTTTGCCAGGCCAGCAGCAGAACCACCGGGAGGATCCAGGGCAGAACGCCGGCCAATGCCCGATTGCGTATGGAAAGTGACATAACCTCTGCCTTCTGTGCGATTTACTGTGCGTTAAGGGCAACGGAGGCAGGCTCAGGCCAGAGCACTGACTCAACGTTGATTTCCCGGGGGATCAGGTTCAGTTCGTAGAACACATCGGCAATGGTCTGCTGGGCTTTACCAATCCGGGGGGTGATCCGGGTTGCACCATAGGAGTAGCGATCAACCGCCAGCCGGAGGGAGTCTTTTGAAATGCCGGTTTCCTTGTGCAGAATGTCCACCACCTGCTGAGGATGGTCCTTGGCCCAGGCATCCAGTTTGGCCAGTGAGTCGATCACCTCATTGACGATGCCCGGATAACGCTCGGCAAACGGTCGGGATGCCAGATAGATCTGGTGATTATCCACCAGGCCCTCGCCGTCACGCAGTGAGCGGGCACCGGCAATTTCTGCATCCGCCTGGTACGGGTCCCAGATCACCCAGGCATCCACATCACCCCGGTCAAAGGCGGTACGGGCATCGCCGGGTTTGATGTAGACCGGCTTGATGTCGCGGATCGACAGGTTGGCTTCTTCCAGTGCTCGCACCAGCAGATAGTGCACGTTCGAGCCCTTGTTCAGGGCCACTTTCTTGCCTTTGAGATCCGCCACGGACCGGATCGGCGAGTCTTTTTTCACCAGAATCGCTTCGCCCCTGGGTGCCGGCGGCTCGTTCGCTACGTAGACCAGATCCGCTCCGGCGGCCTGGGCAAAGATGGGCGGGGTTTCACCGGTGGTGCCGAAATCCACGCTGCCGACGTTCAGGCCTTCCAGCAGCTGTGGGCCGGCGGGAAACTCGTACCACTTTACGTCAAAACCCTGCTCGGCAAGCTGTGACTCCAACGTGCCCCGGGCCTTGAGCAGAATCAGCGTGCCGTATTTCTGGTAGCCAATACGCAGGGTGTTGTCGATAACCTCGGCACTGGCCTGAAGCGGCACTGACAGCAGGACGCTTGATGCCAGCAGGCCCAGGAATGCCCTGCGGCTGGTTTTACATCGCTCAATCCGATCAGGTTGTTTGCCCATTTCAGTGTCTCTCCGTTCAGTTAGTCAGCGGGTGTTCTCCGTCCCCGGATTCAGGGAAGCAGGGTCGGGCTAACGCTACCAGTGGTCCCGGGCTGGCCAAACCAACTAAAAGTGAAGTACTTCTGAAAGAATTGACTATTACCGGAGCCACCGGTTTTTTGGTGGTTATATGCTGGTCTGGAATAACCAGTTGAAAAATCATTGGTTAGAAAATCACCGGACGGTCGCTAAAGTGTGGCTTGCAACAGAATTATTGTGAGGAGCGCATCATGTCACAGGACATCGGATACCTGATCATCCCGGGCTGGAACGGCTCGGGCCCGGGGCACTGGCAGAGCCATTGGCAACTGATACTGCCCAACAGCAAGCGGATTCATGTCCAGAGCTGGTCCCACCCGGACCCGGAAGACTGGATAGAAGCCATTGATCGCGACGTCCGGAACTCCCCTGTCGGTGAGATCGTGCTGGTTGCCCACAGTATCGGGTGCGTTGCGGTGGCCCATTGGGCCAGTCGCTATGGTCATCTGCGGTCGGATCGTATCAAGGCCGCCCTGTTGGTGGCGCCGGCGGATGCCGAGCGGAAGAACCTTCCCGCCGGGCTGCGGCCGTTTGCACCGATTCCGTCGGACTATCTGCCATTTCCCTCCCTGGTTGTCGGTTCAACCAATGACCCGGCCGCGTCGCCAGCACGTGCGCGGGATCTGGCGCTGCACTGGGGCAGCGAATTCGAGCTATTGCGAGGTGTCGGCCACATCAATGTGGAATCCGGCCATCACCGCTGGGTTGACGGTCTGAGACACCTGGCCAGAGCCTCGCAGGAGCCGGAGCCCAGGGTTCTGTTTTCGCAAAGCCACAGTATCGCCCCCAAGCTAATGAGTTGCTGACAGCCGTTTCCGGCTCCAGTCCAGCCTACCTGATCACGGGCGGCATTCCTGACCACGCGGGTGCACGGAACCGTCTCGGCTGGCGTAGCTCTGGCTGCAGACGCTGCACCGACGTCGTGATGGGACGACCAGAAGCCTCCATCGATGCGGGAAGATTAACCAACAAAACGCATATCGTTATCAGAATGCCGGCGGAGCAGGCACCGGTGCCCGCGCCCGCTCAGCGACCGGAAGGAAGCGCTAGCTGGCCGGCCACAACCTCCTCAGTCAGCTCCGGTGCGCACAGCTGGATAAACTGAAACGCATAATTACGCAACAGATTACCCCGCCGTATGCCGATGCGGGTCTGCTTCTCCTCGAACAGGTGATCGGTATTGAGCAGCTGCAACCCGGAATCCCGGGCGGGATTGAACGCCACCGAGGCAATGATGCCGATACCCAGGCGCAATTCCACGTAGGACTTGATCACATCCGCATCCAGCGCGGTCATGACAATTTCCGGGCGCAGGTTTTCGGTGGCGAAAGCCTTTTCGATAGAGGCCCGGCCCGTGAAGCCTTCGTGGTAGGTAATAATGGGGTACTGCTGAATATCTTCCAGCGTCAGCCGCTCTGTTTCTGCCAGCGGGTGCAACCTGGGCACCACCACACCGTGATGCCAGCGGTGATACGGAAAGGACACCAGCTGTGGAATATCACCCAGCGCCTCTGTGGCCACACCTATGTCCGCCTCGCCACTGAGCAGCATACTGACAATTTCATCCGGGCTGCCCTGGTGCAGGCGCAGCCGCACTTTTGGAAACTGCTGCTTGAACCGGCCGACCACTTCAGGCAACGCATACCGGGCCTGGGTGTGGGTGGTGGCAATGGTCAGCTCGCCGGAGT
>JAXHVJ010000108.1:0-5745 GCA_034189235.1 Pseudomonadota bacterium
CCATGCCGGCCCGGCGGCAGCGTTCCTCGTCTTCTTCCATGGCACTGGCGGTCAGGGCAACCACCGGCACCCGGGTACGGTTGTGGTTTTTTTCCCATTCCCGCAGGCGGCGGGTGGCCTCGAAGCCATCCACCCGGGGCATCACGCAATCCATGAACACCAGATCGAACGGATGCCACTGCCACAGGCTGGTGGCGGCCTCACCATCGTTCGCCGTCATCACATCACAGCCGAGCTTTTCCAGCAGACGGCAGGTGAGAGTGCGGTTCACCGGATTGTCCTCCACCAGCAACACCTTCATGCGGCCACAGGGCAGTTCCCGGCGCCTGGAGGTATCCGTGACCGCCTGCAGGGAAAACCGGGTGAGGAAGCGGTGATCATCCTTCTCCGCATCCGCGAACAGCTGGTTCAGGATGGGCATCAGGCAGGATTCCCGCAGGGACTTGCTCAGGAAGGCGTTGGCGCCGGCCTGGCGAAAATGCTCCGCATCCCCCCGTTGCGGGTTGGACGACAGGATCAGCAGGCGCATATCGGCCCAGGTGGGATTGCTGCGGATCTGCCGGCACAGCAGGTCACTGTCCATATCCGGCACAAAGCCATCGAGGATGATGGCATCGAACGGTTGCTGGCTGTCCGAGGCCTGGCGCAGCAAGGTCAGCGCCTCGCCGGCGGATTTCACCGCATCGATCTGCACCTCGTAACGGGACAGCATCTCCAGGGTGATCTTGCAGGACAGTTCGTAGGAATCCACCACCAGGATATGCTTACCCTTCACCTTACGGGTATCCGGCCGTACCCGCGTGGCACTTTCCGGCGCCACCGGCAGGGTCAGTTCCACCCAGAAAGTGGAACCCTCCCCGGGCCGGCTCTGCAGGTCCAGGGAGCCGTTCATCAGGTTCGCCAGCTGGCGGCAGATAGTCAGGCCCAGACCCGCACCGGGTAGCTGGCGCTGGAACTGCTGGCCGAGCTGAACGTAGGGCTCGTATACCAGCGGAATGTCCTCGGGATTGATGCCCACACCGGTATCCTCCACCGCCAGGCGCAGCCGGGCTTTGCCATCCCGGCGGCCGAGTACCTCGATGCTGATCAGCACATGGCCGGAATCGGTGAACTTGATGGCGTTGGAGACCAGGTTGAGCAGAATCTGCCGGATGCGCACCGGGTCACCCTTCAGCGCCCAGGGCAGGTCCTCGTCAATACGCAGCTCCAGTGCCAGGCCCTTCTCCCGGGCCCGGCTGCCCAGCATATGCACCAGATCGTTCAGGGTTTCCCGCAGATCGAACGGAGTCTCCTCCAGCACCAGCTTGCCGGCCTCCATGCTGGAGATATCCAGCAGGTCATTGATGATGGCGGAGAGACTCTGGGAGGCGTTCATCAGGGTGTTCACATATTCCCGCTGCTCCTGGTCCAGGGGGGTGTCCGTCAGCAGGTTGGCATAACCCATCACTGACTGGAGCGGAATGCGCAGCTCATGGCTGATATTGGCAAGAAACTGATTCTTGGCGTGATTGGCGCGAATGGCTTCATCCCGTTCACCCTGGGACTGGATAGTGGTCTGCCGGAGCGAGCGGGTGTCCTCCAGGATCTGCAGCCGCATCTTGTTCAGAGCCTGCTCCAGTTCCGACAGCTCGTCCGGCGATTTCGGCGGCTTCCGGCGCAGCTGCAGCGGGTCCACCAGGGCATCCAGATTCAGCTGGGCAGCATAATCGGCCATAGCTTCGAGGTGGCGGGAGAGGGTGGCTCGCACGATCAGCAGCAGGCCGAAGGTGCCGAGCATCACCACCACCGTCACGAACAGCAGCGTCAGCAGGCCGGTCTTCCAGAGTTCATCGTGGATCTGCTGAACCGAAGACACCACCGTGAGGTTGCCCACCTCCCGCGGTGGCTGGAAACTGGAGCGGTCAAAGATAAGGGGGATGGTCCGGGAGATTACCTTGCCGTCAGGGTAGGTGCCGGTGGTGAATTCCTCGCCCGTGGTGGTGGTCACCCGGGCAAACTGGATCGCCGGCACCGCCTTCATGTCATCCAGGCTGTTGGCCACCTCGCTGAAATTCATCAGCCAGATGTTGTTGCTCATGCCACCGGATACCAGCCCGGCAGCCTTTTGCTGGGTATCGATCAGATCATTCTTGCGGCGCTCGAATTCTCCGACCATCTGCACCCCGGTGGCAGCCAGAGAGAGCGCCAGGCTGAACAGCAGCATATACACCAGCAGACGCGCTGCCAGCGGCCGAACGCCAAATCGCTTGAAAAACCGGTATAGGTGCAAGATAGCGACTTCCCTGTGTCGACTACAAATCAATCACCGGAGTTTAACAGACCGTCAGAATTTCGACACGCTTCTCGCCGCCCTCTGTTACAAACCGGAACCTTACATTCAGATCGTACAGGTGCGCCCCGTAAATCCGTTCCTCATCCCGCCCCCGCCGGAACGACGGCCGGGGGTCATAGCTCACCACATCCTCGATCAACGCCCGGAAATCCGGATAGTCCCCGGAGGGCAGGGCAGCCAGCTGCTGCTCCGCCTCCGGCAGAAACACCACCTCAAGCCTCTCCGTCGGCGGCGAATCCGCCCACCCAAGACTCGCCTCCGGCACCGAATCCGCAAACGGCAGATACGGCTTGATATCCAGAATCGGCGTACCCTCGATCAGATCATGATTACTGATCCGCAGCACCAGCCGCCCATCCCGGCGCGCCAGCCCCTCATTCCGAACCACCGACAACCCCAGGCTGTTGGGCCGAAACGGCGACCGGCTGGCAAACACCCCCATCTTTTTATTGCCTCCCAGCCGGGGCGGCCGCACCACCGGCTTCCACTCCGCCCGAACCGCCTCGTGAAACCGGAAAATCAGCCAGAGATGCGAAGCCGTCTCCAGCCCGCGGAAGGCATCCTCGCGATCGTAGGGGGGCCGGATCACGAGTTCGGCGTGGGCATGCCGGGTGAGCCCCGGCTGCCGGGGCACTCCGAACTTGTCCCGAAAACAGGACCTGGTGATAGCAATAGGGGTCACGGCAAGGCCGGGCCCGGAACAACCGGTTTTTCTGTCGCCATTTTCAGATTCATCTCCCAAACCCGACTCCACTCCAAAGCGTTCATCAGCGCCCTCAGTAACCCTCACCGCCGATCAATAGTCCCGGCAAAATACATCTCAATCCTCAAAACCACCGAAGCCCGATCCCTGAAACCCTCTTCCCTCGGAAACTCCAGCGCCGGGATCACCTCCCCGAACAACCAGTCGCTATGCAACCGATACCGCCAGGTCAGATCCATAAAAGCGGACGTCGTCCGCCACTCCGGCTTGCTCTCTCCCAACACCCCGACCCGGGGAATCAGGGTAGACCGGTTATCCACCGCCTTTCGCAAACTGAAAATCTGCGCCGCCAGAAACTTCTTGTCCGAGTGCACCCACTCCAGCTCGGAGGAAGACTGGAACCGCCAGTCTCCAAGATACCGGCTGGCCCCGAACCAGGTCCGGGAACCCCAGCCCTCCTGATAATAGTAATAAATCCGCTGCTGAAAACGCCCGGCCCAGTCCTCATCCAGCCGCCAATCCTTGCCAGCCGTCACCCGCCAGAACGCATCCAGGGGCAACCGTAACTGGCCACCGATATCCGTGGAAAGGTTAATGGCATCGCCAACCTGCGTCAGATAGCGCAGCGCACCGGTGGCTTCGGTCGTCGTCCGCTCCGGCTCTGTCAATTGCCGGTCCCGCTGCCGCTCCTCAAGCGGAATCAGCTCTTCGCTCTCGCTCTCGATCACAATCCGCAGCTTGCGCCTGGCCGTGGGAATGTCCAGCCGGAACCGCGCCTCCGGCTCGAACTGCGCCAGATCGCTGTACTCGGATTCGGTGGCAAAGCCCAGGCGCAGGTAACTCCCGTTATTGGGCAATGCCTGGCTGGAGCCCGAAAGCGTCCGGTCTGCCCAGGCCCCAAGCCACTGCACCCGCGGCCCCTGAATCCGTTCCTGGCGCAACACCCAGTTTGAAAACGACAGCCAGTAGGACTCTTCCGGCTCCGCCCAATACTCCTCCGGAGAAAACGTATAAAACGAAGGCCCCAGTTGCTCAGGCGCCAGAATCCCGGGAACAGAACGCTCATGTACCTCAAACACCGGCTCCGCCGCGCGGCCGGGAAAGGAAGCAAAAAACAGGAAAAGCAGAAAACCTATCGGGTAAAAACGGCAACGGCGCAAACAGTCAGCCAAGATCCACCAGGAACTTTTCGTGCAACTCACGAACCTGACGCTCCACATCATCCAACGGCCGGCCATTATCAATAACAGCGTCAGCTTTCTCCAACCGCTTCTCCCGAGGCATCTGAGCCGCAATGATCCGCTCCACCTGATCCCGCTCATTGGCATCCCGGGCCATCGTCCGCTCAACCTGCGTCTCCACCGGGACATCCACCACAACGACCTTGCTGACCAGCTGATGCTGATCCGTCTCCAGCAACAACGGAGAAACCAGAAGCACATAGGGCATGGCATACCCCTCAGGCTTCAACTGCCGGATCAACTCCTCCCGGATCATCGGATGAAGCAGGCCCTCCAGCCAGGTGCGTTCTTCAGGGCTGGCAAACACAATCTGCCGCAGTTGCGCCCGATCCAGCGTGCCTTCAGCGGTGAGGATGTCCTTCCCGAAGTGCTCGGCAATCTGAACAAGCCCCGGAGTACCAGGTTCAACCACCTCCCGGGCCACGTCATCGGCATCCACCCAGTGAACACCAAGCTTCCCGAACATGCGGGCCACGGTAGATTTCCCGGAGCCAATCCCTCCCGTAAGCCCGACAATGGCCGGAGTCTGCCCCACAACAGGGGCCTGACGAACCTGTTCTGCTGACCCCGTGTTCACGTTGCTTGCCATGCTCAAACCCCCAGATAAGCAAACCAGGCCGCCTGAATCTCCGCCCCGAACCACAAACAAAGCAGCCCTGCCGCCGCCAGATAAGGCCCGAACGGAATCGGCACCTCCCGCCCATGCTTCCGGAACACCATCAAACCAATCCCGACAACCGCCCCGACGAGCGAGGACAACAAAATCACCGCCGGCAACAACTGCCACCCAAGCCAGGCCCCGAGCGCCGCAAGCAGCTTGAAATCCCCATGCCCCATGCCTTCCTTACCAGTCACAATCCTGAACAACCAGTAAACCGACCAGAGCGAGAGATAACCCGCCACAGCCCCCCAGAACGCACTGGTAAAGTCCGTCAAAACCCCGAAGAAGTTCAACACCAACCCAAGCCACAGCAACGGCAACGTGATGTTATCCGGCAACAGCTGGGTATCAAAATCAATCACCGTCAACGCCACCAGAGCCCAGACCAGCAACAACCCCCAAAGCGCAGCCTCAGTCGGCCCCAGCAGGTAAACCGTCAACACCGAAAACAGCGCCGTTACCGCCTCGATGATCGGATAGCGCGGCGAAATCCGGGTCTTGCAGGAAGCACACCTGCCCCTCAGCACCAGATAACTGATCACCGGGATATTCTCCCAGGCCCGGATCCTGTGACCACAGGAAGGGCAGGTGGATGGCGGTTTGGACAGGGTAACTGGTTCTTCCTTCTTCCGCTCCTTCTCCGGAATCTCCAGAAACTCCTCACACTGGCAACGCCAGTCCTGATGCATCATCTTTGGCAGCCGCAGGATAACCACATTGAGGAAGCTGCCGATGCAGAGGGAAAGGAGCGTGACGGAGAGGTAGAGGAGCCAGGGAGTGTTGAGGTAAACGTCGAGGTACTGCATTG
>JAXHVJ010000109.1:0-5721 GCA_034189235.1 Pseudomonadota bacterium
TGGTTGCGGGAGTTGGATTTGAACCAACGACCTTCAGGTTATGAGCCTGACGAGCTACCGGACTGCTCCATCCCGCGTTACCATGTTGGCGCTGGACTTGTGTTTGTCCATGAACGCCAAAAGGGCTGCCCTTTTGGGGTCAGCCCTTTGACTAGTGAATGGGTTTTGCCTGTGATCAGGCTGCCTCGTATTCACAAGCTGCAATGCCTGGCGACGACCTACTCTTCCGTGCCTTAAGACACAGTACCATCGGCGCTGTCTGGTTTCACGGCCGAGTTCGAGATGGGATCGGGTGGGTCACAGACGCTATGGTCACCAAGCAATGAAGCTTGTGAAACGGGCATTAAATCGATGTGCTTTTTGCAAAGGGCGTATCTGGCTGGAATTCCTCCATCAGACAGACTGCATTGCGCAGGGCTGTCATTGACAGTGCGAACTCTCAAGCGCGATCAGAACTATTAGGACCGGTTAGCTACACACATTACTGCGCTTCCACACCCGGCCTATCAACGTCATGGTCTATGACGGTTCGAAGATACCTAATCTTAAGGGAGGCTTCCCGCTTAGATGCTTTCAGCGGTTATCCCGTCCATGCATAGCTACCCTGCGGCACCCTTGGCAGGATGACAGGTACACCAGAGGCATGTTCACCCCGGTCCTCTCGTACTAGGGGCAACTCCTTTCAAGTATCGACGCCCACGGCAGATAGGGACCAAACTGTCTCGCGACGTTCTGAACCCAGCTCACGTACCACTTTAATTGGCGAACAGCCAAACCCTTGGGACCTGCTCCAGCCCCAGGATGTGATGAGCCGACATCGAGGTGCCAAACGATTCCGTCGATATGAGCTCTTGGGAATCATCAGCCTGTTATCCCCGGCGTACCTTTTATCCGTTGAGCGATGGCCCTTCCACGAGGGACCACCGGATCACTATGACCGACTTTCGTCTCTGCTCGACTCGTCAGTCTCGCAGTCAGGCAGGCTTATGCCATTGCACTCTCGCAGCCGGTTTCCAACCGGCCTGAGCCTACCATCGCGCGCCTCCGTTACTCTTTAGGAGGCGACCGCCCCAGTCAAACTACCCGCCACAGAGGGTCCCACTACCGGATAACGGTAGTTGGTTAGACATCAGAAAACAGCAGGGTGGTATTTCACCTATGGCTCCACTCGGACTGGCGCCCAAGTTTCAAAGCCTCCCACCTATGCTACACAACTCTTTCCTAATGCCACTCTGAAGCTGCAGTAAAGGTGCACGGGGTCTTTCCGTCTAACCGCGGGTACTCCGCATCTTCACGGAGAATTCAATTTCGCTGAGCATATCCTGGAGACAGTGGGGAAGTCGTTACGCCATTCGTGCAGGTCGGAACTTACCCGACAAGGAATTTCGCTACCTTAGGACCGTTATAGTTACGGCCGCCGTTTACTCGGGCTTCAATTCGGAGCTTGCACTCCTCCTCTTAACCTTCGAGCACCGGGCAGGCGTCAGACCCTATACGTCGTCTTGAAGCCGACTTAGCAGAGTCCTGTGTTTTTGATAAACAGTCGCTACCCCCTGGCCTGTGCCCCCCGCTAAAAGTTGCCTTCTAACGGGGCCTCCTTCTTCCGAAGGTACGGAGGCAATTTGCCGAGTTCCTTCAGGATACTTCTCTCAAGCGCCTTGGTATACTCTACCTGACCACCTGTGTCGGTTTCGGGTACGGTCTATACGGTGGGGCTATTTCCTGGAACATCTTGGCAGCCCAACGAATCCAATAACGTTGAACTACTTCCGACATCCGTCACACACCACCAGGCCCACGAATATTTACGTGGTTCCCATCGACTACCCCCTTCGGGCTCGTCTTAGGGGCCGGCTAACCCTGCTCCGATTAGCGTTGAGCAGGAACCCTTGGTCTTTCGGCGAGAGGGCATCTCACCCTCTTTATCGCTACTCATGTCAGCATTCGCACTTCTGATATCTCCACGGTCGGTTACCCTCCCGCTTCATCAACTTACAGAACGCTCCGCTACCGCTGCAGTAAACTGCAACCCTAAGCTTCGGTGAATACCTTTAGTCCCGTTACATCTTCGCCGCAGGAACCCTTATTTAGACCAGTGAGCTGTTACGCTTTCTTTAAAGGATGGCTGCTTCTAAGCCAACCTCCTGGTTGTTTTGGGATTCCCACATGCTTTCGCACTTAGGTATTACTTGGGGACCTTAGCTGTAGGTTAGGGCTGTTTCCCTTTTGACGACGGACCTTAGCACCCGCCGTCTGTCTGCCAGACAAAACTCGATGGTATTCGGAGTTTGGTTAGGTTTGGTACCGCTCGCGCAGCCCTAGCCCATCCAGTGCTCTACCCCCATCGGTATACATCTGACGCTCTACCTCAATAGATTTCGCGGAGAACCAGCTATTTCCCGGCTTGATTGGCCTTTCACCCCTAAACACAAGTCATCCGAGCATTTTTCAACATGCAACGGTTCGGTCCTCCAGTGCGTGTTACCGCACCTTCAACCTGCTCATGCCTAGATCGCCGGGGTTCGGGTCTAATCCAACATACTCAGTCGCCCTATTCAGACTCGCTTTCGCTTCGCATACACCTAACGGCTTAAGCTCGCATGCTAGATTAAGTCACTGACCCATTATGCAAGAGGTACGCTGTCACCCCCTATGGGGCTCCAACTGCTTGTAAGCATCCGGTTTCAGGTACTGTTTCACTCCCCTCATCGGGGTGCTTTTCACCTTTCCCTCACGGTACTGTGTTCGCTATCGGTCATGTACGAGTATTTAGGCTTGGAGGGTGGTCCCCCCATGTTCAGACAGGATTTCACGTGTCCCGCCCTACTCAAGTCCTTTTCTAGTCTTTTCTCATACGGGGCTGTCACCCGCTATGGCCACACTTTCCAGAGTGTTCTGATAATAATAGAAAAGGCACTGGCCTGGTCCCGGTTCGCTCGCCACTACTACGGGAATCTCGGTTGATGTCTTTTCCTCCGGGTACTGAGATGTTTCAGTTCCCCGGGTTTGCTTCACCAAAGCTATATATTCACTAAGGTGATACCTTATCCACCTCTCTCAATATCTCCGAAGAGACAATGAAAGAAATGGTGAAGGTGGGTTTCCCCATTCGGAAATCGCCGGATCAAAGATTGCTCACATCTCCCCGACGCTTATCGCAGCGTGCCACGTCCTTCTTCGCCTGTACATGCCAAGGCATCCACCAAATGCTCTTACCTCACGCTTGAGAATCCACACCATCAACGACAGACCTGCATAAATGTCTGCGCGTCTTAACGATGGCGCGGAGGAATTATCTCAGCCAGATAATCAATTTGATTGATAAGTGATGCATAGACTTAACGTTACGCGGGTCGGCTAGACCAACATAACAATCTATGCGCCACGGCATCGATTTAAAAACCCATTCACAATGTCAAATGTTCGACGGCAAAACCGCCTGACCGGTAAAAACCGGATCTCTTTCTTTTCATCATCAGATATGCCTGGTGGAGCCTATCGGGATCGAACCGATGACCCCCTGCTTGCAAAGCAGGTGCTCTCCCAGCTGAGCTAAGGCCCCCAAAGTCGGCGAACAGCCACCACTATAAAAGCAATGGTAGGTCCGAGTGGATTTGAACCACCGACCTCACCCTTATCAGGGGTGCGCTCTAACCAACTGAGCTACGGACCTGCACCTATCGAACCGGCCCGAAAAAGCCGATTGCGGCGCGAGCCAGCTCAGGCAAACAACACCAAAACCGAATATACGGCCAAGGCGTTGTATCTGATTGATGAAAGGACATGAGGACGACGGCAATGTTCTTTGGAAGATGCGAAGCTCTTCCCGATACATGATCAGGCGCTTTCGCATGCAATCCTTAGAAAGGAGGTGATCCAGCCGCAGGTTCCCCTACGGCTACCTTGTTACGACTTCACCCCAGTCGCTGATCCCACCGTGGCTAGCTGCCTCCTAAAAGGTTAGCGCACTATCTTCGGGTGAAACCAACTCCCATGGTGTGACGGGCGGTGTGTACAAGGCCTGGGAACGTATTCACCGCGGCATGCTGATCCGCGATTACTAGCGATTCCGCCTTCATGCTCTCGAGTTGCAGAGAACAATCCGAACTGAGACATCTTTTGGAGATTAGCTAACCCTCGCGGGATCGCTGCTCACTGTAGATGCCATTGTAGCACGTGTGTAGCCCAGCCTGTAAGGGCCATGAGGACTTGACGTCATCCCCACCTTCCTCCGGCTTATCACCGGCAGTTTCCTTAAAGTGCCCAACTAAATGATGGCAACTAAGGACGAGGGTTGCGCTCGTTGCGGGACTTAACCCAACATCTCACGACACGAGCTGACGACAGCCATGCAGCACCTGTCACTAGGTCCCCGAAGGGAAAGAATCTGTCTCCAGAAACCGTCCTAGGATGTCAAAGGCTGGTAAGGTTCTGCGCGTTGCTTCGAATTAAACCACATGCTCCACCGCTTGTGCAGGCCCCCGTCAATTCCTTTGAGTTTTAATCTTGCGACCGTACTCCCCAGGCGGATAACTTAATGCGTTAGCTGCGCCACCCAAGCTCTATGAGCCCGGACAGCTAGTTATCATCGTTTACGGCGTGGACTACCAGGGTATCTAATCCTGTTTGCTCCCCACGCTTTCGCACCTCAGCGTCAATAACTGTCCAGTGAGTCGCCTTCGCCACTGGTGTTCTTCCGAATATCTACGAATTTCACCTCTACACTCGGAATTCCACTCACCTCTCCAGTATTCTAGTTACCTAGTTTCAAGGGCAGTTCCGGAGTTGAGCTCCGGGATTTCACCCCTGACTTGGATAACCGCCTACGCGCGCTTTACGCCCAGTAATTCCGAACAACGCTAGCTCCCTCCGTATTACCGCGGCTGCTGGCACGGAGTTAGCCGGAGCTTATTCTCCAGGTACTGTCATTATCATCCCTGGTAAAAGAGCTTTACAACCCTAAGGCCTTCATCACTCACGCGGCATTGCTGGATCAGGCTTGCGCCCATTGTCCAATATTCCCCACTGCTGCCTCCCGTAGGAGTCTGGGCCGTGTCTCAGTCCCAGTGTGGCTGATCATCCTCTCAGACCAGCTATAGATCGTCGACTTGGTAGGCCATTACCCCACCAACTATCTAATCTAACGCGGGCCCATCTAAAGGCGATAAATCTTTGGTCCGAAGACATTATCCGGTATTAGCTCAAATTTCTCTGAGTTATTCCGAACCTAAAGGCAGGTTCCCACGCGTTACGCACCCGTGCGCCACTAACCCCGAAGGGTTCGTTCGACTTGCATGTGTTAGGCATGCCGCCAGCGTTCGTTCTGAGCCAGGATCAAACTCTCAAGTTTGTGAAACCAACCAACCAGACACAGGATAAATCCCGCAAATCCAATCAGCCAGAGTATCAAGGAGCCGATACCTGCACTGTCAAACGTAATGGATACGAATGAACATGCATCATACCTTCCCACCCGTGGAGGTGAAAAGGATGTGGCAATCGGCTTAAATTTAACTGGCACTTGCGACCTTGAAGCTCGCAGACCAGGCGCCGTCGCCCACATGTCCCTTCATCAAAAAACAACAATGTCAAAGAACCCACCAGACAGTAATAGCGGACAGCTAGTGCTTCCCCGATTTACACCGGGGGACCGGCTATCCGATTATGTTGGCGACCAACTCAGCGGTGCGGTGGAAACCGTCAGCGCCGCGTCGGTGGAGC
>JAXHVJ010000011.1:0-47950 GCA_034189235.1 Pseudomonadota bacterium
TATCGGTCTGTCTTTTGTCAAAAACACAATATGGTAAAATGCAAATTGAAGGAATGCAACAATAAAATTCCATATCAAAAAGGATCAAAACAAATCTGTTACAATCATCCAATTTGTGATATATGCAATAAAATATTTGATAAACCAGAACATCTCATTCCCGATTCATTATGTCATTTTTGTGGTTACTATTTCTGTCATCAATGCGGTGGTGATAAAGAATGTAAATTATGCATGTTATCCGTAGAGTCTAATCGTGTCAGAAAACCATTATCCAGAGGAATAAATACAAATAAATTGATCACTGATTATTCTATTAAATATATTGTTGATATCATTACTGATTATTGCATTGGAATTACAACAACTTGTGTTCTTTGTAATGATTATATACACATTGAGGATAAATATCATTTTACCCAAAATATTGATTGTAATGGTAAAGAAATTTACAAATATAAATTTAATACAACCCGATCGGTTTTGGATGACAGTGAATATAGAACCATTTACGACGATAAAAAATATCGGATATTTTGTCATAAGTGTAATCCAAAAAGCAGTAGTAATAATCGTTGTGGTTACGGTTCTTACGGACACGACGCTTGTGATAATATGGATATTCAATGCGGTACAACATCTATTTGTGCCCAACATGCAAGATGCGTGATATGCCACGGATATCTTATTTTGAGATCATGCAACATCTGTAAGAAATATTATTGTTATCGTTGTGGACCAAGATTGCCGTGTGACATTTGTTTCGACAAACAACAATTGGAGAAAAAATGTCCCGAATTATACCCATTAATCATGCCATATATTAATCTGGAACAGTGTCCAAATATCATGAAGATTTTAGCACAATATACAATGGGTTATGCTGTTAACTGTAATGGTTTGAATTGTAAAACTGAAATTGTAATAAATCCATCACAAGCATATAGATGGAGTGGATGGTTATTTTATATTAATGGACAAAGGGATACTGATTCAGACGGAAAATGGATACATTGGAAAGAAGTTAAAGGAGGTAAAGAAATAATTGGTGCATCATTGATGAATGGTGATAAATATTATATATTCTGATGCAGTGATTGCTATATTGAAAGCAATCATAGTTGTTATTGGTGTGGAGAATCATGTTTTGATTGGGATGGATGTGATGATTGTATGTATTATCATTGTTACCATTGTCCATGTAATGATATACAAAATCCTATTTGTATGGGATGTGGACATCGAAGATATCCGGTTCGCAAAGAGTTAGGTCAATGGGTTTGGAATTGTAAATGCATAGATCTTTATTATTATGATTTGGGACAATACGATGATGATAAATATTATTCAAAGCATATCAAAAGTTATAATCGCTATGACTTACTATATGAAAACCCATCAGTTATGATGCGTTGGTGTAAATGAGTGTGCTAACAAAAACGATTGTTTCTCGTTTGTGTCTGATTGTGATGGATACATCCGACAGTGCAAGAAAAAGAGTAACAATCAATTGATATCATTTTAATTGAGTCTTTCAAAAGTATTTTTAATTGTTTAGCATCACTAGGTTAAACTCGTTTACAAAGAAGTATAATGAGAAATTTTTTGAAAGGGGTCGGGTAGCATAACAAAATCGATGAAAACGACATCTGACATTTTTATGGAGATTTGTATGGAGATAATATGGATCTAGAAGTCCAGCAAGATACAGAATCATATGTTCGTGTTGCTCATCGAAGATGTTCAAAGTGTAAAACAGTAGAATGGGAGGAAGAAGATATCAAACTTTGTAAAAAATGTAAAAAGTATTATTGTAACGATTGTGAGTACAATTGGATATTTACTCCACGTGTACCGTGGCAGCCGTGTCATACATGTGCCAACAAGAGGAAATTACAGAAGAAATGCGCTGAATTATATCCATTAATTACACCACATGTTGATATCAGACGTCATCCCAATATCATTGACATTCTGGGAGAATATGCAAGGGGATATGCTCTTATTTGCAATGGGAACAGATGCAATAGAGAAATTGTGATTAATGACAATATTTGGGACGGCTATGATTGTTATATAGAAGGTAAAAAGTTGAATTCCCAAATTGGCACAAATATGCATTGGAATGAGGTGAAAGAAGGTCAAGAGATTTTTGGTTCAATATTGGTAGATGAGAAATATTATCAATTATTTTGTAGTAATTGTATTGATGAATCAAAGGCTAGTTGTTTTTGGTGTGGTGAGTTTTGCTGCAATTTGTATGATGTATGTGAAGATTGTAGTTATTATCATTGTGATATTTGTCCATGTAATGATATAGATAATCCAATTTGTATGAACTGTGGATACCGTTATAGAGGTTGCAAATGTTGGGATCTGTATCATTTGGATCTGGCTAAACATGATAATGACAAATATTACTCCAAACATATCAAATATTATTCACTTTGCTGATACTCAAGGAATATTATATATACTGTGACTGAATCGTTGTATTTCATCTTATGTTTGGTGCATATCCAGGACAAAATCTTTGGGAAAACTTTTTCATCCAAAACTCCTTCTTTACAAAAGAATGGCAGCAAGTAGTAAGGGATCGAAGTTAATCATTACAATTCTGAAGAGGATTATTGATGAACCAACTAATTCAAAATATCAAAGTTTAAATTACCAAAAAGTCAATGATAAACTCCAACATTCCTCTGAGATGATGGAGATATTGTACAATGCAGGATTTTATAAATCTGAAAATGGTCAAAAATTATTATTTAATGTTGATTCATTGGATACACTCAAATTGATTTATAATCAATTAACATCAAGTCAAGTTGTATAATTGTGTGCAGTGCATCACAAGACTTCTGTAGTTCTGAACTTGTGATAATATTTTACAATCACACAGGTCCACAACAAAAGCAGTCGCAAGTCATTGATCAGTTAATATCTGAAGGATTTACAATTGAAGAAGCTAAACAAGCACTGATCATGAGCGATCCAACTGAGATCTCACCACCAACACTCACAACAAGTATGTAGATATTATTATTATTATATTCAAGACAAATATAGTCAAATGAAACATAATATAATATGGTTACATAGGTCATCAATTCATTCCGACAAAACTCTCAAGCCATCAGCAATGCAATGACGGTGGAAACTGTAAAAGTATTATAATGATCAGGGAGTGGCTGAGGAATCATACCAATCTTAGTATAAATCTTGCTGATGTACGAAACAATACGGCAAACAGGGTCATGGCACTGGACTGGCCGGGGCCCCGTGTGCCAGGTCGAGGGTCTTCCGGCACTGCCCGGCCAGCTCGGGATCGTGGGTGGCCAGGATCAGTGCGACGCCGGTCTGGGCCTGCAACCGGAACAGCTCTGTGGTGACCTCCTCGGCCGTCCGGCCGTCCAGACTGCCGGTGGGCTCATCTGCCAGGATCAGGTCGGGGGTCATGGCGAACACCATGGCCAATGCCGCACGCTGGCGCTGGCCTCCGGAAACCTGGTCCGGATAGCGCTCGGCCAGCTCACCGATGCCCAGGCGCTCCAGCCAGGCCTGGCACTGCTCCAGGGGTTGCTCCGCCAGCCGGGCCCGGAGCCGGACGTTGTCCAGCAGCGACAATGCCGGCATCAGGTTCGCTTCCTGGAACATGACCCCGATCCGGCGCCGCCGGAGCCGGGCCCAGCGTTTTTCCCGCTGCCCTGAAGCGCCCGCTTCCCGGTAATCAAAGCGTTCGCCCAGCAGGGTGATGACACCGTTGTCGGGCCGCTCCAGGCCACAGAACAGGTTCAGCAGGGTGCTTTTGCCAGAGCCCGAGCGGCCCATCAGTGCCAGGGACTGCCCCGCATCCAGCGAGACAGACAGCCCGGAAAAAACCGCGATGCGTTCGGCACCACTGGCAAAGGTCTTGCTCAGCTCCCTGGCTTCCAGTACCGGCTGGTTCATGCTCACTCCTGCATAGTCATGACTGGGTCCCGAGGGGTTCGGCGTGCTCACCATGACGCTGGGCCCGAGCCTGGGCAATATCGGCGTCGGACAGGGCCAAAAGCAGGTCGCCCCCGGACGTCCTGGCCCTCTGACACGGGTCGCTCCGCAACGCGGCCTGCCAGGGTCGCGGTAATGTCCACCTGTTCCGGTGCCACAATTTTGCCATACAAGGGCAGTATCGGTGTATCGGTACGGGCTGCACGCTCTGCACATCCACCTGCCAGCTGCGCTCGGAGTCGCTCACTTCGGCCGGTTCCGGCCGGGTCGCTTTCAGGAAGACAAAACCGGCAACGCCGATGGCGAGAATGATCAGCGGCAGAAGACGTTTAAGCATCGGTGATTAGCCTGTCAGGTTGATCGCGGGGCGACGCGCGAAGATCTTGAATCTACTATACAATCTGTATATGAAGATGTTTTCAGATCCCCAAGAATACAAGAATAGTGGGTGCAACAAATTTTCGCATGGTGGAGCGACTGGTCATGGAATCCCACGTCAATCTGATACTGGTGACACTAATAAACGTGGCCATCGTGTGCCTGGTTGTCGTGCTGCACAATGCCGTGCTGATCCGTCTGAGCGGACTACTCTCCAAAATGCGCCAGAGCCAACATTTCCGTCTCATTGTCGCGGTGCTGGGCTGCCTGACCGCCCACGCCCTGGAGGTCTGGCTCTTTGCGGTACCCTACTACCTCATGCATAACGCCGATGGCTGGGGCGAACTGCTGGGCAACTTTAATGGCAGTCTTCTGGATTGCGTCTACTTCTCCTTCACCACCTTCACCACCCTGGGCTACGGCGACATCCAGGCCCTCGGCCCGCTACGTTACCTGACCGGGATCGAGGGCCTGACCGGGCTGGTACTGATCACCTGGAGCGCCTCGTTCCTGTTCGTGGAAATGCAGCGCTACTGGCCCGCCCGATAAGCACGGTCAGGGCCATTTAGAGCCATTTGCAACTGGCCAGGTCGTTCCGGGCCTGATCGAATTCCTGCGCCGCGCGAGTGCCAGCGCGGGCATCAGCAATGCAACGGCGGCCAGCCAGGGGTGAAAACGCGAACGGGTAATCATGGACATTTGATTCCTTTGGGTTATTTACTCATAACCACATGGTAACAATCGTTGCACAGCACAGGAATGTAGTCGTACACAAGCATAGTCCCTGACCACCGGAGCGCTTTGATATAACAAAAAAAGCCCCGCATGGAAGAGTTGGATCCATGCAGGGCCGAATGTCACCCGCCGGCTATGAGAAACGGGTAACCGCCATACTTACCATTCTTAAGGAGTCGCTGATTAAACTTACCAGCGCGCGGTCAGTGCCGCCCGGAATGTCCGTCCCGGCTCGTTGACCCGGTAGGCTTCGCCGGTAAAAAGGTCCTCGCGACTGACGTGGGGTGCCCAGGTCTTGTCAAACACGTTATCGACCGCCCAGCTCAGGGTCAGGTAATCCATCAGCGGATGGCTGCCGTTCAGATTGAATACGCCATAGCCCGGGGAAGTACTCGGGTCGAGGCCGGATTCCTCATCAATCCGGTCCTGCCGGCGGGCCAGCATCCATTCCGCCTGGACGGTATGCCCCATGTGGTGCCAGCCCAGGGTCTGGATGTACTGCACCGGCGGAATCTGCGGCAACGGGTGGTCGGTATCGTTATTGGTTCCCCGGACACTGGCCAGTTTACCGGTGGCACTCCAGGTACCATTGCTCCAGCCCAGCTCACCCTCGACACCCAGCAGGCGGGCATCGATATTACGGTAGCGGATAACATCCGGTGCCGACTCGTAGCGCAGCACGAAATCGTCCACTTCATCGATCCAGATCGCCGGGCGCCAGTGCCAGCCATCATTCTGTCCGGCCAGGCTCAGTTCCAGCTTGTGGTGTTTCTCGGTCTCAAGATCCGGGTTGCCGACCCAGGCGCTGCCCTTGGTGACATAGCGCTCGTTGACGCCGGGGGAGCGGACGCTGTGGGAGGCGGTCAGTTCCAGGGTATTGAGCGGCGAGACCCGCCATTCACCGGTCATGAAACCGCTGACGTTGTCATCGGTGGCTTTGGTATCGGTTACGCCATAAACATTCTGGTAGAGGGATGCCGGCGACATGGGCATGGCACCCGGCGTCATGGTGAACGTCTCATCGGCACGATTGGCGTCCATTTCCACCCGGTCATAACGGATGCCCGCGCCCAGGCGCATGTTGACCCGGATACGGTGGAAGGCTTCGGCAAACACGCCGACCCGATCACGCTCCACATCCGGCCACAGGAACGAGGCCTCATTGCTCAGATCCATGCCGTTGTACATGGTGGCATCCCAGGTGTTGCTCTCGACATCCACACCGACAGCGATGTCCTTGGTGTAGTCGATGGTCTGGTCCAGCACCAGCCGGGCGCCCCGGGTCCGGGTTTCCGAAAGGGTCTGCATTTTCATGGGCATGCCCATCATTACCGGCGGCTCACGCAGACTGAAGTTGTCCATCACGTGGTCGACGTCTGCCTGCCAGGCCATCAGATTCCAGCCACCGCTGGCTACCGGTGCCCCCAGCTCGAGGCGGTACATGTCGGTGTCGGTCTTCGGGGCATCCATGCCGGAGGCATACTTCACATCCCGTTCTTCCTGGCGGCTGACCATGCCCTTCACATAGAAGCCGTTGTCCGCAGTCCAGGCTCCGTCAAGTCTGCCCTCGGTGTTCTCGAAGGCACTCCGGACCTCGTTGCCATCGCCGTCCTCGTAATCTTCGGCTTCCTCGTAACCGGCAGACAGCCGGAGGTAATTGTCACGATCGCCCACAGCAGCACTGCCATTGACCAGCTTGCCCTCGCCGTTGTCGGACCCACCAATGGTGAGGTGGCCGGTCGTGCGGTTGCCGTCGGCAAATGCTGGCGCTGCCGTCGTGGCCACTACCTGGCCGCCGGCGATGGGGCCCCAGCGCAGGGTTTGGTTGCTGGTGCGCACCTCCAGTACCTGGGGTAACGCGGAGCTGAGCCGACTGGTGGGCGGGTCCATTCGATTAGGGCAGGCACCTTCCACCCGCATGCCGTCGAGCAGCACATCGACCCGCTCCTGGCCCTGGCCATGAATCACCGGATCGAGACCGCGCCCACCCAGACGTGAGAGTGATACCGAAGGCTCCGAGTCCAGCCGGGACACCGGCTCGGATACCAGTGCTGCCTCCGACAACCGGGCCGCTTCGGCGGACTGGCCTTCGGTGACCCGGATCAACAACGGGTCATCGTCCTGTACCTGGGAAAAAGCGGGGGCAGTGACACATCCGGCCAGAATCAGGCCGATAATGCGTGCCAGAGGTTTTTCGGTCATGACTGGGAATTCCTTACCATCACGGAAGTGGGAAAGTCGGGTTAATTGCCGGTAATGATAAAGACAAAGCGGGTCGCCGGCTTGAGACACAATGCCGCACCCCCAAGGGGGTATCCCCGGCGAGAAGGCAGGGATAGAATCCGCTGCATGGAATGGCTCACACACTCTCAGACAGGTATTCGCCAGGCGGCCCGCTACCTGCTCGGCATGCGGCTGGCGATCATGGCGATCCAGCTGGTCGCGCTCGCCATCGTAGAAACCATGATTACCCTGGCGTACGAAGCCGAGGCCCTGCTGTTGTGTCTGGGTTATGGGGTGTTCGCAACTCTGGGCTGGCTCTGGTTCACACGCAGGCCTCCGGCATCTTCACTTGCAGTGAGTGCCGGGCTTCTGGCGGATATCATCCTGATCGGCGGCTGGCTGTTCCTGACCGGTGGCTACACCAACCCCCTGGTTTCTCTGCTGCTGCTTCCCATTGCAGTAGCCATCATCCTGGTTCCCCTGCGCCAGAGCATCGCCATTACCGCCAGTGGCATCGCCGCCTACGCAGCACTGGTGCTCTGGCACACCCCGATTCCCCATGGTCAGCACAATAACAACCTGGCCCAATTACACCTGTTTGGCATGTGGGCGACCTTTACCCTCACAGCGGCCATCCTGTTACTGGTGGTTGGCACCCTGGCCCGGCAGCTTCGCAGCCAGCAATTGCAGTTGTCACAGTTCCGGGAGAACCGGCTTCGGGATGAACAGATTATCGCACTTGGCCTGTCCGCCGCCGCTGTGGGACACCGGCTGGGCACGCCACTGAACACCATGACTCTGCTGCTCGACGAGATCCGTTCGGAAACCGGTCGCAATGGCCCCACTGCGGATGCCGGGGCCCTGCAGGAAGACCTGGACACCCTGGAACAGCAGATTCGCCTGTGCAGCCAGCATCTCCAGCAACTCACCCGGGCGGCGGTGGAGGCCAGATCCGCCCGGCAAGAGACATTGACGGTGGAGAACTGGCTGTTGCGCCTGCGGGAATCCGCCACCCTGTTATGGCCCTCCGGACCGATCCACTGGCAGCAACCGTTTCCGAAAGTACCGGTGGCCGTGGACGCTACCCTGGACCAGGCGGTGCTGAATCTTCTCGCCAACGCCCTGACCGCAAGCCCGGCCTGGGTCGGAGTGGCGGCCCGCACCGGTGCTCCCGGCCGGATCGAGATTGTTGTGGAGGATCACGGCGAGGGTCTGGAGGCTGCCCTTGAGGGCGCACCGGGGGAAGAAATCGTGGATTCCGGAAACGGGCTCGGTGTCGGTCTGTTCCTGTCCAATGCCACCATCCAGCGCCTGGGCGGCACGCTCAGGGCCAGGGCCGATGAAAATGGTACCACCATGGTCATTGATCTGCCGGAAGCGAACTCGAACGGAGACAGCGGATGAGCCAACAGAACCTCTGGTTGATTGTGGACGATGACGCAGCCTTTCTTCAGATACTCCAACGCTCCCTGGCCCGCCAGGACATAGAGGCGGTACCCGTCACCACCGGAACCGAGGCATTGGCCCTGATCCAAGGAAGGGATTTCGGACGTTGCGTGCTGGATCTCAACCTGGCCGGCGAGAGCGGTCTGCAGTTACTGCCGGAACTGCTGGCGCGCAGGCCGGACCTGGAGATACTGGTTCTGACAGGCTATGGCAGCATAGCCACCGCGGTCGAAGCCATGCGCCGGGGGGCCATCAACTACCTGTGCAAACCGGTAACCGTGCATCAGCTCGTCACCGGCTTCGAACCCCTGGACGCGCCACCGGAGCTGCGCCCGGAACCACCGTCGGTGGAAGAAATGGAGTGGGAACACATCCAGCGGATCCTCAACGAACACGACGGCAATATTTCCGCCACCGCCCGCGCCCTGAACATGCACCGGCGCACCCTCCAACGCAAACTGCAGAAACATTCCCGCTGGCGCAGTTGAACAACAGGCGGCAATCGATACCAAAACTGACTTCCGTCAATTTCTCTCCGGCGGCTGCCAGTGCCAGTGACCTCAACTTCAGGTAGCATCCATAGCCTTTACGCCGCAATTTGCAAAATCCAAACAACCTGTCCGGTATGCCCCGGGTTGGTCCAGTCAGGTGCCCGAGGCTTTTTATATCCGGCATTGCTACACTTGCGAAGGAATGTCACAGGGAGGTGTGTTCACAATCCATCAGCCAGACCAGCAGAAGCAAACCTGAATGCAGAAATCGACGGATGTTGTAGAAGCCCCGACGGGTATTGTCGCCGAACGCCTGGCCCTGGTGGCCGCCACCACCCCCAACCTGGTCCTCTTCCTGGACGAAGCCGGCACCATCGAGTGGGTGAACCCCAGCTTCGAGCAGCACACCGGCCATCTCCTGGCCGACATCCGGGGCAAGCTCCCCCGGGATGTGCTCTATGGGCCGGACACAGATCCCGACACCATCGCCCGGATCGACCGCCACCTGCTCCGGGGCGATACTTTTGCCGAGGACATCCTGCACTACACCCGCTCCGGCATCCCTTACTGGGTCCACAGTTACTGCGTACCGATCGGCAGGGGCCAGGGAGTCGCCCCGGGTTATATCATGATCCAGAACAATATTTCCGACCGCAAACACAGCGAGCGCGGCTTGCGCATTGCCGCCAGTGTCTTTGACCGCAGCCACGAAGCGATTCTCATCAGCGACCACAATAACCACATCCTGGACGTCAATCCGGCGTTCTCCCGGATCACCGGCTACAGTCGGGATGAAGTCCTGGGTCTGAATCCGGCCATTCTCAGCTCCGGCCGGCATTCGAAGGAGTACTACCAGTCCATGTGGCGGTCTATCGAAGAGACCGACCACTGGCGGGGCGAGATCTGGAACCGACGCAAGAACGGCGAGGAACTCATCGAACTGCTGTCCATCAGCCGGGTCCACCTCGAAGAGCCGGGGCAGTACTATCACGTGGCAGCCTTTTCGGACATTACCGCCCTGAAAAATCACGCGCGGGAATTGGACCGCGCCGCCAACTACGACGATCTGACCGGACTACCCAACCGTCAGCTACTCGCGGAGCGTCTGCGTTCGGCGTGTAGCCATGCCGAGCGCCACGGCCGGCGGCTGTCGGTGTGCTGCCTGGACCTGGACGGGTTCAAGGTGATCAACGACCGCCTTGGCCACGGCGCCGGCGACGAGGTGTTACGCACCCTCGCCGAGCGGCTGACCCACACCCTGCGCAGCGGCGATACCGTTGCCCGGGTCGGCGGCGATGAATTTGTCCTGCTGCAGAGCGACGACACCAACGCGGTTTACCACCGAATTCTGTCCGTCATTGGCGAGCCGGTAGCCGTCGGGGGCGAGCAGGTTAAACTGACCGCCAGCCTGGGTATCACCCGTTATCCGGAAGACCGGGCCGATGCCGAAGGCCTGATCCGGCATGCCGACCAGGCCATGTATTCGGCCAAGGAAAAAGGCCGCAACCAGTTCCATTTCTTCGATCCGGACCTCGATCAGCACCGGCAAAAGCGCCGGCAACAACTGATGGAACTCACCCTGGCCCTGGAAAACCAGGAATTCGAGCTGTTCTTCCAGCCCCAGGTCCGGATGTCGGATTATTCCCTCGCCGGGTTCGAGGCCCTGATCCGCTGGAACCGACCCGAATCCGGACTGGTCAGCCCGGCAGAGTTCCTGCCCTATGTCGAAAACAGCCACCTGGAAGTGCCCCTGGGCCAGTGGGTCCTGAAGGAAGCCATCCACCACCTGAATACGTGGCAGCAGGCGGGCGAGAACCTGACCGTCAGCATCAACATCACCGCCCGGCACCTGCTGGACCGGAGTTTTGCCGACTACCTGGAGAGCTACCTGCACAGCCATCCGGAACTGGATCCGGCCCGGGTCACCCTGGAAGTTCTGGAGTCCACCGCGCTAGAAGACACGAAGCAGGCCAACCACGTACTCACCCGGTGCCGGAGCCTCGGCCTGCAAGTGGCACTGGATGACTTCGGCACCGGGTTCTCCTCCCTGAGCTATCTGCGGAACCTGCCCATCGACCTGATCAAGATCGACCAGAGTTTCATTCGCAACATGAAGAACAGCCCCAGTGACAGGGCAATCGTCGAGAGTGTCATCTTCCTGGCCCAGCGCTTCGAGCATCCGGTACTGGCCGAAGGGGTGGAAACCGCAGATCAGGCCCGAACCCTTGCCCGGATGGGCTGCAACCGGATTCAGGGCTATGGCATTGCCCCACCCATACCGGCCGGAGAGGTTCTTCAATGGGCCAACCGCTGGCGCGCCCGGAACCGGGCCGGCTCGCCCAGGGCGAGGGCACCCAGTATAGTGCATCACTCTAGTGCCGATAGCGGTGCTGATCCAGGGTCGTGAGCCGGTCCGGATGGAACACCATCAGGCCGGTCACGAAGGTGCCGTTAACGAAGCCTTCCGGCAGCATGATCAGGGGCAGGTAGCGGATGTACTCGTGGATCAGCTCGTCAAAGGTATAAACCCCGCCGGACCAAAGCATCAGGCACATTGCGATTCCGGCCGCAGCCACTGCCAGCCCGGCCCCGAAAAACCCACAGAAAAAGATATAGGCGAAGAAATTGCGGAAGTTGCGGCGGCGTTCCCACACCAGGATGGCATGACTGACCAGTGCCGGCACCACGACGGTTACCAGCCCGTTGACCGCGAACATCATCGCGGGCTCTCGCCCGGTGATGACCGTGATCACCAACGCCAACAACCCACTGAACACCGCGAGCGCCCACCCCAGCATCAGGGTAATGACGGTGATGCCGAAGATATGGATCGCGAGACCGGGTGAGATTCCGGCCCTCAGTTGCCACAGGAACCCCAACACCACGGCGGCCCCGAAGAAGGAATGCTGGAGCGCGTTATCCTTCCGGAAAGCCCGCCAATCAACAGTGCGGGCCGCCGCCACCAGGATCAGCAGAAACAGCACTGCGGTAACCAGCCATTGGCCGGTCGATAACAGGTTTTCGGTCATCCCCATGGCAACCACATCCCCGGACAGTCAGTTCAGGACAGACACCGGGACAATGATAACGGGTAAGCCCGCCCTGTTACCAAGGCGGGCTTGGTTCAGGCAGTCCGTGCCACCGTTTACCGGTGGTTGGTAAGCGTGGTCCAGGCATCGAAGGTGCTCAGGAATACCTCACCACCGAGGTGAGCGAGGAATTCCGTGCCCCTGAGCCGGTCCATGACCGGACCCTTGACCTCGGACAGATGCAGCCGCACGCCCGCATCTTTCAGCCGCTCGTTGATGGCCTCAAGGCTTTCCAGGGCCGAGGCATCAATGAGGTTCACCGCCGGGCACACCAGTACCAGCTCCCGGAGTTCCGGTTCCCGGGTCACCAGATCCATGACCCTTTCCTCCAGGAACCTGGCATTGGCAAAGTACAGGCTTTCATCCACCCGCAGGAAGGTCACTTTCGGGCACAGCTGGACATCGTAGCGCAGCACATTGCGGAAATGCTCGGTACCCGGAACCCTACCCACTACGGCACTGTGGGGCCGGCTGGTACGGTACAGGAACAGGCCGATGGACAACGCAACGCCGGCGATAATGCCCGCCTCGACACTGTGCACCAGGGTCAGCAGGATGGTCGCGAGCATGGCACCGAAATCCGTGCGCGAGTAGCGCCAGGTACGGGACAGCGCCGGCAGGTCGATCAGGGTGGTCACCGCCACAATAATGGTTGCCGCCAGGGTTGCCTGGGGCAGCCAGGCGATGGCCGGGGTCAGGAACAGGGTCGCCAGGGCGATGCCGACAGCGGTGTAGGCACCGGCAGCCGGGGTTTCCGCGCCGGCATCGAAGTTGACCACCGACCGGGAAAACCCGCCGGTTACCGGCATGCCACCGGAGAGGCCGGCCCCGAGATTCGCCATGCCCAGTCCGATCAGCTCCTGGTCCGGGTCAATCCGCTGGCGACGCTTGGCGGCCAGGGTCTGGCCCACCGATACCGACTCGACAAAGCCGACGATGCTGATCAGCAGGGCGCTGACCGCCAGTTGTGACCACAGTCCGGTGTCCAGGGGAGGCATGGTGAATTCCGGCAACCCGGAAGGCACCTCGCCCACCAGCCGCACGCCTTTCTGATCCAGCTGGAGGTACCAGGCGACCAGCATAGTCACCAGTACCGAGAGAATCGGTGCCGTTTTGGTCAGAATATCCGCCAGCCCGGGTTTCACCCCGAACTTCACCAGCAGGGGTTTCAGATGCTTGCGCGCCGCCAGCAGGAACACCAGGGCACCGACACCGATGGCCAGGGTGTAGAAGTTGGTGCTTGTGATGGACGTCAGCAGGGACCCGGCAATCTCTGACAGGTTATGCCCGGAGGCCTGGATGCCGAAAATATGCTTGAGCTGGCTGGCCGCAATGATAATACCGGAGGCGGTGATAAAGCCGGAAATCACGGGATGGCTCAGAAAATTGGCCAGGAACCCCAGCCGGAATATCCCCATCAGGGTCAGCATCAGGCCCGACATCACCGCCAGCAGCACCGCACCGGCAACGTACTCTGCTGTACCCGCCTCGGCAATAGGCGCCAGGGCCGCGGCGGTCATCAGCGACGCTACCGCCACCGGGCCGACCGACAGGGTCCGGCTGGTGCCGAACACTGCGTATATCACCAGCGGCAGGATACTGGCATAAAGCCCCACCTGGGCCGGAAGGCCCGCCAGCAGCGCATAGGCCAGGGACTGGGGAATAAGCATGACGGTGACGATGACCGCGGCCACCAGATCACTGGTGGCCTGATCACGACTATACCGGGGCGCCCACTGCAGAATGGGCAGATACCGCTTGATCAGATTCATGCGGTGGTCAGAACAGGTTGACCGGAACTTTCAGGTAGACCTGACCGTTATCCTCGGCCGGCGGCATGTGACCCGCGCGCATGTTGACCTGCACCGATGGCAGGATCAGCCGTGGCATGTCCAGGGTAGCGTCCCGCTCGGTTCGCATCCTGACGAAATCGTCTTCGCTGACCCCTTCGTGGATGTGAATGTTGGCTTTACGCTCCTCGGCCACGGAGGTCTGGAACAGGAATTCGTCACGGCCCGGCGCACCGTAGTCATGGCACATGAACAACCGGGTTTCCGGAGGCAGCGACAGCACTTTCTGGATGGACCGGTACAGCGTGCGGGCATCACCGCCGGGGAAATCACAGCGGGCAGTGCCGAAATCCGGCATGAACAGGGTGTCGCCGACGAAAGCAGCATCGCCGATCACGTAGGTCAGGCAGGCCGGGGTGTGACCGGGCGTGTGCAGGATCCGGCCTTCCAGATTGCCGATGCGGAAGGTGTCGCCCTCACGGAACAGCTGATCGAACTGGCTGCCGTCGCGGGCGAATTCAGTACCGGCATTGAAGGCCTTGCCGAAGATCTCCTGCACATCGACGATCCTTCCGCCGATACCGGTCTTGCCACCGAGCTTTTCATGCAGGTACGGCGCGGCAGACAGATGATCGGCATGCACGTGGGTCTCGAGGATCCACTCCACCGCCAGGTCGTTGTCCCGGACATAGCGGATGATCTCGTCCGCCGAGCGGACATCCGTTCGGCAGGCGGCATAATCGAAATCCAGGACGGAGTCCACGATAGCGCAGGCCTGGCTGTCGGGATCACGAACCACGTAGCTGAACGTATTGGTCGGTTCGTCGAAGAAATGCTGGACGACGGGATTGCTCATGACACTCACCTCGAACATCGTTCCTTTACCTTTACATCTAAGTATATATTAAAAGGTAATATCGGGTGAAATGCCAGTTTCTTCTATCAGAATCCTCCCTGATACCCGGCCGGGCGAAGGCCCGGCCTGTTCATTTCCGGTTCACAGCGACTCCAGCTTGCTCCGGATTTCCTGACGTCGCCCTGAGTCAGCGAGGGGACGGTTCGGTCGTTCGGGGGCGTTCAGAGCTTTTTCCAGGTATTCCCGGGCCCGCTCCGGCTGATCCTGCCTGATCAGAAAATCGGCATAGAAGTAATTTGGATCAATTCCGTCCGGGTTCAGTTCCAGAGCCTTGATCAGGTATTTCCTGGCCTTGTCATCATTCCCGAAACCCAGGGGCCAGCCCGGTACCTGATAGTACAGACTTCCCAGGGAGGTATAGGCCGAGCCCTCCAGTGCGTCCGGATCGATCTCGAGAGCTTTCTCCAGGGACTTTCTCGCATCCTTGACCAGGCCAAGGGCGCCAAGGCCACCCTTCGCACCTGCATAGGTGCTGAGCACGATGCCATGCCAGATCAGGGGTTCGGCACGGTCGGGATAGGCGTCGACAAAGGCCTGCGCCCGCCCGGCCAGGTCCTCGAAGGCCTTTTCCTTCTTGTCTTCCGGCAGTTGGTACTGAATTTCCGCCCAGCGCGCCTGGATACCGGCCAGGTCGGAGTCGGGATCTCCCGCCCAAAGCGGCGCTGCGATCACCGACGCAAGCAAAAAGATCATCCATTTCATGACAGTACTCCCGAATTCATAAAGCGCCGGATCACCGGCAGTTGCTTCAGCATGGCCTTGTCGACGATCCGGGGCAGGATGCCGTTGATCACCACGAACAATTTTTCCGGCCAGCCCAGGAATCGCCGGCGATCATCGTTTTCCATCGCCTTGAGAATCTCGGCAGCAACCGCCTCGGGGGCATCCATGGTATTGCCGAGCGCCCGATTCAGTTCGTTGACCTGCTCGGGGTTCATATCGGTTGCCGTGGCTCGGGGGGCGACGTACAACACTTGCACTGGCGTATCCGCCAGCTCCCGGCGCAATGCTTCGGTGAAGCCACGCAGCCCGAACTTGCTGGCGCAGTAAGCGGTATAGCCCGGGAAACCGATGCTGCCGAAGGTGGAGCCGACAAACACCAGGGCCCCGTAGCCGTCCTTCTCGAACCGGGGGGCAAAATGCCGTGCCACCAGCATCGCCGAGCGCAGGTTCACGGTCAGCTGGGCATCCAGTTCACTGACGGCCATGGCTTCAAGAGCGGCAAAGCGGTTCTGGCCCGCGCAGTGGATAACCCCATCGATATCCGGACAGGCGTCGCTCAGGCGCTCCAGCTGTTGATCCAGATCCGGCGCGGCAAGATCCAGGTGCACCGCGGACACCCCTTCCCGGTGGTCCAGCCTGTCAGGCTGCCGGGATGCCACGATGACCCGGGCACCAGCCCGCACCAGCGGATCTACCAGCGCCTTGCCGATACCCCCGGTTCCTCCCAATAACAGGAACACCCGATCATGCAGCCTCATGGCGTTGCTCCTTGCGCCCGCCCGGCAGCGGAATGCTGTGCAGCATGTCACCATAGAGTCGGTACACCATGCGGGCGGCGTCGATGATGGCTTGCTGGTCATCCGGATCGGTGACCTCGTTCATCAGGTTGCGGAAGAACTCGAAGTGCTCCTGATCCAGCGCACCGTGGGAATACAGATAGCTGAATGCCGTATCGGGCAGACCCAGCTGTTTCTGGATGGCTTCGCCCAGAGGCGTGGCCAGCTCAATGGAGGTACCTTCCAGCACCTGGACCATGCCGAAGAAAGCCGCCGGGTTGCCGCGATGGATACGGTCGTACAGGTAGGCGACCATCAGTTCGATGGAGGTGTCGGGGGTGCCGTTGCGGATGGCATGCTTGTCCTCGCCACAGGCTTCCAGATCATTGAGGATCCACTCGTGGTGGCCGTACTCCTCCTCGATGTATTCCACCAGCGCCTTGCGGACGAATTCCAGGCGCTCCGGCAGACGGCCGCCGCAGGCCATCATCAGCGGAACCGTGTGCTTGACGTGGTGGTAGGCCTGGATCAGGAACCAGGTGTAGCCGGTCAGATCGAAGCGGCCCTCGCGGATGGCTTCGATAACGGGCGCGCCCGTCACATGGGCCCGTGCTTCAGCGGTTTCTGATTGCAGACGATCGAAAAATGCCATGACAGTAGCTCCTGGCGTGTTTGATGAGGTTGAACGGGTCAAAGACAGATTCATGAAAACAGGAAAGGCACCGGCCATCAGCGCAGGCAGGTCCGACTGGATCTGCCCGCGCATGGGCCGGCCATTAGCGGTGACGTGACTTTCGGCATGGGTCAGGGGCTGACGGCGGATGTATACCGCCTCCAGCCGGGCATAATCGGGCAGGTCGGCATTGAGCACGGCCAGCGCCGAGCGCAGTTGCTCCGGCGAGCGGCCATCCCGGATCACAATCAGGGCGCTTGGGTGAGGATCCCCGTCTCCGAACACCACAGCCTGCTGGGCTCCCAGGGACTGGATCAGCTCGCTTTCAAGCCACTCGGGGCTGATGTTGCGACCAAAGCTGGTGATCAGCAGATTCTTGGCGCGACCATTCACCGAGAGGAATCCATCCGGAGTCAGAGCACCGAGGTCCCCGGTGTCGAGCCACTCGTCACCCTCGGGCTCATCGCCCAGATACCCCAGGTGGGTATTGCCACGAACCAGGATGTGGCGGTCGGGATCCAGCCTGACCTCGACGTGGGACAGCGGCTTGCCAACGGTACCTTCGCATTCGTCTCCGGGAACATTGAGGGCGACAACGGAACTGCACTCGGACAGGCCATAGCCTTCGTAAAGTGGCAACCCGGCAGCCCGGCCGCGGGCCAACAAATCGGGTGACACCCGGCCACCGCCCACCGCGAGAAACCGGAACGACCGGCTGTCGAGCTGCCCTTGCTCAGCCGCAGTCACCAGCGCCATGGCCAGTTCCGGCACCAGAATCAGTGACTGCGGTTCACTTCGGTTGATGCCCGCTACCAGGAGGTCCAGTTCAAGGCCACTGCTGCCGGTCATCCCCAGACTCCGCAACGGTGCCACCCTCACCGTGGCCCCCATCAACAATGGCAGATACACCCCGGCAATGTTCTCGAGCAGGGTCGCCAGCGGCAGGATGCACAAATGCTGCTGCAACGGCACATCCGTCAGTCGCTCCTTCAGCGCAAGTGTTGTGGCTGCCATCTGCGCCTCAGACAGGCAGACACCTTTGGGTGTGCCGGTACTCCCCGAGGTGAAGGTGATCTTGGTGGTCGCTTCCGGCATCCACGCCCCGGATCCGGTTACCGGCAGATGCCGGAGCCAGACGCCATGACCGATGTGTTCACCGAACGCTTCCTGTTCACCGGAGAGAAGGCAGTCCAGACCGGCCCGTTCGATCAGGTGCGAGGTCTGGGATTTCGAGAAAAACACAGGCACCGGCACGCATACCACGCCCGCCATCAGGCAGGCCAGGTCCGCCAGGATCCAGGCCGGGGAGTTGTCTCCGCAGAGGCCGGCACGCCTCACTTCCAGCCGGCGCAAGTGGCCGGCAAGGGTCTCGACAGCCTGCATCATCTGGCTATAGCTGAAGCCCGAGTCCGGGCCCTGGAGGGCAAGACGGGCCGGATCTGCCAGCGCCTGTTGTTGCAGCAGGTCAGGCAAGACGGCCATAGGCGCCTCCCGTGATGGTCGCTCCGGCGTCAATACCCTCGGTTGCCGGCTGAATCAGGCGCATAAGGCCCGCCTGGCGCATGGCGGACATGCCCTCCGCCACGTTGACCGCCATGACCACCGGATGGTGGTCGTAGTAGCGTCCCCAACCGGCACCGGCATCGGGCAACCGGGCCGGATCGGCGTTGGCCAGCACCTGCGTGGCAATACCCAACCGGTGAAAACTGTTACGTAGCTCATCGGTGCCGGTGCACACCACCCATTCGTAACCGACGGTATCCAGCCAGACCGACAGGGACGCGAACAGGTAACGACTCACCCCCGCCTCGACCCCGGCGAGGTGGGCAATTTCCGCGATCTTCTGGCGTTCAGTGCCCGGCAACGGCATTACCGCTTCCACCGGAACGGACAGATAATCCTCCAGGAACAGGCGTTCCTGGCCGGCATTCCTCACCCCGGCGGCCGCCAACAGTGAACCCTGGGTAGTGGTCAGGGCCAGCAATGCCGGAATCCGCAGGGCGGGATCAGCGCCATAGGCCTGCATAAACCGCCGGCGAATGAAGCCGGCAACCGTATCGGCCATGGCCGTCTGAGGTGCAATCTGGCTTAACCATCGACCGGCGCATCGGATGACCGGCACCACCTCCGGGGAATCCGGGGGACAACAGGTGGACATCGTCAGCGGGTCTGTCATAGGCACTCTCCAGCTACATCAGGGCGCAATGGCCCCTGAACATGACTGCCAGAGTATGAAGCGAGGCTTAATTGAGCCTTAAGCCCGGACCGAAGAATTCTTAAGCCAGTCTTAAGGTTTTACCGGCCTTCCGGTTAAGGCTTGGTTAAGAAAGCCTGCGTACAGTGCCACGGCAATTACCGGACTCCGGATATCAGGACCCGACACTGTATGAAACCCGCCGAATCCCAGCCCGCCCGATGGAGCAGACTGTTCCGGTTCCTGACCGGAGGAGGGTTCGCGACACTGGCGCACTGGCTGGTGATGATGCTGCTGATCCGGGCCGGAATGGATGCCAGGCTTGCTACAGCGGCCGGCGCCACCGTAGGGCTGGCTTTAAACTACCTTGCCCAGTACCGCTATACCTTCCAGTCCGCTCTTCCTCACCGGGTGGCATTTTTACGTTATCTCGCCGGCGCGATTCTGGGATGGGGCCTGAACCTGGCGGTTTTTTCCGTCATGTACGCCACTACGGATTCCGCCATGTCTTCACAGGCAGTTGCCACGGCTGCCGCAACCCTCGCCAACTACTTTCTTGCCGAAAAGTTTGTTTTCCAAGAGGAATCCACCAATGACACGCACTAATCAGATGCTCAGCATTGTCATACCGGTTCACAATGAAGCCGTCGTCATTCCAACGCTGCTGAACCGTCTGGCCCTGGTGTGCCGCCAGCTGGCAACCACTACCGAGCTGCTGTTCGTGGATGATGGCAGCCACGACAATTCCGTCGCGTTGCTGTTGCAGGCGCGTCGACAATACCCGGGTATCCGGGTATTGCAGCTGTCGCGCAATTTTGGCAAGGAAGCCGCCGTGACTGCCGGTCTGACCCATGCGAATGGCGACGCCGTGATACTGATGGACGCCGATCTCCAGGACCCGCCCGAACTGATTCCCCGGATGGTTGCCGAGTGGCGCAGGGGCGCGGATGTCGTATTAATGAAACGCCGTTCGCGGGCGGGCGAGAGCTGGCTGAAACGCACCACAGCCAGCCTGTTCTACCGGTTGATCAACCGCATCAGCGACGCTTCCATACCGGTCGATACCGGCGATTTCCGGCTGATGAGCCGACGCACTGTCGATGCCCTGAACCGGTTACCCGAACGCAATCGCTACCTGAAAGGGATGTTTGCCTGGGTCGGTATGCCCACCGTCACCCTGGAATTCGACCGTGATCCCCGGGCAGCAGGCAAGACCAAGTGGAACTACCTGAAACTGATGCACCTGGCGATGGAGGGTATCACCTCATTTTCCACCCGGCCGCTCCGGCTTGCCCTGCTTCTCGGTCTGCTCGCCGCAGGTGCCGGCGGCCTTTTCGGAACCTGGGAAGTGCTCAGGGCACTGATTTTCGGCATCTCCACGCCGGGTTACGCGTCAATGATTGCCATGATCACGTTCCTGTCCGGAGTTCAGCTGCTCTGTGTAGGGCTGCTGGGTGAGTATGTCGGGCGTATCTACATGGAAACCAAACAACGCCCGATTTTCATTGTCGCCGAAGACAGTGAGGACGACGCCCAATCGATTCTGCCCCAACTGCGAGTGGCCGGCAATGACCAAACACATTAACACCTTGTTCTGGCTGCTTTTCTGCGTTCTTACCATCCGGCTTGGCCTGGCCGCAATCCTCCCGCTGGCCGACACCACCGAGTCCCGTTATGCGGAGATTGCCCGCATTATGGCCGAAACCGGCGACTGGATTACGCCCTGGTTCGATTTCGGGGTCCCCTTCTGGGGCAAGCCACCACTGTCGTTCTGGACCCAGGCATTATCTTTCAAGGTATTCGGCGTCTCCGAATTCGCCGGGCGTTTACCCTCCTGGCTGGCTAACTGCGTCATCGTCTATCTGATCTACACGCTGCGCCGCCACCTTCACCCGGAGCGGACCAGTGACGCTGCCCGGGCGTCCGGTCTCTGGGCGGCGCTTATTTATGCCACGACAGCCCTGGGCTTTCTGTCCGCAGGCACGGTGATGACCGACTCTTTCCTTGCACTTGGTTCCACGCTGGTGCTGACCAGCCTGGTGATCCGGCTTCAGGGCGGCCCCATGATCTGGGGCTGGATGTTCTTCATCGGTCTCGCCATCGGCCTGTTGGCAAAGGGACCCCTGATTCTGGTTCTGACTGGCCTGCCGGTGTTCCTGTGGGTTGTCATTGCCCGCCGCTGGCAGCGCCTCCGGGAGTGCCTGCCCTGGCTTCTGGGCTCGGCGCTGACACTGGCCATCGCTGTTCCATGGTATGTTCTGGCGGAACTGAAGACGCCCGGATTTTTCGACTACTTTATCGTGGGCGAACACATCAAACGCTTCCTGGTGGGGGGCTGGCAGGGAGATCTCTATGGCAACGCCCACGAATTCCCCAGAGGCACAATCTGGTTGCACCTGGTTGTGGCCAGCTTCCCCTGGGGCCTGATAGCTTTCGCGGCATTCGTGGTTAATCGCTGGCGTGGCCAGGAAACGAGGTACCAATGGCACTCCCGTGAACGCGGTGTCGGCGGGCTGATACTGGCATCGGCCCTGAGCCCTGCCATTTTTTTCACCCTGTCGGGCAACATTCTCTGGACCTATGTCCTGCCGGGATTGCCGTTTCTTGCGGTGTTGGCAGCAAGCCTGGTGCCCCGGCATGTCGGCAATACGCTGCGACCTTCCGCGGTGGCTGTCGTGCTCCTGATCCCGTTACTCGGAACGCTGGCCGCGGGCTGGCTCTCACTCAATCCGGAAAGGCTTAAAACGGAACGTGACCTGGTGGCGCGGGTTAGCGAGATTCCCGGGATGACCCCGGACGACCTGCTATATCTCCACAAGGCCCCATTCTCCGCCCGCTTCTATAGCCAGGGAAGGGTTCACGCCATAGATTCGGACACGATCAGCCGTCAACTGGCCCGGGTGACCCTGCCCCATCCCGTACTGTTGGCAGTGGAAAAAGGCAACAAGCCAATGCTGCATAAACTTCAAGGTGTGTTCGATCGGGTGGACCAGAACCGGGGTTACCAGGTATTCCTGCTTGAATCATCCACCGGCAGTCCGGAACACGCTGAAAGTCGGGAAAGCAAAAAAGCCGGTATCGGGTACACTGCAACGAAGGACCATCCACGGACCTGAAAACCAACCGGATTTCTGCTACATGCGAATACTGCTGATTGAAGACGATCACCTGTTGGCCAATACCATGCTGGACATGCTTCGCGATGGCCAGAACACGGTTGACTGGCTGGATGACGGTCAACAGGCCCTCAATGCGTTACTTAACGAGGATTTTGACCTGGCGATCCTGGACCTGACCCTGCCGCGGATCGATGGCCTGGATATCGTGCGCAATATCCGTAACCGGGGGATCGAAACGCCGGTGATCATTCTCACAGCGCGAACAGGCCTGGATGAGAAACTGCGGGGACTGAACTCCGGCGCGGACGATTACCTCACCAAACCATTCGCCATGGCAGAGCTGAAGGCCCGGATCCGGGCCGTAACCCGGCGCGGATCCGGTGTCCGGACCGCCGGTCTCAAAGTTGGCCGGCTGACGCTGGATACCGATTCCGGGCAGCTCGAGGTCGGTAATGACACCACGATTCTGCCCCGAAGTGAATTCCAGATTCTGCACTACCTGATGCGCCATCCCGACCAGGTCGCGACACGACGACGGCTGGAAGAGCAACTCTACGGCTGGGAACACGGTGCCGAAAGCAATGCGCTGGAGGTGCACGTTCACCATCTGCGCCGCCGTATCGGGAAGAAAACCATCCGCACCGTGCGGGGCGTAGGCTACCTTCTGGACAGCGAGGCCGCTGCACATGAGGGGACCGAATGAGCCTGACGCGCAAACTCACGATCCTCGTCACCAGCACGGTCTTTTTTATTACCCTGATCGCAGCCGGCTGGGGCTTCTTCGTCAGTGATAATCAGCTGGAGGAGTTATTTGACGCGGAACTGGCCCAGAGCACCCGCATCGTCCAGGGCCTGGTGGAGCATTTATCGACCACCCAGTCCGTCGATCAGCTCTCCGAAACCCTGTCCAAGACCCTGAAACTCCCCGATAGCGCCTACCGCGGTGATGACGAAGAGGATGAGATCCTTCCCGGCGGAGCGGGTCACAAGTACGAGCGAAAAATCGCCTTTGAAGTCTGGTCACCGGAGAAAGAGCCCATCCTGGATACCCTGCAGGCCAACGATGCCCGGGGTCTTGAACCGGGGTTCGGGTGGCAGGAGGTGACAGGTTACCAATGGCGCACGTTCACCCTGAAGGACCCGGCCACCGGGTTCTGGATCCGGACCGCCCAGCGGGAGGATATCAGGGATGAACTGAGTCAGGAAATTGCACTGGGCAATGTGCTGCCATTTCTGGTGGTGCTGCCGTTACTGGCCATGGCCGTGATTGTCTCCATCCAGGTTGGCTTCCAGCCCCTCCGGAAACTCGAAAAGCCGGTTCGAAATATGGCGCCGGAGAACATTCACCCCCTGGATGACCGCCAGGCACCAAAGGAAGTGGCCGGCTTGGTCCAGGCGGTAAATGGCCTGCTGCGACGGCTCAACCAGGCCCTGGAACGGGAACGCCGGTTTTCAGCCGATGCCGCCCACGAGCTGCGCACGCCACTCACGGCGCTCAGACTGAACCTGGAGAAAGCCTGTGAGGACAATCCGGAACAGTATCAGGATCTGATCCGGTCCGTGGATCGCATGGTGTACCTGGTAGAGCAGATGTTGCTGCTGAACCGGGTTGATTCCGGGACTGATTTTTCACCCGAATACCATAACCTGTCCGCCATTCTGGAACAGAGCATTGCCGATGTGGCGCCATTGGCCCTGAAAAAGGATATCGAGCCGGTGTTACAGGATGATGCCGGCCAGGCACTGGCGTGCTGCCACACCGCGCTGATCAACACCCTGATGCGGTCCCTTCTGGCCAACGCCATCCAGTACAGCCCGGAGCACACTGTAGTAGAAACCCGACTTGCCCCCTATGGCGATGGCTACCAAATCACCGTTTGTGACCAGGGACCCGGCATACCTCCGGAAAAGCGCGAACGCGCCCTGAGCCGTTTCGTTCGCCTGGATCAGCGCCTTGGCGGCGGTGCGGGCCTCGGGCTCGCCATCGCCCGACGGATTGCCGAGCTCCATGGCGGACAGCTCACTCTCGGTGGGCGTCCCGATGGCCAGAGAGGTCTCTGCGTCAACATCTGGTTACCAGCCCGACCGACCCTCCGCAACGGAAACAACTAGACATGATGTCCCGTCTGGTTTTGCTTTAAGGCTGGCTTAAGGTTAACAGCGGAAACTATGCGCCCAAGGGGTGAGGTCCGGGTTGTTGCCCCGTTGATATATCGGAGATCGAGGAAGATTGTATATGGGTCAGGAAAAAACGCTGTCTCTGGTGATTCCCGCCAAGGACGAGCGGGATAACATCGCCGGCCTGATCTCGGAGATCTTCTCCGTCATGCGGGACTATCCCGGTTTTGAAGTGATTCTGGTTGACGATGGCAGCAGTGACCAGACCCTGGAAACCGCCGTGCGTGCGGCCAACTCGGTCAGGGGCCGGCTGGTTGCGGTCCGGCACCAGCGGAGTGTCGGCCAAAGCAACGCCCTGGCCACCGGAATCCGGCAGTCCCGCAGCAGACTCATCGCCACCATGGACGGAGACGGACAGAACGATCCAGCCGACATTCCCGCCCTGCTACAAAAAGCGAATACCATCCAGGCCAGTGACTTCTGCATCGCCGGCTATCGGAAAAACCGCAAGGACACCGCCTGGAAGCGTTTCCAGTCGCGGCTGGCCAACTGCGTTCGTGACGCCCTCCTGCACGACGGCGTGCCGGACACAGGATGCGGTCTCAAACTGTTCCCACGGGCGACTTTCATCAAGCTGCCATGGTTTGACCATGCTCATCGATTCATACCGGCCCTGGTGCGGGGGATTGGCGGCGAGATCTCGATCGTGGCGGTCAATCATCGCCCTCGCACTGGCGGCATCTCGAAGTACAACGCCTGGAACCGGGCCTGGGCCGGCATCCTCGATTTGCTTGGGGTAATGTGGCTGCTGCACCGCACCCGTGTCCCGGTCATTGCCAGCATTGTCGACTCTGAATCCCCGGGTTCGGTCGCGGAGAGGTCCTGAGATGCTGAACTGGTCCCGGTGGCTGGCATTTGCCACACTGGCACTGGCCGGCTACCTGGCGATCCAGAGTGGCTGGCCGGATTTTCTGGCCGACGAGAATCAGGTGGCCGGTTATCTCCGCAGCCACGGGGTTACGGGCTTCCTCGTCGTCACCCTGGCCGGTGCTGCATTTACCGGGGTCGGGGCGCCGCGTCAGTTGCTGGCATTTGTCCTGGGCTTTGCCCTTGGAGGTGTCAATGGCGCTCTGTTATCAACCCTGGCGACCGCCATCGGAGCCGCCGGCTGCTTTTTCACTGCACGATTCCTGCTGCGGGTTTCTCTGGCAAGGCGTTTCAGCCATCACATGCGGCAGTTTGACGAGCGGTTCAGGAAGCAGACTCTGCTGAAAGTCCTCATGGTCCGGATGCTGCCGGTGGGCAGCAATCTGGTTACCAACCTGGTCGCGGGTTGCTCCGGCATCCGCTTTCTGCCGTTTATTGTTGGCAGCACTATCGGATACCTGCCACAAATGCTGGTATTCGCATTCTCTGGAGCCGGCATCGGCAGCGCCGACAAGTACCAGCTGATGTTAAGCATCGTACTGTTCATTCTGGCGTCCCTGATTGGCGCGCTTCTCTATCACAACCGCAGAGCCAGAACCCTGGCCGACTCCGTTTCCGATCATCCCTGAGACCGGAAAATCGCGCAGGCGCCATCGCTGTGATGCTGGCTGCCGCTGAACAGCAACTGACCGCAGACAATCCGGACCCGGAAGGCACTCCATCACTGCCTTCCGGGGTCTGGCTTGACGGAACAAAGCACCACCGAGGGGCGAATGACTCATCGCTGGATGCGGGAAATTTTTGTACCTTCGATGCTGATTCCAGCCATCAAACCCTGCTGGCTGAAGATAAAGGCGTAGGCATCTTCCTTGAGGGACGATGTAGACAGGTTTTTTGCCACGCCTTCATCAACGAGAACGACGGTGGGTCCGACACCAACTTCCCAGCCCTTGGATGTTTCAAGGTAGCTGACAGCCTCATCGGTCATCAGAAACATGATATAGGCGTAGGATTGGGCACCTGCCTGAAATCCGAAGGTCCCGGCCACCGAGTTGTAGTAGTCAACCACCTCCGAGTCTTTTATCAGAACTCCCTCACCATAGCTGCCGCCGAAGACCAGGCCAGCTTTGACAATATTGGGGAAAACAAGGATTGCCTTGGCTTCCGCGGAAAGCGTCTCGGCGAGAGTGTTTGTACTGGTAAGCTTCTCCAAAGCCTGGCGAGCATCCCGGTTCAGATCTTCAGCCGTTGCCGCGACCGCGGGATTTCCAGCGGCAATTAAGGCGATGGTGGCCATCGCAAGTAAAAATCCAAGAACGTTGCGTGAGTTACAGTTCATGATATATCCCCCTTCCCGGTGCCTGGCATCAGGAACCCGGGTACGGAATCGTATGTGGGGCTCAAATCGACACAGGCGCCAATGCCTGCCCCCCCAATGATGACTACTGTTGAACCGTGACTGTTGTTCAGATATGCCTGCCTGAAGCCACAGCATCCTTACCATGCGCCTGACTTCCTAAATATAGGCCCGGAGGACAGAAACACAAATGTCGGCGAAGCATCGAGGATACCCGTACGTGTCAGCGCGGTAACCACATCCCGGGGCAGGATGAAGCCATCCCGGCCAACCCGACGCAGGAAGTGCCGGGCGGTACTGCCACCGGGGCGGGCATCATTGCCTGCATTGCTGATTCACCGCCTTTTCGGTCGGCAGCCCATTGGTAGATTCTTGAAAATCTCTTCTTTTCCTCGCCTGTAAATCTTTCCAGGTAGCACTACAATAGGTGCCCCAACCGGAGACCACGACATGAGCGCACAGAGTAACCGACTGCAACAGGAATGGCAGGCCTTCTGGCTGGCAATCGGTTTTCTCACCCGAATCCCGATGCTGACCAGGATCGACTATTCCGAACGCCTGATGAACCAGAGCAGCGTATATTTCCCCCTGGTCGGTCTGCTCCTGGGTGCGACCTATGCCATCCTGTTTTCCGTGCTCAGTATGTTCTGGAGCCCGCTTGCCGGGGTGCTCCTGGTCATAGGTTTCCACTTGTGGATTACCGGCGCCTTCCATGAAGATGGCCTGGCAGACAGTATCGATGCGCTTGGTGGCGGTTATACAGTGGCAAAAAGAATGGAGATCATGAAGGATAGCCGGATCGGCACCTACGGCACCGTCGCCCTTGTGATAGCCCTGGGCCTGAAGGCCACCTTTCTACTGGAAACAAGACTGACGTGGCTGGCACTGCTGGTCGCCCCGGCGATTGCCCGGCTCACCCCACTGTTACTGATGGGATTTCTTCCCTATGTGACCGACCCGGACAAGAGCAAAAGCAAGCCGGTCGCCGACGGGTTTTCCACAAAACGCCTGATGCTGGCGAGCGGATTTGTGCTGGCGGTGGCAGTGGCGGCGGCCATACCCGCAAACGGGATGCTGTCGAGCGCACTGGTTGCAACCCTGGTCGTCGCCATCGGGTGGGGCCTCTATCTGAAAGGCCAGCTCGGTGGCTATACCGGCGATGCTCTGGGCGCCAGTGTGGTATTGTCGGAACTGGTGCTGCTGGCCGGGATCAGCGCGCTGAATCCCGGCACAATGGATTTCTGAGTGACGCACTCGTCCGCGCCGTCAAGCCCTCGCTGACAGCGCATCCCTGAGTTTTCCTTCCCGTCGATGGCGCGGTAGAGCCCTTCGGCCCCTGCCCCTGGAGAAGAGGCAGTTGTGATCGGTCATCGCGCTGTTCCTGTTTGCTTTACGTCCAACAGTGTTTTTAACCAGTCGGTGTCCAGGTGCTGTTCTACCTGGTCCGCCAAGCGGTCCAACTGCTGTAGCCGGTGTTGCTGATAATCAATGGCTTTCTGTTCGCCCCTGAGGCCTGCCCAGGCCAACAGCGCTTCGCAGGCAGAGGGCTCGTCGAAGATTCCATGCACGTAACTGCCAATTACCTGATCATCGTCACTGATGGCACCATCCGGGCGGCCATCCAGCCGGGCTAACGGACGATCCAGCGCCGCGCCTGTGGTGACACCGTTGTGCATTTCGTATCCGCTCAGGCGTGCCGTGTTCACAGCATTCTCCGGCAGGGGCAGCGATGCAGACAGCTCGCCAGTCACATTCTTGAGCTGCTTTCCTTCAATCATCCTCGTCGTCATCTCAAGCAGCCCAAGCCCGTCAGTAATACCCACCTCACCTTCCAGCCCATCAGGATCTTCCACCTGAATGCCCAACATCTGGAAACCACCGCAAATGCCCATTACCTTGCCGCCATAACCGCCTGTATCGCTTCAACCTTGCAGGCATGGTAATCAAGAGCGTCCATGTTACCGTGCACCCGGCATCGGAAGTGGTGCCCTGAACCATCAAGGTGGTCATTTAAAGTTCGACACCCTTCTGGGCTTTCACGCCCAGATCCTTGAAGGCATGTTTGATCACGCCCATTTCAGTCACGGTGTCGGCCAGATCAATCAGCTCCTGCGGGGCAGAACGACCGGTCACGACGACATGCTGCATCTCCGGGCGGGCCTGAAGGTCGTCCAGCACCCGATCCAGGTCGATGTAGTCATATTTCAGTGCGATGTTGAGCTCATCCAGAAGGATCAGATCATAGCTGTCATCCTTGAGCATGCGTGCAGCTATGTCCCAGGCTTCGTTGGCTGCCGCCACATCCTGTTCCCGGTTCTGGGTGTCCCATGTGTAACCCTGCCCCATCACGTGGTAGTCAACGTTGGGCAGGTCCCGGAAAAAGGCTTCTTCACCGGTACTGAACGCGCCTTTGATGAATTGGACGATGCCCACTTTCATTCCATGGCCCAGGGCGCGGGCCACCATACCGAAGCCTGAGCTGCTCTTGCCCTTTCCGGGCCCGGTCAGTACCAGCAATACACCCTGCTCGTTCCGGGCACGGGCAATGCGATCCTGCATGATTTTCTGCTTGGCCACCATTCGGCGGGCGTGGCGTTCGGGATCTTTTGCGTGTTCACGCATATCGGGCTCCTCAGTGTTAGTGGGCACAAAGACCGGCGCGCCATCGGCCTCCACGGTCACCAGTTTCTGGTTGTAAAGTCGTTCCAGGGCAGAAGGTACCAGCATGGTCTTCGCTGGGCCCCAGCAGGCCTCGCCATCAGGGAAAAGCAACAGCAGATGGTCGCACCAGCGCGCCGCCAGATTGAGATCGTGCAGGCACATGAAAATACTACGGCCGGCCGCTGCCTGGGATTTCAGAAGCTCCATCACCGAAACCTGATGGTGAAGGTCCAGGTGATTACTGGGTTCGTCCAGCAGCCAGGTGTCCGGCTTCTGGGCCATTACTGTAGCAATGGCGACCCGCTGCCGCTCGCCGCCAGACAAGGTGCTGACCAGGCGACTGGACAGGTGTGCCACATCCAGTTCTGCAAGTGCCTGTTCGGCAATGGCAAGGTCCTCACCGGATTCCATCTGCCAGGGCGACAGCCAGGGGTGCCGCCCGATCAATACTGTTTCCAGCACCGTTGCCGGGAACTCATCGTGGCGCTCCTGGAACACCAATCCCAACTGCTGCGACGCTGTGCGCCGTTTCATGGATGCCAGCGGCGTGGACCCAAGCCGGACCTCACCGGACCTTGGCGGCCGAAGCCCTGCCAGGGTATGCAACAGGGTAGTCTTACCGGCACCGTTAGGCCCCAGCACCCCCCAGACCTGGCCCTCACCCACGGTAAAGTCCATCACCTGTCCCCCGGCGCGGCCAGGCACATCAATCACCAGGTTATGGGCATTCAGCGGATTCATCCCTGGCTCCTGTATAACAGGTAGAGGAAGATGGGCACCCCTAGCAAGGCGGTGATTACCCCCACGGGCAGCTGCTCAGGCGCTATCACCACACGGGCCAGGGCATCTGCCAGTACCAGCAGCGTTCCGCCGGCAAGAGCACAGGCGGGCAGGACAATGCGCTGGTCGTTACCCAGTACCAGCCGCAGCATGTGCGGCACCACCAACCCGACAAACCCGATACTGCCGGCAGTAGTAACCGCCGTGGCGGTAAGAAGACTGGCGACCAGATAGATCAGCCATTCCAGGGGCCGGACCGCAACCCCGAGCGCGGCCGCCTGCATCGGGCCCCGGGCCAGCACATTCAGGCTCCGGCCCAGCGGGAACAGGATCAGGCATACCACCAACAACAGCACCAGCCCTGGCCAGGGTGTGCGAGCATAGGAGACATCCCCCATCAGCCAGTAAAGCATGCCTGGCAAGCGTTGAGCCGGTGCGATGGCCAGCATCAGGGTAATCACCGCGCCCCAGCCTGCAGCAACCACCACACCGGTAAGCAGCAACCGCGAAGGTGTCCAGCTTCCGGTACCGTGGGCCAGCCCAAACACCAGCAGGGTGGCCAGAAGGGCCCCGGCAAAGGCGGAGCCGGAGATCAACGCGGTCCCCAGCCCTGCCAGCATGGCCAGCAACGCACCCACGGCGGCGCCGCCAGAGAGCCCCAGTACATAAGGGTCTGCCAACGGATTGCGCAGCAGCACCTGCATCAGGGCACCAGCCACCGCCAGCAACCCCCCCGTTGCAAAAGCCGCCAGCGTTCTGGGCAGCCGGAGGTCAAAGATGAGGGTTTGATGAAGCTTGCTGCCGCCTCCGGACAACACCGACAACAAATCACCTGCCGGCACCGACACACTGCCGACACTTACAGAGAGTGCCATTGCCAGCAGGCTGATACCTGCCAGGACCAGGAGGGAAGGGGCCAGTAAGCGGCTCATGGCTGACCGGGTCCGGTATTCGCCCGATGGGCACGGGCCTCATCCAGCTTTTCACAGAACAGGCGGCTGCCGTGCAGAAGTCTTGGGGTTGGCCGCTGGATAAGGGAGGGTGGCACAAAATAGAGGTTGTCGTGCCGGGTGGCGGCCAACTGGGGGAACGCGGCCCAGCGGTCCAGCCACTGGCGGTTTTCCTCGCCCATGCCTCCTGCGAGGATGGCTTCCGGGTTGGCTGCCAACACCGCCTCATCACTGATTCTTGGCACCAGTCGTTTCAGGTCACCAAACACATTCCTTCCCCCACAGAGCGTGATGACTTTGCCGATGAGGTGATTATCGTTCACCGTCATCAGCGGTTCATCCCAGACCTGGTAGAACACCGGCACCGGATCGGCACCCTCATAGCGAGCTGCCAGTTCTTTAATACCTTTGCGGAAGCGTTCTGCTTCTGCAAACCCGGCATCCTCACTACCGGCCAGGATGGCCAGGCGCTCAATCGTCGAGGACACACCATCAAAGGTTCGGGGTTCGATAGAGAAAACCGGAATACCGAGGTCTTCCAGAGCTGCCAGCTGAGCCGGCGGATTGCCGGTGACCCAGCCAATCACCAGGTCCGGTTGCAACGTCATCAGGCGTTCAAGGTCGAGCCGGGTATGGCTGCCGACTGACGGCACCTCTTTGGCTGCGGGCGGATAATCGCTGTAGGCCACCACCGCCACCACCTTGTCACCAGCGCCGGACGCATACACCAGTTCCGTTGCCCCCGGTGACAAGGCAGCAATGCGCTGTGCCGGCTGCTCCAGGCACACCTGTTCGCCCCGGTCGTCGGTGGCGCATACCGCACCGATCGCCGCCTCACAGGCACCCGCCAGCATCAGCGCGGCAAGCGCTCTCAATGTCATTTTTCGTTGGCCGTGACGCATGAAACGTTACTCATCTGGTTCCGTCTTGCCTCCCCATCGGACATCATCAAACACTTTCCGTTGGGCGAGGTCGGGCTGTTCCGCCAGCCAGGCCATCAGTGGATACCCCAGTCGGCTGTGATCACTTCCGGGCAGGCTATGAGCTCCGAACACGACCTATCCCCGAGTGTGTGTTACTGAAAGTCGTAACGGACACTGAGCAAGGCCGTGCGACCAGCCGCGATGTAACGGCTGCCATCGAATCGCTCGGCCATTGCGTACTTCTTGTCGAACAGGTTTGCGACGGTCACCCGGCTGGACCAACCCGGTGCGAACTCCCAACCGGCGCGCAGATCCAGAGTGCCATAGCCGGACAGGCGATTGGCGTTGGCGGCATCGTCATAACGATAGCCTTCGGCAATGAAGGTGCCCCCGAAGGACCAGGTCCGGATGTTCTTGTCCAGAACCAGCCTCAGGGTCTGAGCACTGCGGCGGCGCAGACGGTTATCGGTTTTCCTGTCCCGTGGATCCGCCAGGGCGAGACTGGCTTTGGCAATCCAGCCATCCCGTTCAAAGCCGCTGGCGATTTCCACACCACGGATACGGGCCTCGTCCACGTTGGCCGGTGCCATCAGGCCGGTGCTGTCGGTCTCCAGGGAGATCAGGTTTTCCACATCCAGCTGGTACAGCGCCAGATCCCAGAACCAATGCTGATAACGGCCACTGAATCCGAGTTCCACAGAGCCTGATTTTTCCGGTTTCAGGTCCGGGTTACCGGAATAGGACCCGCCCCACTCATAAACTTCCAGCGGGTAATAAAGATCATTGAAGGTAGGCGCACGGAACGAGGTGCCATAGCTGACGCGGACCCTGTGGGCACGATCAAACGCATGCCCCAGCGCGATACCGACGGTTTCATGTTTGCCGTAGGCCTCGTTGTCATCGCCACGCAGACTGAACTGGAGATCGGTGGGCCCGAAATTGAGTCGCAGCTGGGTAAACAGGGCCATGTTGAATCGGCCGGTTTCGTCGAAATCCGTGGTACTACTGACTTCCTCGTTGACCAGTTCGGTACCGACGACCAGTTCGTGAACATCCACGGTGAAGGTATTCTGCCAACGACCGGTCAGGGTCCGGGTATCGAACACCGAGTCATCGTACAGGTCGTTGAAGGTCTCCTGCTCATCCCGTGCTTCGGAGAACTGGACGGAGGTACGCCACTGATCGCTGACAGCGGTATCGAGGCGAAGCCCGAGGGTCCGGATCATGAAGTCAGTATTGCCGCCCTCGAATTCGGTATTGCCCTCAGACTGCATCAACACGGCAGATGCCTGGCCGCCGTTGTCCAGATCGTGGACTACACGGGCGACACCAGCACTGCTCCGGTACCCACGATCTTCACCGTTTTCCACAATAGCGGTGCCATCGGTCTCCTGATGCAGACCGCTGATGCTGGCCCGGGTATTGCCGTCAGCAACGGAAACGCCGGCCAGGCCCCTGCCGGTGTTGAACGAGCCACCAGCCAGTTCAACCCAACCGCTATTCTCTTTTCGGGGCTCCCGCGTAAAGGCCTGCAATACACCGCCAACGGCATCCGCACCATACAGGGAGCTTTTCGGTCCACGGACGATCTCCACCCGTTCTACCAGGTCCACCGGCAGGAACTGCCAGGGCGCACTGCCACTGGTGGCGGAACGCAGGCGCACGCCATCAATCATGAACAGAGTGGATTGGCTGCCGGTACCACGGGTGTAGACGCTGGTGGTCTTACCGAAAGAGCCATTGCTGATCACGTTAATGCCTGGCTGGCCACGCAATATTTCAGAAAACCCGATGGGGGACTGCTGTTTCAGTTCCTCTTCGCTGACCACAGTAACCGAGGACAGGCTTTCGCCGACTGTGCGGGGGCCCAGGGTCGCGGTGACAACAATCGGGTCCAGCTCAGCCACCAGTAAGGTGTCGGATTCAGCCGCGTTGGCAATGGCTGATGCCAGGGGAAGGACGGTAAAAGAATACAACAGGGCCGGGGTGGCCTTGGAAAAACCCATAATAAACTCTCGCTAGCACTTCGTGCGCACCCGCACGGCAGTTTGTAAGCAGACTGCAAAAGAGAGGCAGAGTTGAAATTCGGGCAGGGAAATCCCGACAGGGGCAGACGAGCCGGAGTCACCCACCTTTAACCGCCCTCCGCAGCAACTGGTGTGTTGTCAGGCCGGTCTCCGGGCTCATGAGCCGGATTCGGCAGGGCCGATCCGCATCCATCACCTTCCCATGCCGTTGGCAAAGTGGCGCACTTGATGGATGTTGACTCAATTACCGTTGCGGGGGCAGCGTCGGACTGACTCTGGAGGGCTCCAGCGCGCACCGACTTCCCGTTTCACCCTGGCAGCTTTGCGCAGGGCACCTGAAAACGCTGGCAAGGCTACCAATCGGCCATTCTCTGGTCAATGACATTCCGCAAGGGCGTCGGTCAGTCTCTGCCATTCCGGTTCGCTGCCGGGAAGCCCGAAACGCAGCGCGGGTGGCTTCTCGAAATGGCGCACCAGAATGCCCCGACGGGCCAGGGCCTTGTGAATCCGAGCCGCGTCAGGATGGGGCAGATACCGGAACAGGGCTGTCCCGGTGCTTTCACCAAGCCCCTGCCCGGCCAACAGCCGATGCAGGCGGTTACTGGCTTCAGCCAGTTCCCGGGCGGCAATCTGTTGCCAACCCCGGTCTTCCAGGGCATGTTTCATGATGAACCGGGCGGGCCCACTCATCGCCCACGGCCCCAGCCGCTCTGCCAACGCCGACACTGTGCCTTCATCGCCCAGCACCGCACCGGCCCGGATACCGGCCAGTCCGAAGAACTTGCCAAGTGACCGCAAGACCACAAGCCCGGGAACACCAGCATAGGGCGCGATGCTGCTTCCCGGGCTGCGATCAACGAAGGCCTCATCCACCACAAGAAAACCGCCCCGGGCCCGCAACCGGCAATGCCAGCCCAGCAACCGCTCAACAGGTAACGATAGCCCGGTCGGATTATTGGGATTGATCCAGACCAGCGCATCGAGATCGCCCAACCATGGATCCCCACCCCTTAATCGATCCGGCTCTATCGGCACCAGGGTATGGCCGGCCCTCTGCCACCAGTATCCATGTTCGCGGTATCCCGGCACCGGAATACCGACCCGGCAAGGTGCTTCCAGCCCGGGCAGGGCCTGAATGGCTGCCTGGCTTCCGGCAACCGGCAGGCAGTGTGCCTCGGCGGGCGCTTCACACCAGCGACGGATGATTGCCGACAACCCATCGTTGTCTTCCGGTAAACGTTGCCAGACATCAGCGGGAATGTCGGGCACTGGCCAGTGCCGGGGATTAATCCCGGTCGACAGATCCAGCCAGTGATGCCGCGGAATACCCCACTCGCGGACCGCATCGTCCAGCCGTCCACCATGCTCCGGTGCCAGGGAAGCACTCACAAACCGCCCCCCGCAAAGATCAACCAGAGGGCCGAACCAACCAGCAGGGACATTACCCAGAGCCAGGCGCCCTGGCGGACCAGGGTAATCGCTCCCTCGATACTATGGGCATCCGGTACCGCCCCCTGGCCCAGTGTCGGCCGTTGCTTGAGACCACCGGCGTAGGGTGCAGGGCCTCCCAGGGTGACGCCAAGGGCACCTGCACCGGCCGACATGACCGGGCCGGCATTGGGGCTGTCCCAGCTTTGGGCCTGGGTCCGCCAGCAACGCCAGGCCAGGGAGGTTTGCCCCAGCACAGCATAAGTGGCAGCGGTCAGCCGGGCAGGAATCCAGTTCAGGACATCGTCCAGCCGGGCAGCCACCCGGCCGAAACGCAGGTAGCGGTCGTTCCGGTATCCCCACATGGCATCCAGGGTATTAACCATCCGATGCAGCAATACCCCTGGAAGGCCTGCCACCAGAAACCAGAAAAGACTTGCGAACACCGCATCGGCTCCGTTCTCCAGCATGGATTCAGTGGCCGCTGCAGCAACACCATGTTCATCGAGTGCCTGGGCGTTACGGCTGACAATGCGCCCGACCTGTTCCCGGGCGAGGGACAGTTCTTCAACTTTCAGGGCATCTGCTACCGCTCCACCATGCTCCGCCAATCCCCGAAGAGAGACGGCTAACCACAAGCCCACCACTTCCACCGCCAACCACACCGGTTCAGGGAACCGGTCTTCCAGCCAGAAAAGTAACAGCAACACCGGCCCCACCAGTGTCACCAAGGCAGCCAAACCCCGCCCGATGCCTTGACCGGTCGGCTGGTTCAGCTTGCGCTCCAGAGCAGAGGCCGCGCGCCCGAATCCGACCACGGGGTGCCAGCGCCCGGGCTCGCCCAGCCACTGATCCAGTAGCAGTGCCGCCAGGCACACCAGTACCGAAATGAAAAAATCGTCCAATCGGGTCCCTTGCTTGATCCGTTACTATGAATAAGCACCAAGTCTACTCGACCCGACACCGACCTTGACACTGTTTCGGCCACGGTGGACTATCGGGCGCCTGTCCCCTGACCGGAATTCCGAACATGACTTTACCTGCCTGCTGGACGTCTGCCATCGCCCAACCAGATTCTCATTTTGCCGAATTGGCCCGCATCAGACAGGGCGTCCTGACCAAGCCCCCCGGCTCCCTGGGCCGTCTGGAAGATCTGGCAATTACCCTGAGCGCCCAGCAGCGCACGGAAACCCCGGCTGTGGACCGGATTCATATTTCTGTCTGCGCCGGAGATCACGGGGTCTGCAGCGAGGGCATATCTGCTTTCCCACAGACCGTAACCGCGCAGATGATTGCTAACTTTGCCCGGGGCGGCGCTGCGATCAGTGTGCTGGCTCACCAGCTCGGTGCCAGCCTGGAGGTGCTTGATCTTGGCACCGTTGGTGATGTGCCGCAGGGACTTTCCGGGATTGTTGATGAGCGCATTGCTCCTGCTACCGGGAATCTGGCTCAGGAGCCTGCGATGAGCGAGGCGCAGGTAGCCGCGGCACTCGCAGCCGGTGATCGGGCCGCCGAACGGGCCGCAGATTCTGGCTCCCAGCTCTTTATTGGCGGCGATATGGGGATTGGCAACACCACCAGCGCCGCAGCCCTCGCCTGCGCCATGCTGAATCGCTGCCCGGCGCAGTTTGCCGGGCCTGGCACCGGCCTGGACGAAAGCGGGGTTTGCCACAAGGCCCGGGTCATTGAGCAGGCACTGGCACGCCATGGTAGCGACCGGAGCCCCCTCGACCTCCTCGCCTCATTCGGTGGTTTCGAGATTGCCGCCCTGACCGGCGCCCTCCTCGGTGCAGCGGCCCGCGGTATTCCCATTCTGGTAGACGGCTATATCGTTTCTGTCGCAGCACTCGTTGGAGTCAGACAACAACCAGCGCTGCGCCACTGGCTGCATTTCAGCCACCGTTCAGCCGAACCCGGCCATCGCCTGGTCCTGGATGCCCTGGAAGCCGATCCATTGCTGGATCTGGGCATGCGTCTGGGGGAAGGCAGCGGAGCAGCAACCGCCGTTCCACTACTCAGGGCTGCCTGCGCCCTGCACAACGCCATGGCCAGCTTTGCCGATGCCGGCGTCAGTGACCGGAGCTGATCATGAGTGAATGCGCTGCCACCTCCACCACGCTGATCGACCTGATCCGTCACGGAGAACCCAGGGGCGGTCAGAGATTCCGGGGCACCCTGGACGATCCACTGAGTGAACGTGGTTGGCAACAGATGCACGCCGCCATTACCGAAGAAGACCGTTGGGACGTCATTGTCAGCTCCCCCATGCAGCGCTGTCGCTTTTTCGCTGAAGAGGTGGCCAGCGCGCGTGGGATACCGCTGCACATCGCAGAGGATCTTCGGGAGGTCTGTTTTGGTGTCTGGGAAGGGCTGACGGCCGACGCCATCAGCGAACGCTATGGCGATGACCTTGCCCGCTTCCGGGCAAACCCGGCCACCTTCACACCACCCGAAGGGGAACCGATGGGAGACTTCCGGGATCGGGTGGTGCGGAGCTTTCGCCACTGGCAGACAGCGCTGGCCGGCCAGCGGGTGCTGGTAGTCTGCCACGGCGGAGTGATCCGGATGATTCTGGGGGATGTCCTGGGGGTATCGCTGGAACGCTCATTTGTCAGCGTTTCCGTGCCCTATGCCAGTCGCAGCCGGATCCGGGTTGACCAGTCAAAGCACGGAGAATTTCGCAGCCTGCTGAGCCACTTCTCGTCAGAACTGCTCCGGTAACTGCCCCTTGAGGGCCATAGGCAATCCGGCGATGCTCATTACCACCCGCCCACAACGCTGAGCGAGGGCCTGGTTCAGCCATCCGAGTTCGTCACAGAACCGGCGGGTCAGCGGATCCATGCCGACGGTGCCGAGCCCGATTTCGTTACTGACGATCACCGCCTCGCCCGGATAGCTTTCCAGCGCTGTCAGGAACGACAACCGCTCCCGCCGGAACACCTCATCACCGGCGAACAGCAGGTTACTCAGCCACAGGCTCATGCAGTCCACCAGTAACAATGGCGCCCGGGGTTGTTCTCCCTTACCTGCCAGAACCTCTCCCAGGCTGATCGCTTCCTCGGCAAGAGCCCACTCCTGCGGCCGGCTCCGCTGGTGCCGGCGGATACGCTCGGCCATTTCGTCATCGCCGGCCGTGGCTGTTGCCACGTAGACAACCCCGTTTTCAGACCGGCTTGCAGCCAACCTTTCGGCCAGGCCCGTCTTTCCTGAGCGGATGCCGCCCAATACCAGAGTGTGAAGCTTGTCCGTCAAAATTCGTCTCTCTCGAATGTGAAAGTTGGATGCTGAACCAAACGCCGGAATGGCGCAAATTCCTACCATGCTTTCCCTGCCGTGGCCAGCTCTCCCTCCGGTTGCTATAGTCCTTGATTAACAACAACTTTCAGACTCCACCCAAAGCACACCAGGGAGCAATATGCAGGCGGAACTCATTGATATCCGGAACCACATGGCCCGGTTCCCCCCGTTTGATGAAATGCCCGAGGAGCTACTGGATCATGTGGTTGGTGGCGTTGAGGTTCAGTATTTCCGGGCCGGTACGCAGATCCTGGAATTCGGGCAGGACAACTCCTGGCTCTACTATATTCGCAGTGGCGCCGTCGAGATCTACCGGCGCTCCGGCGAACTCTATAATCGGATCGGAGAGGGTGACATCTTTGGCCAGTTCGGCCTGCTGATGAACAGGACCGTGCGTTTTCCCGCCAGGGCGCTCGAAGATACCCTCATCTACCGGATCCCGGAAGCCACCTTCCAGTACCTGTTTGAAAACGATGACGGTTTTGCCGATTTTGTCGAGACCGAGGACCGGAGTCGCCTGCGTTCCGCCCTGTCCCGGCGGGAGAAATCCAATGATCTGATGACCTCCAGGGTTACCCGGTTGATTTCCCGCGCCCCGGTTTCTGCACCCTGCACGGTGCGGCTGCAGGAAGCGGCCAGGATCATGACCGATCAGGGCGTTTCCGCACTGTTACTGATGGATGAAAGCGGCGACCATCCCAGGCTCAAAGGCATCATTACCGACCGGGACCTCCGTACCCGCGCCGTCACCGAGGCCCTGCCCTCGGAAACTCCGATCAGTGACATCATGTCCGAGGGACTGATCACCATAAGGGCCAGCGCCTATGTTTTCGAGGCCATGCTGACCATGCTTCACAACAACGTCCACCACCTGCCAGTCATGGATAAAGACGAGGTACGGGGCGTGATTGCCTTATCTGACATCGTGAAATACGAAAGCCAGAGCAGCCTGTACCTGGTGAGCAATATCTACCACCAGAATGACGTCAAAGGCCTGAAGAAGGTCAGCCGGGATGTGCCGGACACGTTCGTACGCATGGTGAACGAGGACGCCAACTCCCACATGATCGGTAGTGCCATGGCGGGGATCGGTCGAAGCTTCACCCAGCGACTGCTGGAGCTGGGCGAGGAAAAGCTGGGCCCGCCCCCGGTTCCCTACTGCTTCATGGCCCTGGGTTCCATGGCCCGGGACGAGCAGCTGGTGGTGACCGACCAGGACAATGCCATGATCCTGGACGACAGGTTCGTGCCCGAAGAGCACGACGAGTATTTCCTGGCGCTGGCCAGGTTTGTCAGTGACGGCCTGGCCGAGTGCGGCTACAAGTACTGCACCGGCGAGATCATGGCCACCAACCCGAAATGGCGCCAGCCGTTGCGGGTGTGGAAGGGCTATTTCACCGACTGGATCGAGAACCCGAAGGCCGGGGCGCTGCTTAACAGCAACATCTTCTTTGATCTGGACGGTATCCACGGCAAGATCGAGTTCGCCGAAGAGCTGAAAGCGCTGGTGGCGGAAAAAGCCAGCCACAGCCAGCGTTTCCTCACCCTGATGGCGCGTAATGCCCTGAACCGGACACCGCCACTGGGTTTTTTCCGAACCTTCGTACTGGAAGAGAATGGTCAGCACCGCAAGACCTTCAACCTGAAACGGCGTGGCACGGCACCGCTTTCCGACCTGATCCGGATCCATGCCCTGGCCTGCGGCTCCCGGGCCCAGAATTCGTTCGAGCGCCTCAAGGCCATCGGCGAGACCAGGCTGCTCCTGGAAGATGACCTCGGCAACCTCCGGGATGCCCTGGAGTTCATCTCCATCGTTCGCATCAGGCACCAGGCTCTGGCCATCGAGGATGGCAGGAATCCCGACAATAACGTGCGACCTGAAGACCTGTCGCCGTTCGAACGCAGCCATCTCAAGGACGCCTTCCGGGTGGTCAGCAATGCCCAGAAATTCCTGCGTTTCCGCTACAACGCCCAGGCAGGCCGCAATGTCCGATAATCCCGAACGTAAGAATGCAACAAGCGCCAAACCGACCTGGCCGGAGCAATATCGGGAGCTCGCCCACCAGGCGACGTCGCCGCTGATCAAGGCCTTCTATGAGGCCGGCTGCGTCGACCCGGACATGCCGATGTCGGACGTTCCGTTGCTGGCGATGGATTTCGAGACCACGGGGCTTGATCCGAACAAGCACTCCATCGTCAGTGTCGGACTGGTGCCTTTCACTCTGGACGGCATTCAGCTGGGTCGCTGCTGGCATCAGGTCGTGCGCCCGCAATTGCCATTGCACCAGAGCTCCATCGAAGTGCATGGCATCACCCACTCCGACATCGACCATGCCCCGGATCTTGCCGAGGTGATGGACAAGCTGTTCAGCTACCTGAATGGCCGGATCCCGGTGGTCCATTACCGGGACATCGAGCGACCGTTCCTCAACGTGGCGCTGCAATGGCGTTTGGGCGAAGGCATCCGGTTTCCGGTCATCGATACCATGGCCATCGAAGCCCACCTGCACCCTGACCGGCGGCCGAACCGCTGGCAACGGTTGCTGGGCAAGAAGCCGGTGTCGATTCGCCTGGCCGACAGCCGTCAGCGCTACGGGCTGCCCCATTACGCCTCCCACAATGCGCTGATTGACGCCATTGCCACCGCAGAGCTGCTACAGGCCCAGGTTTATCACCACTTCGGGCCGAATACCCCGATCAAGGACCTGTGGCTCTGACCCGGCTCAGGATTTCAGGCCGGTGACTTCGTCGATGTAATGGCCGTAGCCCTCGGCATCTGACTACATGGCTGCGGGCTGAACTTCGAGAAGTCCGGCTCATTTCTCGTAACCCGCTTCCAGGCACCAGAAGCAGCCGCCTGCCACCATCAGTGACAGCACGAGAGCAAAGCCCGGGATTCTGCGTTTGATGCTATTTCTTCTCCTGCGATTGATACTATCTGTCCCGCAGAAACGTGAGATTGACGCCAAAGGGCTTGTCCGTCATTTCCCGGCAACGGGCAATCTCCCGGGCCAGATCGTCAGGCGTGGGTTGCGTCAGCGCCGTCAGGATCCCCAAGCCACCGGCGCTGGATACCGCCGCTGCCAACCCGGCATAGCCGACCCAGTGCATGCCGCCCTGAATGATGGGGTGTTCAATGCCAAACAGCTCAGTGATTCTGGTCTTCATAGCAGCGTTCTCTTTTTGTCGTTAGAATGAAATCGAATTTGGACAAGAGGTTCCAGTGACAGCCAGAACAACAACGAAAGCGACACCGGCCGACGCATTCAAGCGGGCCCGGCGCATGTGGCTCAAGGGCGAGCGTATCCACCTGGCATCCCTGTCGGACGAACTCGATATCGGCCGGGCCACCCTGTTCCGGTGGGTGGGCAACAAGGACCTTCTGATCGGTGAGGTTCTCTGGTCGCTCTATGAGCCGGTGCGACAGGAGGCTCTGGCTGTAACTCCGGGCCATGGTGTGGAGTTTGTCGTCGGGGTCTACCGTCACATCAACTCCACCGTCATGCATTTCAAACCCTTGCGTCGCTTCATCAATGAGGATCCGGAGTACGCCCTAAAGATCCTGACTTCATCAAAATCCACTTTGCGCAGCCGGACGGTCGAGGCGAATACCCGCCTCCTCAGGGACCAGGTCGCCAAGGGCTACATCACGCCGCCGATGAATATAGAGAGCCTGTCGTCATTCATGGTCCGACTCGCGGAGTCCTGTCTCTACAGCGACATCCTTGGGGGCCGTGAACCCAGTGATGAAGAACTGGAGGACGCATGCACGGCGGTACGGATTCTGCTGGGCGGCAAGGTCTGAGGTGAAGGCGGAATCAGATGAAAGCTTTCATCTGATTCCTTGTTCAGCAAGTCCCCCAGGTTCAGCACCCGCTCCGCCTCACAGCTGCAACGACCGCAGCTCCAGGAATTCCTCCAGGCCCCACTTGCCAAACTCCCTGCCGAGACCGGAATGACCGAAGCCACCGAACGGGGCCAGGGCATTGAAGGCACCGCCGTTGACGGTCACCTGACCGGTGCGCAGCTTGCCCGCTACCCGCTTGGCATGGGCATCATCGGCGGACCAGACGGCGCCGGACAGGCCATAGGGGGTACCATTGGCAATACGGATCGCCTCGGCCTCATCGTTATAGGGAATGATGCTCAGCACCGGCCCGAAGATCTCTTCCTGGGCTATGCGGCTGTCCGGACGGACATTACCGAATACCGTGGCCTTGACGAAGTAACCCTTGTCGCAGCCTTCCGGCGCTTCCGGACCACCAGTCACCAGGGTGGCGCCTTCCTCGATACCGAGCCTGATGTAATCGATCACCCGGTCACGCTGCTGGGCGGAAGACAGCGGGCCCAGACGGGTGGTTTCCTCGAGCGGATTGCCCGGCGTCATCTTGGCCACCGCGGCTGCCGCCAGCTCACAGGCCTCATCGTGCTTGGCCGCCGGGACCAGCATGCGGGTCAGGGCGGTGCAGGTCTGGCCGGAGTTGAGCAGGCAGTTGTTAACCGTGCCTTTGACCGCGCCGGCGAGGTCGGCATCGGGGAGTATGATCGAGGCTGATTTGCCGCCCATCTCCAGGGCAACACGCTTGAAATCATCGGCCGCAGCGTGGGCAATCAGGTGACCGGTGCGGGTGGAACCGGTGAACGACACCATGCGCACATCCGGATGCTTGATCAGGGTGTCGCCCACGATCTGGCCCAGACCGCACACCATATTGAACACACCCTTGGGCAGGTCGGTGCCGTCGAGAATTTCCGCCAGGATGAAGGCGGTCTGGGGTGCAATTTCCGAAGGCTTGAGCACCACAGTACAACCGGCGGCTATGGCCGGCACGATTTTCAGGATCACCTGGTGCAGCGGGTAGTTCCAGGGGGTAATACAGCCGACCACACCCACCGGCGCGTATTGCACCTCAGAGTTGCCGGACTGTTCTGTGAACGGGAACTCCGGCAGCAGTTTCAGGTAGGTCTTGGTGACGGCGGCCGGCATGCCGGCCTGGATGGGCGTGGCCAGCTTGATCGGCATACCCACTTCCCGACTCACGGTCTCGGCAATCTCCGGCGCCCGCTCCTTGAGCCCTGCGTGCAGCTGCTCCAGGACTTTCAGGCGCTGCTCCAGGGTGCTTTCGGACCAACTCTCGAAAGCGGCATCCGCTGCGGCAACAGCCTGCTCCATTTCCTCACGACCCGAGGCGGGCACCCGGGCAATCACCTCGCCGGTGCCGGCTTCGTGGACATCGATCAACTCACCGTTCCAGTCGACCCATTGACCGTTGATGTAGTTTTTGCTCAACTCGTTCATGTTCTCTCCCTCACTCAAATACGATCACGCCACGGGCATTCTTGCCGGCCACCATATCATCGAAAGCCCGGGCAGCCTCTTCGATGGGGTAAGTCCGGGTGATCAGTTCATCCAACTTGAGTTTACCGGCCTTGTAAAGCCCCAGGATTCTGGGGAAATCATGCTGAGGGCGGGCCGAGCCCAGCCAACTGCCTTTAAGGGTGCGCTCATCCGCGGGCAGCGTCAGGGTGGTCAATGAGGTCTTGTCCTTCGGATCCGCAACTCCCACCACCACGGCGGTTCCTCCCCGGCCGAGGCACTTGTAGGCCTGCTCCACCACCGGACCGGCGCCCACGCATTCAAAGGCGTAGTCCACGCCACCGGTCAGTTTCTTCACAGCCTTTGCGGCGTCATCCACCTCGTTGATGTTGATCGTATGGGTCGCTCCGAATTCCCGGGCCATCTCCAGCTTCTTCGGGTTGGTGTCCACCGCCACGATCATCTCGGCACCGGCAGTGGCGCAGCCCTGGATCGCGTTGAGACCCACACCACCGATTCCGAATACTGCGGCCCGGGAGCCAGGTTCCAGTTTCGCGGTGTTGAACACAGCGCCAACGCCAGTCATTACCGCGCACCCGACCAGGGCGGCGTTCTGCATGGGCACGGTATTATCCACCTTGACGCAATTATCCACATGCATGGTGGCGTATTCCGCCATCACGCCGCAGGCCCCGAACACGTTCAGCGACTCACCACTGGCCCCCTTGGTGCGCACGGTGCCATCCGGCAGAGTGAACATGGCCTTGCGGGCATTCTCACACAACACCGGCCGGCCGCGGACACACTGACGACACTTGCCGCACATAGAGATGAAGGAGCTGACCACGTGGTCCCCCTCCCGGAATTCGGTCACCTCTTCACCTACTTCCACCACGACGCCCGCAGCCTCGTGACCGAGGACCAGGGGCGGCGGATAGGGAATCTTGCCGGTGGTGGCGGACAGATCGCTGTGGCACACACCACAGGCCGCAACCTTGATGGTAATTTCGCCCCGACCGGGGCCTTCCACGGTGATGGTCTCGACCTGGACGGGCTGGCCCCATTCCCGGCAGACCACGGCTTTGGCTTGTCTGTCCATTGTTGCTCCCCTTTTTTATGAAAGAGGGGTCAGATGGAAACGTTCATCTGACCCCGTTTTCGTGAGACTCAAAGGAAGATGCGTGAAGATGGGGTCAGAAGAAAGCTTTCTTCTGACCCCATCTTCACGCCCACCCCGCACTCAAATCAAAGATCGCCAAATTTCTTGCCTTCGCTGACCAGCTTCTCCAGCAACGCCGCCGGCTGCCATTGATCACCACCGACGGTGTCCTGGTACTTTTTGACAGCTGCCAGGATGTTGTCGAGACCTTCCTGATCGGCCCAGAACATGGGGCCGCCGCGGTAGGCCGGGAAGCCGTAGCCGTAGATCCAGACGATGTCGATGTCGATAGGACGGTCGGCGATGCCCTCTTCCAGGATCTTGGCGCCTTCGTTGATCATCACGTACATGCAGCGCTCGAGAATTTCCTGGTCGCTGATCTCGCGCGGGGTAATACCCTGCTCCTTGCGGAACTCCTCGATCAGCTGCTCCACCTCGGGATCAGGAATCGGCTTGCGGCTGCCTTCCTCATATTTATATACACCCGCCTGGGTCTTCTGGCCAAGACGGCCCTGTTCCGCCAGCTTGTCCATCCAGCTGGCCGGGATATCCTCACCGGCCTTGCGGCGCTCTTCGCGGATGCGGTAACCCACGTCGATACCGGCCAGGTCGGACATGGCGAACTGGCCCATGGGGAAACCTAGGTCAGTCAGTACCTTGTCCACCTGCTGCGGAGTGGCGCCTTCGTCCACCAGGGACATGGCCTCGGTGCCGCGCTTGTGCAGCATCCGGTTACCAACAAAACCGTAGCAGTTGCCGACCATGACACCCACTTTCTTGATCTTCCTGGCGACCGCCATCACGGTGGCCTTCACCTCATCGGAGGTCTTGCTGCCACGCACGTTCTCCAGCAACTTCATGACATTGGCAGGGCTGAAGAAGTGCATGCCCACCACGTCTTCCGGACGCTTGGTGACCGACGCGATCTCGTCGATGTCCAGGGTGGAGGTGTTGGAGGCGAGGATCGCACCGGGCTTGCAGACCTCATCCAGCTTGGCAAAGATCTCCTTCTTGACGGCCATGTTCTCGAACACCGCCTCGATCACCAGATCGACATCCCGGAAATCGTCGTAAGTCAGGCTCGGGGTGATCAGCGCCATGCGCTGCTCCACCTGCTCCTGCGTCAGCTTGCCTTTCTTCGCGGAGTTCTCGTAGTTGCGGCGGATGATGGCCAGGCCCTTGTCCAGCGCTTCCTGCTTCACCTCAACGATGGTGACCGGAATGCCCACGTTGGCGAAGTTCATGGCGATACCGCCACCCATGGTGCCGGCACCGATGATGCCTACACTCTTCACATCACGAACCGGCGTATCCTTGGCCAGACCCTTGACCTTGGAAGCCTCGCGCTCACCGAAAAACGAGTGAATCAGGCCCGCGCGCTGGGGCGATTCCATGCACTCCATGAACAGTTCCCGCTCGCGCTTCATGCCTTCCTCGAAGGGCAGGTTGAAGGCAGCTTCCACGGCATCGACACACTTGAACGGGGAAAACAGGCCGCGGGCCCGCTTCTTCAGGCCTTCACGGAACTGGTCGAAGACATCACTACCCTTCTCGGCCTCGATCTTGTCGGTGATGTCACGCACCCGGCGTACCGGCTTGCCTTCATCCGCGATCTTCCGGGCAAAGGCCAGGCCCACGGCACGGATGTCGTCGCCGTCTTCCACAGCATCGACAATACCCAGGGCCAGGGCGTCTTTGGCACCGACGAAGTCACCGGTGGTGATCATTTCCAGTGCCTTCCGGGCACCGGTCAGGCGCGGCAGCCGCTGGGTACCGCCAGCACCGGGCAACAGGCCGAGCTTCACTTCCGGCAGGCCCACTTTGGCGCTGCTCAGGGCCACCCGGTAATGACAACTCAGCGCGGTTTCCAGGCCGCCACCCAGGGCGGTGCCGTGAATCGCAGCGACCAGGGGCTTGTCACTGCTCTCATAGGTATTGACCACCGATGGCAGGGAAGGCTCCTGCATCGGCTTGCCGAATTCCCGGATATCGGCGCCGGCAATAAAGGTGCGTCCTTCGCACACCAGCAAGAGTACCTTGGCGTCTGTGTCCTTCTGGCCTTGCTCCAGGGCTGCAAGCAGACCGGAGCGAACAGCATGGCCGAGGGCATTGACCGGCGGATAATTCACGGTAATAACGCCGACACTGCCTTCCCGGTTATAGCTAACGACCTCAGACATATTCCCTCCTCGCCTTAATTGAAATGACATTTTAACTAGCGAAACATGCGTACGATTTAATACAAGTTTCTGGTTGGTTTCAACCGTCCATTAAACTACAGACACAAAAAAAACCGCAGAATTTCCTCTGCGGTTTTTTGATTCGGAGTTCGTCGGGAGGCAGCGAGCAGGTCTTTCCGAAACACGCTGTGAATACGTCCATGTACGCTCTGCTGCGCCATCCCTGGCTGCGCAAGGTTTCGGAAAGACCTGCTCGCTGCCTCCCTTCGCGCACTCACAGTCA